>NZ_CP029426.2:600000-955000 GCF_002266435.3 Bradyrhizobium amphicarpaeae
AAGCACAGGCTGGCGCGCTCGCTGTTCCTCTACGCGCTCTGTAACGGACACATCCGCGAAGGCACGCCTGTGGTCGAGGCGTCGTCGGGATCGACGGCGGTCTCGGAAGCCTATTTCGCGCAGATGATCGGCGTACCTTTCTACGCCGTGATGCCGCGCACGACCTCGGCGGAGAAGATCGCCGCGATCGAGCATTATGGCGGCAACTGCCACCTGATCGACGATGGCCGCGCGCTCTATGCGGAAGCAGCCGCGCTCGCCGCGCGCCTGAACGGCCACTACATGGACCAGTTCACCTTCGCCGAGCGCGCAACGGACTGGCGCGGCAACAACAACATCGCCGAATCGATCTTCACGCAATTGCAGGGCGAGCCGCGGCCGCTGCCGGACTGGATCGTGATGGGCGCCGGCACCGGCGGCACATCGGCCACCATCGGACGCTATTTGCGCTACCGTCAGTATCCGACGCGGCTCTGCGTCGCCGATGTCGAGCATTCCGCCTTCTTCGATTGCTTCCGCACGCAGGACCGTTCTCATGTTTGCGACCGCCCGTCGCTGATCGAGGGTGTCGGCCGGCCGCGTTGCGAGCCCTCCTTCGTGCCTGGCGTGGTCGATCGCATGATGAAGATCCCGGATGCAGCCACGATCGCGGCGATGAACGTGCTGTCGCGCCGGCTGCGACGCCCGGTGGGCGGGTCTACCGGCACAAATTTCCTGGCGCTGTGCCGGCTTGCCTCGGAGATGCGGCAGGCGAACGCGACGGGGTCGCTGGTGACGCTGATCTGCGATTCCGGCGAGCGTTACCGGCAGACCTATTACGAGCCCGAATGGCTGAAGGCGCGCGGTCTCGATCCGGCACTGTTCGAAGCCACTCTGTCGTCGTTCCTCGCGACAGGTGAACCGCTGACGCTCGCCGTCGACGATGTCGCAAATCCCCAGAGCGCGTAGGGCTCGGGACGACATGGTCGAATTTGTCGGAACGCCCGCTTGGCGTGCGATGTCACGGCAACTTCACTTGCGTTGCGCGCATCTGCGGGCAAGCGTCGTGTTCTCAACGAGGAGATCTCCGCCGTGCGCCTTCCCATTCTGGATCCGAAAGACCTGAGCGCTGAACAGAAGCCGCTCTATGACGACATGCGGGCCGGCATCACCGACCATTTCAAGGGCTTCGTGAACATGCGCGACGACGGCGCACTGCTCGGGCCCTGGAATCCCTGGATCCGCGAGCCGCGCTTCGGCGGGCCGGTGTGGGAGCTGGTCAAGGCGATCGCGTCGAACCCGCTGCTGCCGGCCCCGGTGCGCGAGGTCGCGATCCTCGTCACCGGCTCGCATTTCCGATCCGGCTACGAGCTCTATGCCCACGTGCTGGTCGCCGAGCAGCGTGGCCTCTCCGACGAAAAGCTTGCGACCATCGTCGCCGGCCAGCGGCCGGTGGATCTCACCAAGCAGGAAGCCGTCGCTTACGACATGGCCTCGGCACTGGTGAGCGGCGGCGTGCTGCCGGAGCTGACTTATCGGGCTGCGGTGAAGGAATTCGGCGAGCACGGTGCGGCCGAGCTGTCCTATCTCGTCGGCGTCTATTGCATGGTCTCGGTCACGCTCAACACGTTCGACGTGCCGGTGCCGGACTAAGCGCCGAGGCCTCGATCACTCCGCCGCCTTGCTTGCAGGCGGGGGAGGCGCGAAGGCGATGCAGCGGTTGCGGCCCTCGGCCTTGGCCCGGTAGAGCGCGCGATCGGCCGCGCTCATCAATGCGTCGACGCCGGACATGCTGACGGTGGCCTCGGCGATGCCGATGCTCACGGTGAGGCTGAACTGAATCTCGCCGGCGGCGACCTGTGCGCTCATCACGCGCTTGCGGATGCGATCCGCCACCGTCCTTGCACGAGACAGGCTAGTCTCGGGCAGAAGAACCGCAAATTCTTCGCCGCCGAGGCGCCCCACGATGTCCGACTTGCGCTTGCCGTCGAGGCACGCGGCCGCAACCGCCTTGATCGCGGCGTCGCCCACGGCATGGCCGTGGCGATCGTTGACCGACTTGAAGTGGTCGATGTCGAGCATCAGCACCGAGACGGAGCGATAATAGCGCTGAAACCGGCTCCATTCGGCAGCCAGGCACTCAAGAAAGTGGCGGCGGTTGTAGAGACCGGTGAGCGGGTCGGTGGTCGCGAGCGTCTCCAGCATCGCGGCCTTTTGCGTCAGGTCGGTGATGTCGACATAGGTCAGCATCCGGCCGCCATTCGACATCTTGGTGCAGTGGGCCCTGATGCGCCTTCCGTCCGGCGTCTGCAGGTCGCGGACGTGGTCTCCGGCCTTGACCTCCGCGACGCGCTTGGCGGGAAATCGCGTCAATTCACTAGCTGGCAGATTCGGCGCGCTGGCGCGATGGGCCCGGCTTACCAATGATTCATAGGTCGGATGGCCGTCGGCCTCCCGTTCGCTCACGTCCCAGAACCGTCGCATTCGCCGGTTCATGAAGCTGGCGTTGAGATCGCGGTCGAGCAGCAGGACGCCGTCCTCGACGTTCTCCAGTGCGTCGCGCAGCAACTTCAGCTGGTCGGAGTAGCGCACGATGTCGGTGACGGGCGTATAGGTCAGCATTCGTCCGCCGTCGGGCAGAGGCGTGCAATGCATGCGAACGACATCGCCGCCGGAACGGCGCAGATCGAGCGGGGACGCATCACCCGCCTGCACCTGACGAACACGCTCGCCCACATAGGATTCGAGATCGGTCTGCGGAATCTCATAGGCGCGCGTATCGCGGCCGTGATGCATCAGCGTCACGAATGACGGATTGCTGTTGGCGACTTCATCCGGCAACAGCCACATCTGCCGGAACGCGCGATTGATCAATTGCGCGCGGAGGCCGGCGTCCAGCAGCACGATGCCGAGGGGCACGAAATCAAGGGCCGCGCGAAGCGCCAGCATTTGCCCGCGCATCAGCGAGTCCGTGCTGCGCTCTTTCGCGTTGCTCGTGAAGGGTTCGGCTTGCTCATCCGCTCCGAGTGCGACCCCGACCTGCCGATCCGACCGCCAGAGGACGCGGCAGGAACGGATATCCTGGCTTGAGATCCTGAGCTGGAACTGCTCGGGTACGCCGACGCTGCTCTGCATCTCCAGCGTCGCGCCATCCTCGGAAATGCGGCGAATGACGCAATCGATGGTCGATTGCCCGAAATTGAAGATGATCTTGCCGGCCAGGAACGTTCGCTCCGGTACCAGACGGGGCATTTTGAACCTCCCACACGAAACCGGTCCAGTTTCGCGCAAGCATCTTGCCGAGAGGTAACGTGGTGAGCGATCTCGCGAAGGCGATTAACAAGCGGTTCATGCGTCGGGAGTCGCGAGGTGCGGTCAGGGCGTTTGTTTACCTGATATCCACCACGACCGCCGTCAATTGCGCACCGCATAGAGCGGCGTCCGCAACGTCACCTGATAGGACGGCTTCGGCATCCACGCGATTTGCGCGGTGATGCCGAACACCCGGTTGTCGTTGTCGTCCATGCGATCGAGGTCGAGCCGCAGGATCGGTTGCGTGAAGGACTCCGCCAGCGTCCTCCCTGCGATCTGCGCGCCGCCGAACGACTGCACGCCGAGGCGTCCGGTGAACTTCCAGTTGCTCGGCCATTGGTAATAGCCGCCGGCATAGAGGATCGTGTTCGGCCGGATGCTTGCGAACGGGCTGGCGATGGTGGTGTAAGTGTATTGCATGCCCGCGAGCCAGCCCCGCGTCTCGTCCTCGTCGAGCGCGTAGTCGAATTCCAGGATGTTGTTGAACGAATTCGTCATGCCCTGATCGTTGGGCACCGACTGCGTCAGGGTCGATTGCAGCGTGATGGTCGGGATCGGCCCGCCGTTCTGCTGATAGAGGTCGGCCTGCACGCCGATGTTCCAGCTCGTGACGTCGAACGTCGACCAGCCGCCGCCGATGTCGGTCGCCGAGCCCGACACGCCACCGTAGAGCGAGACGCGATCGTTGACGTCGACGGTCAGCGGCAGGTCGACGGCAATCGATTTCGCGGCCGGCAAGCCGTTCGGCAGCGTTGTGCCTCTGCGTACCGCCAGGGCTTCGAGCGCGGCCGACAAAGACGTACTGCCGAAGCCGAGCCCGAGCGTTCCCGCCGGAATCGTCGCATAGATCGTGCGGAGATCAAGGTAGATGTTCGGGACCGCTGGTTTTGCCGGTGTGTCCTCCTCAGCTTCGAAGGAGAAGGCGGTGCTGGCCGAAATCGCCAGACAGGCCAGTCCCATCGCGATCGCGCGCAAAGCCTGATGATACGATGGGCTGTGCTGGGACACGTGACAATCCGGCGTGTAGGGCTGCGGTGGCAGGATCGTGTGCTAGATGGAACGTGATCGTTGCCGCGGTCAAGCGCTATCCGCGAACGATGGACTGCATCGATGCGCGCAGCTACCCTGTCGTGATTGCACCGATATTCTCGCCGGCCAGACGGCAGGCCGGACAATGGAGGACGACAGCCATGACCACGTCACGCCGCATCCTGCTCGCCGGAATGGCGGGGCTCGCCGTCGCTCCGACCAGTCTCGCAGCGGCACCCGCGCCAGCGCGCGATGGCACGACAGTTGCCGAAGAACGGTTTGCACGCATGATTGCCGCCGCACATGCGCCCGACGTCACCAACGCCCGGCAGGCCGAGCGTTACGCGGACGCGCATTGGCCTGACTATGTCGTGGCCGCGAGAGCCGTGCTCGACGCGCGCGCGTGAGACGCACTACCTCGCCACCGCACGCCGCACCTGCTCGCCGATCTGCGACAGCACCAGCTGCGCCTGCGGCAGGATCGCGCCCATGGCGTGGAAATTATGAACCATGCCGTCGTGGCAGACATGCTCGACGGCGACGCCCGCGGCGAGCAGCTTGCGGGCATAGGCATTGCCTTCATCGCGCATCGGGTCGTGCTCGGCCGTGTGGATGATCGCGGTCGGCAGGCCCGTGAGCCGCGTCGCCCGTAGCGGAGAAACGCGGGGGTCGGCGGTGTCGATGCCGTCGGGCAGATAGTCGGAGAGATCGGCCTCGATCGTGACGCGGTCGATCAGATGGCCCTCGGCAAAGGCCTCGCGTGAGGGCGAGGTTTCCTCGAAATCCAGCACCGGGCAGATCAGGCATTGCGCGGCGATGGCGAGGCCTGCGGTCTGGGCCGCCTCCTGGCACACGATGGCTGCGAGCGTTGCACCGGCGGAATCGCCGCCGACCACCAGACGGTCCGCATCGATGCCGAGCGACGCGGCCTCGCGCGCGACCCATTCGGTGGCGGCGATCGCGTCGTCGATCGCAGCCGGGAATTTGTGCTCCGGCGCGAGCCGGTACTCGACCGAGACGAGGCGGCAGCCGGTGGCGTGCGCCAGCGCCGCCGCGATGCGATCATGGGTGGCGACGCCGCCCGCGACCAGGCCGCCGCCATGGAAGAACACGAAGCCGGGCGCTTGCTCATCGGCATTTGCGGGCGTGTAGAGCCGATAAGGCAGTTCGCCAGCGCGGCCGGGCAGCATGCCGTCGCGCGAGGTCACATCCGGGGCGTCTACGCGGGCGAACTGCATCAGCTTCGCGAGCGATTGCCGCCGCGCCTCCACGCTCGGCCGGCCCTCCGCCCGCGGCCCAGCCGCCGCCATCATGGTCAACAAGCGCTTTGCGAGCGGATCGAGCGACATGCTGCTTCCTTTCTCCCCTGGCAGCGAGGGTAGCCCACCCCTTGACCGCAGGGAATCATTTAGATGTTGCGTCCAATAGTGGCGCGATATTGCGGCATCACGCCAAGAGGAAGCCTTTCATGGCCGAGATCAGGAAGCCGATCGAATATTCGCCGAGCTGGACCTTCTTCGAGGGCAAATGGCACGACGGCAATGTCCCAATCATGGGTCCGCGCACCCATGCGGCCTGGCTCGGCTCGATCGTGTTCGATGGGGCACGCGCGTTCGAGGGCGTCGCGCCCGATCTCGACCGTCACGTTGCCCGCGCCAATCAATCCGCGATCAATTTCGGCCTGAAGCCGATGGTCGATACCGGCACCTGGTTCACGCTCGCGACCGAAGGCATCGCGCGCTTTGCAGCCAATGCCGAGCTCTACGTCCGCCCGATGTACTGGGCGCAGAACGGCTCGGGCGGCGGCGTGCTGTTCGACCCCGAGACCACCAATTGGTGCCTGTGCATCTACGAGGCGCCGATGCCGAAGCCGGTCGGTAATGCCATCACGCTGTCGCCGTTCCGCAGACCCACCGCCGAATGCGCGCCGGTCGAGGCCAAGGCGGCCTGCCTCTATCCGAACAATTCGCGCGCGCTCGCCGAAGCCGCGTCCCGCGGCTTCCAGAACGCGCTGATGCTCGACATGCTCGGCAACGTGGCCGAGTTCGGCAATTCCAATGTGTTCATGGCCAGGGACGGCGTGGTCTATACGCCGGTGCCGAACGGCACGTTCCTCAACGGCATCACGCGCCAGCGCGTCATCACCCTGCTTCGTGGCGACGGCGTCACCGTGGTCGAGAAGACGCTGCGCTATGCCGACTTCCTGGCTGCCGACGAGATCTTCTCCACCGGCAATTTCGCAAAAGTCGCGCCGGTGATCCGCATCGACGAGCGCGAGCTGAAGCCGGGTCCGTTCTACACGCGCGCGCGGAAACTCTATTGGGACTTTGCGCATGCGGTGAAGCTGGCGGCATAATCCGCGCTTTCCGCCGTCATGCCCGCGCATGCCGAGAGCTATTTCTGTCGCCGAAACCGGCTGAACTGAAACGCCTGCGTCGAACTCCACGGCGTATGATGCGTCTCGCCGCGCGTCTCGACCAGTTCGAAATCCGGCCCGAGGACTGCTGCAAGGCTGGTGCTGTCATGGCGCTGTACCGGCAAGCCGCTGCATTTTTCCGGACCATCGGGCGCAAACGTCGCAATGATGATCTGGCCGCCCGGCGCAATCGCCGATCGCAGCCGCTCGACATAGGCGTCCCTGTCGTGCGAGTCGGTCAGGAAGTGAAACGCCGCGCGGTCGTGCCACACATCGTAGGTCCTGGCCGGCCGCCAAATCGTGGCGTCGGCGACGATCCAGTCGACCGCGGAAGAGGCCTGACCGAGTCGGGTCTTCGCCGCGTCGAGCGCGTTGGCGGAGAGGTCCAGCACGGTGAGATCGCGATATCCGTCCCGAAGAAGATCATCGACCAGCCGCGATGCGCCGCCGCCGATATCGATGATGGCAACCCCCCGGTCGGGAGCGGCTGCCATGATCATCGCAAGCGAGGTCGCGGGGCTGTCCTGAAACCAGCTGACCTCGGCCTCGCCCTTGGTGGCGTAGACCTTGTCCCAATGCGAGCTTCGATCGCACATCGCGCGTCCTTCGGCTCAGCTGCCGGCGGCGAAGAAGGAGCTACTCCTCCTTCTTCGACATGCGCTCAAGGCGCTCCTGCATGTCCTTCATCTGCTGGCGCAGATCGTCGATGTTGCTGTCCTTCGGCGCCTCGGCAGTCGCCTCGGCCTCCGGCTCGGCGGTGGTCGCCGGGCGGCCCGTATTGGGAACAAACGGCTTGAACATCGAGAAGGTCTGCTGGAACAGCTCCATGTTACGGCGGACCTGTTCTTCCAGCGGCGCAAACGGGGTTCCGGAGAGCGAGTTGGCAATCTGCTTGCGGAACTTCTCCTGTTCCTGGGTCAGCGTCGCGATCGACTGCTCGAGATATTTCGGCACCACCATCTGCATGCTGTCGCCGTAGAAGCGGATCAGCTGGCGCAGGAAGGTGGTCGGGAGCAGGTTCTGGCCGGCCTTGTTCTCCTGCTCGAAGATGATCTGGGCGAGCACGGAGCGGGTGATGTCGTCGCCGGTCTTGGCGTCATAGACCAGGAAATCTTCGCCGTCCTTGACCATCGCGGCGAGGTCTTCCAGCGTCACGTAAGTACTCGTTCCGGTGTTGTAGAGCCGGCGGTTCGCGTATTTCTTGATGGTCGTGGGTTGGTCTGATTTCGCCATGGGCTCTCACTTGCAAACGCGGAGAACGGGAACCGAGCGGGCTATGCCGCAGGGCGGGAAGAGTACGCAACGCAACAAAATAAGCATTTTCAAAGGGCTCACGCTACCGTTTTGTGCGGCACGGTTAATCGCGCAGCAAAATCTTGCTTGCGAAAGCGCCAAGAACGCTATTTTGAATGCGCTGCGGCATGAATTTGGTCGTCGGCCGATTGACATGCCTCAACGACGTTAACAGGATGGCTGACGAGACTGGCGAGCCGTTTTCCCAAAGCCCCGCCTGCCCCCTTTTCAAGAAACCCAAGCCTCAGGAGATGCCCATGTCAGACGATGTCGTCATCGTCAGCGCCGCCCGCACCCCGGTCGGTAGCTTCAACGGAGCGTTCGCGACCCTTCCCGCCCACGATCTCGGCGCCATCGCCATCAAGGCGGCGCTGGAGCGCGGTGGCATCGAGCCCGGCCGGGTCTCCGAAGTCATCATGGGTCAGATCCTGACCGCCGCCCAGGGCCAGAACCCGGCCCGCCAGGCCTCGATCGCCGCCGGCATCCCGGTGGAGAGCCCGGCCTGGGGCGTCAACCAGCTTTGCGGCTCGGGCCTGCGCACGGTTGCGCTCGGTTACCAGGCGCTGCTCAACGGCGATTCCGAGATCGTGGTCGCCGGCGGCCAGGAATCCATGAGCATGGCTCCGCACGCCCAATATCTGCGTGGCGGCGTCAAGATGGGCCCGGTCGAGTTCGTCGACACCATGATCAAGGACGGCCTGTGGGATGCCTTCAACGGCTACCACATGGGCAACACCGCCGAGAACGTCGCACGGCAGTGGCAGATTACCCGTACCCAGCAGGACGAGTTCGCGGTCGCCTCGCAGCAGAAGGCCGAGGCGGCGCAGAAGGCCGGCAAGTTCAACGACGAGATCGTCCCCGTCACCATCAAGACCCGCAAGGGCGACGTCGTCGTCAGCGCCGACGAATATCCGCGTCACGGCGCCACGCTCGACGGCATGGCCAAGCTCAAGCCCGCCTTCGAGAAGGACGGCACGGTCACCGCAGGCTCGGCATCCGGCATCAATGACGGCGCGGCCGCCGTGGTGCTGATGACCGCCAAGCAGGCCGCCAAGGAAGGCAAGAAGCCGCTCGCGCGGATCGTGTCCTGGGCGCAGGCCGGCGTCGATCCGAAGATCATGGGCTCGGGCCCGATCCCGGCCTCGCGCGCCGCGCTGAAGAAGGCCGGCTGGAATGTCGGCGATCTCGACCTGATCGAGGCCAACGAAGCCTTCGCGGCGCAGGCCTGCGCCGTCAACAAGGATCTCGGCTGGGATACCTCCAAGGTCAACGTCAACGGCGGCGCGATCGCGATCGGTCATCCCGTCGGCGCGTCCGGCGCACGCGTGCTGGTGACGCTGCTGCACGAGATGCAGAAGCGTGATGCGAAGAAGGGCCTTGCCACGCTGTGTATCGGCGGCGGCATGGGTATCGCGATGTGCATCGCGCGCGACTGACGATCGCTGACGCGCAGTTTGCGCGTGCGCTGCACACGTCAGTGAGTGCGTTGCACGCGATTAAAAAGGCAGCGGTTGCAAATCAAATATTCTTCGCAACCGCGCAAGCCTCGACTAAAGAAAACGCCCGGCTCAACGCCGGGCGTTTTGTTCTTGATGTCCGTCAAACCAACCGCATAATCCAACGTTAAAAACAATCACGTCAGAAACGTCCGAAGAGTCCAAGGGAAGGAATACAACATGGCACGTGTTGCATTGGTCACGGGTGGTACGCGGGGCATCGGGGCTGCGATCAGCAAGGCACTGAAGGCGGCTGGCTACAAGGTTGCGGCGAGCTATGCCGGCAACGATACGGCGGCGGAGAAGTTCAAGGCCGAGACCGGCATCGCCGTCTACAAGTGGGACGTCAGCAGTTTCGATGCCTGCGCCGAGGGCGTGAAGAAGGTCGAGGCCGATCTCGGACCGGTCGAGGTGCTCGTCAACAATGCCGGCATCACCCGCGACACCGCCTTCCACAAGATGACGCTGGAGCAGTGGAACGCGGTCATCAACACCAATCTCGGCTCGCTGTTCAACATGACGCGCCAGGTCATCGAGGGCATGCGTGCGCGCAAGTTCGGCCGCATCATCTCGATCTCGTCGATCAACGGCCAGAAGGGGCAGTTCGGTCAGGTCAACTATTCCGCGGCGAAGGCCGGTGACATCGGCTTCACCAAGGCGCTCGCGCTCGAGAACGCCAAGGGCGGCATCACCGTCAACGCGATCTGCCCCGGCTACATCAACACCGAAATGGTTCAGGCGGTCCCGAAAGACGTCCTGGAGAAGAACGTGATCCCGCAGATTCCGGCCAACCGGCTCGGCGAGCCCGAGGAGATTGCCCGTGCGGTGGTGTTCCTCGCGGCCGACGAGTCCGGTTTCATCACCGGCTCGACGCTGACGGTCAACGGCGGCCAGTACATGGTGTGATGCGATCGCATCAGGTGCGATCATAAGCCAATGTCTCGTCTTGCCCGGGCTTGTCCCGGGCATCCACGGCCCTAAAACAACCGTCGCCACGGAAGAACGTGGATGGCCGGGACAAGCCCGGCCACGACGGAAATTGGCCAATGACTCCCCGTACCGCCACGCTGATCGGATTGACCGCGATCCTGATGTGGTCGCTGCTATCGGTGATGACAGTGGCGACCGGAAGGATCCCGGCGTTCCAGCTTGCCGCGATGACCTTCGCGATCGGCGGCCTGGTCGGCCTGCTCACCTGGATCGGCCGCGGCGGGGCGGCGAAGAGCCTGCGTCAGCCGCTCGTCGTCTGGGTCGTCGGCGTCGGCGGCCTGTTCGGCTATCACGCGCTGTATTTCCTCGCGCTGCGCTTTGCGCCGCCGGCCGAAGCCGGCCTTCTGAACTACATGTGGCCGCTGCTGATCGTACTGTTCTCGTCGTTTCTGCCCGGTGAGCGGCTCGCGCTGCATCACATCATCGGCGCGGTGCTCGGCCTCGTTGGCACCGTGCTGCTGTTCGCCGGAAACACCAGCGGGTTTGCACCGGGTGCGGTGCCGGGACTGATCGCGGCCTTCATTGCCGCGTTCGTCTGGGCTGCCTATTCGGTGCTGTCGCGCCGGCTCAAAGCCGTTCCCACCGATGCGGTCGCGGGCTTCTGTCTGGCCACCGCCGTGCTTGCCGCGCTGATGCACGGCCTGCTCGAGACCACCGTATGGCCGGAGACCACGCTGCAATGGCTCTCCGTGATCGCGCTCGGCATCGGTCCCGTCGGCGCCGCCTTCTATGCCTGGGACATCGGCATGAAGCGCGGTGACATCCGCGTGCTCGGCGCCGCCTCCTACGCGACCCCGCTGCTCTCGACCGGCTTCCTCATCGCGGCCGGTTTTGCCAAGGCCAGCGCCAACATTGCGATTGCCGCAATCCTCATTGCCGGGGGCGGTCTGATCGCGGCCAAGGACATGGTGTTGAGGAAGCGATGATGCGCCCGATCACGGTCCCGCTGATGTTGGTCGGACTCGTCTGCGTAAGCGCTTCGGCGCAAGTGGGCGCAACCGCTGAGACCTTTACCGGCATGCATCGGAACGAGAGCATCAATGGGCGCCCCGAAACGGCGACGATCACCGACGGGAAATCCTTTATCCGACTGACAGAGAAGCAGTATCGGACCGGTCAATATCGGCCGGCCTACGAAACGCTTCCGACCAGGATCGTTCGTCGATTGCCGGTGCAGAAAGACAGCAAAAACTAGCTTCGGGGCACGGGGAGCGGCGGTCGGCGGGGCCGGTTTGAGCTACGGCTCCCAACCCTTCGAGGCGAGCTCGAAGCCTGCGAACTCGAACGCAGGTGCGACGGTGCAGCCGACCAACGTCCAATCGCCCGTGGTTTCCGCCATCTGCCAGGCTTGCGCCGGCACGATTCCTTGCGGCCGTTCGCCGCCGGCGAGGTCGGTGCCCAGTCGCACTTCGTGCTGCGAGCAGCCGTCATGGGCGATGCGAAGCATCAAGGGGCTGCCGGCGTAATAGTGCCATGTCTCAACCGCATCGACGCGATGCCAGTGCGAACGCTCGCCGCGCGCCAGCAGGAAGTAGATCAGAGTCGAGCGCGAACGCCCGTTGGCGTCGGTGGCCTGGTCGCGGAACGTCTCGCGGTAATGGCCGCCCTCGGGATGCGGCCGCAATTCGAGGCGCGCGATGATCTCGGCTGCGGTCGGCATCGATCCCCGCCAGGATTTGTTCTTCAGGATTTATGCTTCAGGACTTGTTCTTGCGCTCGCGCAATTCGCCGAACACGGCGGCGGCATCCGCGCCCTTCATGTGTAGCCTGGCTGCGACCTCGGGCGCATCAGCGCGCAGGAACACGTTTGCTCGCTTCTCGTCACCAAGCAGTGAGGGAATGGTGGGCTTGTTCTCGGCCCGGAGCTTGGTGACCTCCGCCGCGCGCGCCTGGAGGGCCGCATTGTCGGGATCGACGGTGAGGGCGAACTTGACATTGGAGGCCGTGTATTCGTGGCCGCAATAGAGCTTGAAGTCGTCGGGCAGGGCGCGCAGCTTCAGAAGCGAATCCCACATCATCGGATAGGTGCCCTCGAACACGCGGCCGCAACCGATCGAGAACAGCGTGTCGGCGGCGAACACCGTCTTCTCGGTGTCGAACACGTAGGAGATGTGGTCGAGCGTGTGGCCGGGCGTCTCGATGATTCGGGCGAGCAAATTGCCGATCTTGACCACGTCGGCATTGGCGACGCGCAGATCGACATCCGCGATCTTCGCGGCCTTGTCGTGCGGCGCGACGACGCGGCAGTTGTATTTCCGCTTGAGTTCGGCGACCCCGCCGACATGATCGCCGTGATGATGGGTGATCAGGATGTCGGTGAGCTGCCAGCCCTCGCGCTCCAGCGCCGCCAGGATGGGGCCAGCCTCGGGCGCGTCGATCGACGCCGTCGCCTTGGTTTCCACATCGTGGATCAGATAGCCGAAATTGTCGTTTAAACAGCTGAAAGTACGAATTTCGGCGGCCATGTCATCTCCATCGGGCTCAGCCCCGCCAGACAAATATGGCGTTAACGTTGCGCAGGCAATGCAATATTCCGCGCGCGGCGGCGCTCTCGTGCATGTTACATTGCCGTCATGACCATCGACGTCGTCGACCTCCGCGAGTTCTATTCCCGCCGCCTCGGGATCGTGGCCCGGCAAATGATCAATCGCGGCATCAGGGAACGCTGGCCGAGCGCGGAAGGCCAGCGCGTGCTCGGCCTCGGCTATCCCACGCCCTATCTGGGGTTGTTCCGCGAAGATGCCGAGCGCTGCCTCGCCTTTATGCCGGCGGCCCAGGGTGTCCTGAAATGGCCGACGGGGCGGCCGGCGCTGGCCTCGCTGGTCGACGAGTTCTCGCTGCCGCTTCCTGACGCCGCGGTCGACCGCATCCTGCTGGTTCATGCGCTGGAGATGTCGGACGATCCGGCCGCGCTGCTCCGCGAGGTCTGGCGCGTGCTGTCGCCGTCGGGGCGCGTGATCGCAGTGATACCGAACCGGCGCGGGGTGTGGACCCGCACCGACAGCACGCCGTTCGGCCACGGCCGGCCCTATTCACGCTCGCAGATCACCGATCTATTGCGCCAGACCTGGTTCACGCCGACCGCCTGGGGCGAGGCGCTGTTCATGCCGCCTTATGCCGGCGGCTGGGTGCTGAAATCGGCGCAGATGTGGGAGCGCGCCGGTGCGGCACTGTCGCTGCCCTTTGCCGGCGTCCATATCGTGGAGGCGACCAAGCAGGTCTACCGCGCGATCCCCGCCAAGCAGCGGGCGCGGCTCATTCCGTCGCTTGCAAAGCCCGTGCTGGTGCCGTCCTCAACGACGGCGACGCGCGGCTAGCGTCAACTCTCCCGTCAAAAACAAATCGTCCCGGCGAGGCCGGGACGATTCCATATTAGTCGATCAGAAGAGGCTCGCTTACTCGCTGGGCGCGAGATCGTCGCCGGATGCGGCTGGAGCTGCCTCGCGCTCGGGGCGCGGGCCATGCGGCCGGCGTCGCCGGCGCGGGAAGCGTTCGCCACCGCCGGCACCGCCCTCGAAACCGGGCTGGCCGCCATTCGCGCCGCCGTTCACCTGCGGCTGCGGGCCGGTGATGAAGGAGGGCAGACGGTCGACGCTGCCGGCGTCGGCAACGACGGGCTGCGGCTGATTCAGCGGCAGCGGCTGAGGCTGGGGTTGGTATTGCGGCTGCGGACGATGCTCGCGCTCGCGGTGCTCGCGCGGCTGCTGGTTCTCACGCTGATAGGGCTGGTTGTCGCGCGGCTGATGATCACGTTGGTGATGTTCGCGCTGGCCGTCGCGGTCGCGCGCGAAAGGCTGCTGCTGTTGCGGCTGCGGGACGAAGCCCGGCTCCTGGCCGAAATTCGAGAAATTCTCGCCGTCGTCGTCGCCGTCGTCGCTATTGCTGCTGATCGGCTCGTCGCCGCGCGGCTGCTGGTTCTGGCGGAACTGTTCCTGGGCCGCGGCGATCAGGCGGAAATAATGCTCGGCGTGCTGGTAGTAGTTCTCGGCCGCAACGGGATCACCGGAGGAACGCGCGTCGCGGGCCAGCTGGAGATACTTTTCGGCGATGTGCGAGGCGGTGCCGCGGATCTTGATGTCGGGTCCGTTGGACTCGTAGACCCGGGTCATCGGGTTCTGGCTGCGCCGGTTATTGTTGTTGTTGTTATTGTTATTGTTGCGGTTGCGCATCCGCTGCTTGTTCTGACCGTTTCTCATGTCCTGCCTTTAATTCCAGCCCTAAACGTTGCACGCGTTACTGATTGCTAGGAGTGACCTGGTGACAGCGGTTCACATCGCTCGCGCGCACCGCGCGCAAGAGCGGATCGAACCCTGCCGATGTTCGTCGACCGTCGCGCAACAAAGACGCGTTCCCCACCCGCCAGCACTGATCGCCAGCGAATCCATTCATTTTGCCTGCCGAAACAAGCCCAGCTGTGTTGCGTAAATCTTCAAGCGCAATATCAGGCTTTCGTTCACTTTGCGGTCGGAGAGCAGCGCAGCTCCACTGGCTATCGCGCTTCACAGGACCTGCGGCTTGGAACCTTTATCAGTAAAGCTCTCGCCCGAGAGCCCGGCTTTCGCCCGTAGGTCTACGGGGCCGGCACCGATCTATTGATTGGAACGTAGTCGTTCCCAAGGGATATTCCAAGAGCTTTTTGCAGGCCAATCCGGCTTTTATGGGGGCATTTTTCGGGCCGAAACGGCACGCGGAATGCCCGCCAGGTCGGCCTTGGGTGGCCTGTCCACCGTTAACCCGCCGGCCGTCATCAAGGTTTCAATCGTCCGGGCCTGCCCCTGTCCGGCCTCGACAATCAGCGCTCCGCCGGGGGCGAGACGCTCGGCGGCCTGCGGGATCAAGACGCGATAGGCGTCATATCCGTCATTGCCGCCGTCGAGCGCCAGACGCGGATCGTGCTCGCGCACCTCGATGCTCAGGGTCGGGATTTCGGCGGAGGGAATATAGGGCGGGTTCGAGACGATGAGATCGAACGGGCCACGCAGCGCCGCCAGATAGGAGCAGGCGACGAAGCCGGCGCGGCGGGCGAGGCCGAGGGCGACCGCGTTGTCGCTCGCCGTATCGAGCGCCATCAGGCTGACATCGGTGCCGACCCCGAACGCATCGGGAATCTCGCGCAGCAATGCGAGCAGGATGGCGCCGGATCCGACGCCGATATCTGCGATGCGCGGGCCCCGGCCCGAAATCGCCAGCCCGCGAAAAATCTCGAGCGCGAGCTCGACGACGGTCTCGGTGTCCGGCCGCGGGACCAGCGTCGCCTCGGACAACCGCAACGGCATGCCCCAGAACTCCCGCGTGCCGAGAATGCGGGCGACCGGCTCATGCGCGAGCCGGCGCTGCGCGTATCGTTCGAGCCGCGTGGCTTCGTCAGGCGTGAGTTGTCGCGATGCCTGCGTCACCATGCCGGTCAGATCGAGCTCCAGTGCGGCCCCGACGAGCAGGCGCGCATCGAGGGCCGCCTCTTCGATGCCGGCCGATCGCAGCCGTGCCGCGAGCGCGCGCCGCGCACTCTCGACGTCATGTCCGGGACCGAAGCCTGTCGTCAATGGAACCATCCTGCCTGGCATCGTGGATAGATCGGCAGGCTTGCTTGCGTCAACGGAAAGGAGCGCGTTTGATCGCGCCTCGCTAGCGTGGAGGGGTCCATGACGGCCTATGACGACCAGAATTTGTTCGCAAAGATCCTGCGCGGCGAGATCCCCTGCTTCGAGGTTTTCAGGGACGACCGCAGCCTGGCCTTCCTTGACATCATGCCGCGCGCGCCCGGGCACACGCTGGTGATTCCGCGGGCGCCGGCGCGCGGCATTCTGGATATCGCGGAGGACGATCTCGCCGCCGTCGCCCGGACGGCCAAGCGGATCGCGCTTGCGGCGATGAAGGCGTTCGACGCGGAGGGGATCATCCTCCAGCAGTTCAGCGAACCGGCCAGCGGGCAGGTGGTGCTTCACCTGCACATGCACGTCATGCCTGTCAGGGCCGGCGTCGAACTGTTGCCGGCGCAGACGCGCAAGGAAGATATGGCCGTGCTCGCCGACCACGCCAAGCGGATGATCGCGGCGCTTGGCAGCTGATTGCGGCGACCGATCAGACGCCGAGATAGCGCTGCAGCAGCTCCGGCTGGGCCTTGAGCTCCTGAGCCGGGCCCTCGTGGACGATGTGGCCGTTGTTGATGATGTAGATCCGGCTCGCCAGCGCCAGCGTCGCGGCCAGGTTCTGCTCGACCAGCACGATGGTCTGGCCGGCCGCCGCCAGCTCGCGGCAGGCCTTGACGAGATCGTGGACGATGACGGGTGCAAGTCCCTCGAACGGCTCGTCGAGCAGCACGATCTTGGGATCGCGCACCAGCGCCCGCGCGATCGCGAGCATCTGCTGCTCGCCGCCGGAGAGCTCGGTGCCGCGGTTGCTGCGCCGCTCCTTCAGCCGCGGAAACATCTCGTAGATGCGGCCGAGCGGCCAGCGCTTCGGCGCGGTGATCCCGGCAAGGACGATGTTCTCCTCCACCGACAGGCTGCCGAAGACGCGGCGCTCCTCGTGCACGAGCTGCATTCCCGCCTGCGCGATCCTGTGGCTCCTGCGTCCGGCGATATCGACGCCGTCGAACTTCACGCTGCCGCTGCGCGGCGTCACGACGCCCATCAGGCTCTTCAGCGTCGTGCTCTTGCCGGCGCCGTTGCGGCCAAGCAGCGCCACCACCTCGTGACGTTCGACGTGCATGGCGACGTCGAACAGGATGTGGGAATCGCCGTAATAGCTGTTCAAGCCGTTGACCTCGATCAGGCTCATGCGGCGATCTCCCCATGCACGCCGCCGAGATAGGCCTCCTGCACCGCGGCGTTGGTCTTGATTTCCTCCGGCGTACCGGAGACCAGCACTTTGCCCTCCTGGAGAACCGTCACGCGTTCGACCAGCTCGAACATCGAATCCATGTCGTGGTCGATGATGATCATGGTGCGGCCGCGCGCGATCGATTTGAGCAGCTTGACGGTCTCGACCCGCTCGCGCGGGCTCATGCCCGCGAGCGGCTCGTCGAGCAGCAGCAGGCGCGGCGAGGTGGCGAGCGCGAGTCCGATCTCGAGCCTGCGCTTCTCGCCATAAGCGAGTTCGGCAACCGGCGTGTCGGCGCGGCGGGTCAAATTGACCAAGGCGAGCGTATGCTCCACCTGCTCCGTCAGGCCTTTGACGCTGGAGAGCTTGCGGAAGAGATCGAGGCGGAACTTGCCGCGCAGCTCGGCGAGTGCGGCGATCGTCAGATTCTCCCGTACGGTGAGGCCGGTGAAGAGCTGGTTGACCTGATAGCTCTTGGTGAGCCCGAGCTGGCAAACCTCGGTGACCTTCAATCCCGTGATGTCGCGCCCCTCGAACACGATCTGGCCCGATGTCGGAGCGATCTCGCAGGTCAACATCTTGAAGAAGGTCGATTTGCCGGCGCCGTTGGGACCGATGATGCCGCGCAGCTCACCCTGATTGACGCTGAAATCGATGTCGCTGTTGGCGACGAGTCCGCCATAGCGCTTGGTGAGGCCGGTGGCTTTCAGGATCGGCCCGGAATAAGCGGGGTGCGCGACCTCCTTGGCCTGCATCGGCGCCGGCGCGGGTTGCGCTGTCGTCTCGGCGTCCGGCTCGGCCTCCGTATCGCGCCGCTGACGCCTGCCGGAGACGAGGCGATAAAGGTCCGCTAGACCGCCGATGATGCCGCCGCGCAGGAAACACACCAGCAGCACGAACACGACGCCGAGCACCAGCTTCCAGGCGGCACCCAGGCCCAGCGCGGATTGGAGGAAATCCTGCAAGAACAGCCAGACGGTCGCGCCGACCAGCGGCCCGAACAGCGTGCCTCGGCCGCCAATGGCGGTCTGCATCACCAGCTGGCCGGACGTGTCGAAGGTGAAGGCATCAGGCGGCATGAAGGCCTGGAGCACGCCGAGCAGGCCGCCGGCGAAACCGGCGTAAGCGGCGGCGATCACGAAAGCGGTCAGCTTGTAGCCGTGGATGTTGTGCCCGACCGCGGTGGCGCGCAGCGGATTGTCCCGGATCGCGCTGAAAATGGCGCCGACCGGCGAGCGCACGATCCTGAGCGCGATGATGACACCGATGAAGTAGCACAGCGCGATGAACTGGTAGAGCGACCAGCCATTGGTGAAGTGGAGCGTGGTGAAGCCGAGATTGAAGCTCGGCGTCGGTACCCCCGGCAGACCGTTCTCGCCGCCGGTGAAATCGGAGAGCGGATTGAATTCGACGAAGAAGAACACTTCCGCGATCGCCACCGTGATCATGGCGAAGTAGATGCCGGTCCGGCGCAGCGCGATCAGGCCGATCAGATAGCCGGTCGCCGCCGCCGCGATCATGCCGATGACCAGCGCGCCCAGCACGTTGCCGAAGCCGGCGCGGGTCAGGAGGTAGGCCGCGACGAAGCCGCCGGTGCCGTAGAAGGCGGACTGGCCGAACGACAGCAGCCCGGTGAAGCCGAACAGGATGTCGAAGCCGAGGCCGAACAGGCCCCAGACCAGGATCCGGTTGACGGTGTTGGGTGCGAAGCCGAGATGTGGCAGCACGAAGGGAGCAATGATCAGGCCGATGGCCGTCAGTGTCTCGATCAGGAACGGGCGTTGCTTGAGCATCAGGAAATCACTTACTCGCGGCCCTGGACGCCGAGCAGGCCATGCGGTCGCACCACGAGCACGAGCGTCATTGCCGCAAACAGCATCACATAGGCGTAGCCGGGGTTGAACATGGAGGTGACGCTGATGATCTCGCCGGCGATCAGGCCGCCGAGGATCGCGCCCGGAAACGAGCCGACGCCGCCGATCACCACCACCACGAAGGTCTGGACCAGGATGTCGTCACCGATGCCCGGTGTCAGCGACACCACTGGCGCGTTGACGATGCCGGCAAAGCCGGCGGCCATCGCGCCGATGCCGAACACCACCATGAAGACGCGATAGACGTTGATGCCGAGCGAATCCACCATCACCGAATCCTCGATGCCGGCCCGCACGATCATGCCGAGCCGGGTCCGGTAGAGGATGATGAACAGCGCCCCGAGCGCGATCGCGACGATGCCGACCACGGCGAGGCGGTAGGTCGGATAGAACATGAAGCCGAGATTGGTAATGCCCTGGAATATCGCCGGCGGCGGGACCAGCTGCGACTGGCTGGAGAAGATCAACCGGATGATTTCGACGAAGCAGATGCCGAGCCCGAACGTCACGAGCAGCTGATCCTCGTGCGGTCGATGATAGAAATGGCGAATGATGACGCGTTCCATCGCGACGCCCAGCAGCATCACAAACAGGGAGCCGGCGATCACGGCGATGATGAACGATTCCGTGTACTGGTAGGCGACGAAGCCGGCATAGCCGCCGATCATGAACATCGCGCCATGCGCGAGGTTGAGCACGCCGAGCGTGCCGTAGATGATGGTCAGGCCGGAGCTGATCAGCGCGAGCAGCGCGCCGAGCGCGAGCCCGTTGAAGAGCTGCGAGACGAGGTTGGGCCAACTGATCATGCGATGGTCACGGTTGTGGCGCGTTCCGGCGGTGCGCAAAAAAGGGTGACGCCGCAGGAGCCGGAAGCGGCCTGCGGCGTCACAGGGGGTTAGCGCGAGCTCAGCTGTAGTCGCCGGGATGGCAGCCGAAGGCGTCCGGCTTCTGCATCAAGCCTTCGCCCGGGACGATCTCGACCACGTCGTACCAGTCTTCCTTGTTCTTCATGTCCTTCTGCTGCTTGCCCTTGACGATGAGCACGGGGCGAACGCACTGATGGTCCTCGGGGCGGTAGTGCACGTCGCCGACCAGGGACGGCAGCGTCTCGCCCTTTTCATAGGCCTTGATCACGTCGGGCGGGTTGAAGCTGCCGGCCTGCTCGCACATGTGCGCCCAATGCGCGAAGCTGACATAGGCGTTCTCCGCGCCCCATTCCGGCTTGTAGCCGTACTTCTTCTCGAAAGCCTCGTTGAACATCTTGGCGAGCGGGAACTTGTCCTCGATCGTCCACCAATAGTCGGTCGCGGCGTAGACGCCCTGCATCAGCCCACCGGTCTCGCGCGCGATGAAGGGCACCTGGTAGGGGACGACCAGCTTCATCTTGTCGAGCACGCCGAACTGCTTGGCCTGCTGGGTCGACAGCACCGCGTCGTGGCCCCAGTTGACGTTGATCAGCACGTCGGCGCCGGAATTCGCGACGTTCAGCAGATAGGAGGAATAATCGGGCGCGCCGAGCGGGGCGACCTGGTTGGTCACGGTGGTCCAGCCGGCGGTTGCGAGGAAGTCCTGCATCGACTTGGTGACGGTGTGACCGTAGGTGTAGTCAGGCGTGAGATACGCAGCCTTCTTGCCTTTGCCGAACTCCCTGACCATGACGGGGCCGATCGCCGCCGCGGCGGTCTGGCCGAAGAAATTCTGGCGGAAGCCGTAGCGGACGCAGTCCTTGCCGGTGGTGTCGTTCGACCCGGAGATGCCGCAGACGAAGATCACTTTCTCGCGCTGGGCGAGCTTGTTGAGTGCGACCGCAACGGCGCTCGAGGTACCGCCGGTGATCATGATCGCCTTGTTCTCGCTGATGAAACGCTGCTGTGCCTGCACCGCCTCGTTCGGTTTGGCTGCGGAATCCGCGACGCCGAATTTCAGCTCCTTGCCGAGCACGCCCTTGCTGGTCTTCGGCGAGATCTTCTTGATCAGGTCGTGACCGCTGTTGATGTGCTCGATAGCGAGCTGATAGCCCTTGAGCTCGTCCTCGCCCTGAACGGCATAGGTTCCGGTGCGCGGCACCGAGATGCCGATGAAGGCGGTGGAACCCGAAACGCCTGCGGGATACGAGCCGATCGGCTTGTCCTCGGCAAAGGCGGGCATCGCAGGCAGCACCGAGCCGCCGATGAGGCCCGCCGTGGTCTGGAGCAGGCCGCGGCGCGAGAGGCCACGGCGAATGAGTTGGTCAGTCATGATCGTTTCCTCCGGATATCGTTCTTGTTTGCAGGCAAAGCACGACCTGTCCGGCGGCAGCCGGCCTCGAAGGGCCTGCCTGCACCGGGCACGTCACATCCGCGTGTGGCTCCTGGACGTAAACATTGCTTGTGAACACCTTCTGTCAATTTCGTCTTTGGTCGAACGATCGAGATTATCGCGTGAAAACATATCGGATAACGATATATATTAGTCTTTGTGAGTACGAGGCTGGCGGGTTCGGCGGAGCAAAATGGCGCGGCAGACACCAGTGGCGGGTTCCCGGAAGCAGCAAGCATGGCCGCAAGCGGCGGAGCGACAGGCAACGGAGGGGAACGATCAGCATGCGGCGGCGCAGCCTGGCGATGCCGCCCGCACTGCCGAACCGCGCAATCGGCCCGGCCGACACGCGCTCGTCGTCGGCGGCAGCGTTCATTCAAGGCGCGAGCCCGGCCCGATGCAGAAGCTCAGCGTGCGCGCCCAGAACGTGTTGAAGGAACTCGCGGTCGAACTCACCGGCGAACAGGCGCCGAAGGGAACTTGGTCGCCCTCACACAAATTGCTTCGCGCGCTGACGGCCGAACGCCTCGCGACGGCGCGCAATTGCGGTCCTCATACCATGCGGGAGATCGTGGACTGGGCGCAGGGCTGTGGCGTGACCATCAGCCCGGTGCTGCCGCCGG
Organism: Bradyrhizobium amphicarpaeae; assembly: GCF_002266435.3. Lineage (NCBI taxonomy): Bacteria > Pseudomonadati > Pseudomonadota > Alphaproteobacteria > Hyphomicrobiales > Nitrobacteraceae > Bradyrhizobium > Bradyrhizobium amphicarpaeae. The sequence goes on from NZ_CP029426.2 coordinate 622,133, forward strand.
GCGGCTCGCTGTCGCAGATGTGGGGCGAGTTGATCGCCAATGCGTCGGCCGGCAGCCTGACCAGCGCCGAGATCGCCGGTGCGCTGCAGCGTTCGATCAGGCGGAAAAGCGTCCGCATTCCGATCGCCTTTCAGGTCATCCTGGTGAAGATCCTGCTGTCGAGCTTCGAATAACGACCGGATAGCTGTGCATCCACGACATCGTCCGGTTCCATTCGGGACGGCGGCTTGCTACTTTTGGCTAGGTCGCCCGCCTTCTCGAGCTGGGAGCCCGAGGCAGGGCGGCAAGGCACGGTCCAGTCATGCGGGCGCAGCGATCCAAGGCGACGACAACCACACCGCGCTCCAGCAGCCGTACGATGCGAGACGCCGATTACGCGGCGCTGGCGCAGTTCCGCTACCAGATCCGGAGCTTCTTGGCCTTCAGCGAGCAGGCCGCGGCGAAGGAGGGATTGACGCCGACCCAGCACCAGGCGTTGCTCGGCATCAAGGGCTTTGTGCGTCCGGGACCTGCGACCGTCGGCGACGTCGCGCGCTTCCTGCTGGTCCGGCATCATTCCGCAGTCGAACTGGTCGACCGTCTGGCCAAGCTCAGGCTGGTCAGCAGGCTTGCCGACCCCGACGACGCCCGGCGCGTGCACCTCAAGCTGACCAAGAAGGGTGAGCAGAAGCTTCGGGCGCTCTCGCGGAAGAATCTCGAAGAGCTCCGCCGTGCCGCGAGCCCGGCCTTGAGCCGTCTGTTGAAGTCGTTCCGGGTCTCCAGCGAGGGCTGATTTCGCAGCGATCGCTGCCGTTCAGGCCGCCGCGCCTTGGGCGGCGAGCTGGGCTGCCTGATGCTCGGTGGTCAGCGCGTCGATTAGTTCGCCCAGCGCTTCCCCCGCGATCACCTGCGGCAGCTTGTAGAGCGTCAAATTGATGCGGTGGTCGGTGACGCGCCCTTGCGGAAAATTGTAGGTGCGGATGCGCTCGGAGCGGTCGCCGGAGCCGACCTTCTCCTTGCGCTCGGCCGAGCGTGCGGCGTCGAGGCGCTGCTGTTCGGCGTCGTAGATGCGCGAGCGCAGGATGTTCATGGCCGAAGCCCTGTTCTTGTGCTGCGAGCGGCTGTCCTGCATCATCACCACGATCCCGGTCGGGATGTGGGTGATGCGGATCGCCGATTCGGTCTTGTTGACGTGCTGGCCACCGGCGCCTTGCGCGCGCATGGTCTCGATGCGCAGATCGTCGTTCTTGATCTCGACGTCGACCTCCTCGACCTCCGGCATCACGGCGACGGTGGCGGCGGAGGTGTGAATGCGTCCCTGCGTTTCCGTGTCGGGAACGCGCTGCACCCGGTGCACGCCGGACTCGAACTTCAGTTTCGAGAACGCGCCGCGGCCCTGCACCTCCGCGATGATTTCCTTGTAGCCGCCGACGGTGCCTTCGCTGGCCGAGATCACCTCGACCTTCCAGCCCTGCAGGCTCGCGAAGCGCTCATACATCCGAAACAGATCGCCGGCGAACAGCGAGGCCTCGTCGCCGCCGGTGCCGGCGCGGATTTCGAGCACCACGTTGCGGTCGTCCATGGCGTCCTTGGGCAGCAGCGCGACCCGGATATTCTGGACGAGCTCCTCGATCTTGGCTGTCAGCTCGCCGCGCTCGGCTTCCGCCATGCCGCGCATCTCGGCGTCCGTCGCGGGATCGGCCATCAGCGCCTCGGTGTCGGCGAGTTCCTTGACCGCGGAGCGATATGTTTTCACCGCCTCGATCAGCGGCGTCATCTCGGCGAGCTCACGCGTGACCTGCACATAACGCTCGGAGGGGAGTTGTCCCAGCGATTCGGCCTCGAGCGAGGCGTGGTGCGCGAGCAGGACGTCCAGTTTGGCTTCGGGGAGCGACGACATCGATTTGGTCTCAAAAAAGCGGAGGGAAGCGAGGCGGCGAAGAGACGCGGACAGGCCCGCTACAACGCCAGGCCTTCGGCCTCGGCAAATTCCGTCAGCTTCTGCCGGATCGAGACGCTGCCGGAGGGCGCATCCAGCAGCGGGTCGAGCATCGCCTCGGCCTTTTTCGCGTCGAGGTCGATGACCAGCGCTTTGACCGGGCCGAGCGCGGTCGCCGACAGTGACAGCGAGCGATAGCCCATCGCGATCAGGGCGAGCGCGCCGATCGGCTTCGAGGCCATCTCGCCGCAGAGCGACAACGACTTCTTCGCAGCGTTCGACTTGCGCGCGATCTCGCGCAGCACACGCAGGATCGGCGCCGACATGGTGTCGAAGCGCTCGGAGACCTTGGCATTGCCGCGGTCGACCGCGAACAGGAACTGGAACAGATCGTTGGAGCCGACCGAGATGAAGTCGACCTTCCTCAGCAGCTCGTCGAGCTGATAGAGCAGCGCGGGGACCTCGACCATGGTGCCGATATCGATCCGCTCCGGCAGCGTATGGCCGTGCTGGCGCAGATATGTCAGCTCGCGCTCGACCAGAGCCTTCGCCGAGTCGAACTCGGCGACCTCCGAGATCATCGGGAACATGATGCGCAGCGCGCGGCCGCCGCCGGCGCGCAAGAGCGCGCGGATCTGGCCGCGCAGCAGGCCGGGACGATCGAGCCCGAGCCGGATCGCGCGCCAGCCCAGCGCGGGATTTTCCTCGATCACCGCTTCCATATAGGGCAGCGCCTTGTCGCCGCCGATGTCGAGGGTGCGGAAGGTAACGGGCTTGGTGCCGGCGGCATCCAGCACGGTGCGATACAGCGCCAGCTGGTCGCTGGTGCGCGGCAGGCTCTGGCCGACCATGAATTGCAGCTCGGTGCGGAACAGGCCGATGCCGGCGCTGCCGGTGTCCTCGATATGCGGCAGGTCGATGGCGAGACCTGCGTTGATCATCAGCTCGACCTTCTGGCCGTCCCTGGTGACGCAGGGCCGGTCGCGCAGCGCCAGATATTGCGCCTGGCGGCGGGCGCGGAAGCGCACGCGCTCGGCGAAGGCCGCCTCGACCTCCTGCGACGGGCGCACATAGATCATGCCGGATGTGCCGTCGACGATGACGGCGTCGCCGGGATCGGCGATTCCCGGCGCGTTCGGCACTTCGCCGACCGCGGGGATGCCGAGTGCGCGCGCCACGATCGAGACGTGGGAATTGGCGGTGCCTTCCTCCAAGATGATGCCGCGCAGGCGCTTGCGGTCGTAGTCGAGCAGCGCCGCCGGCCCCATCGCGCGCGCGATGACGATGGCGTTGTCGGGCAGCTGCTCGCGTGACGGCGCGTGGTCCTGGCCGACCAGCTGACGCATCAGGCGGTAGCCGAGATCCTCGAGATCGTGCAGCCGGTCGCGCAAATAGGGATCGGTCGAGCGCAGCATGCGCGCGCGGGTGTCGGACTGCACGCGCTCGACGGCGGCTTCCGCGGTGAGGCCGGTGGCAACCGCCTCGTGCAGCTTGTGCGACCAGCCCTGGTCGTTGGCGAACATGCGGTAGGCTTCCAGCACCTCGCGATGCTCGCCGCCCTCGGCGACATCGCCGCGCTCCAGCATGCGGTCGAGATCGGCGCGCAGCTTGGCGAGCGCGGTGTCGAGCCGCTTGATTTCCTTGGGCAGGTCCTCCGCGATGTAATCCTTGATGACGACGCGCGGCTCGTGCAGCACGACATGGCCGAGCGCGATGCCTTCCGACAGGATCGCACCGACCTTCTGTGCGGAGTGGCGCGCGGCGGGCTCCTGGCCGGGCTGGGCCAGCGCCGAGAGCTCGCCGGAGGCGATCAGCTCCGCCAGCACCATGGCGGTGGTCTGCAGCGCCTCGAGCTCCTCCTCGACATAATTGCGCTTGGCGCGGTTCTGCACCACCAGCACGCCGAGCGTGTTGCCGGCGCGCAGGATCGGCACGCCAAGGAAGGAGTGATAGATTTCTTCGCCGGTCTCGGGGCGGAACGAGAAGGCCGGGTGGCTTTGCGCATCGCTCAAATTGAGCGGCGTCGCCTCGCTGGCGACAAGGCCGACCAGGCCCTCATGGGCGCTCAGCACGGTGTGGTGGACAGCCTCGCGGTTGAGGCCTTCGGTGGCGTAGAGCTCGAGCGTATTGTCGATGCGCAGCACATAGACCGAGCACACTTCGGCCACCATGTTGGCGGCGATCAGCACCACGATCTTGTCCAGCCGCTCCTGGGCCGAGACCTGTTCCGCCATGGTTTCGCGGAGCCGTCTCAACAAGACGCGGGGACCTCCCGACGCGCTCCGCATGTCCCGTCAATCTCCTCCGTCTGCCCGGCCCGGCGGTATTGGCCGGCGGCTGGCCCAAAATCCCAGAAAAACAACCGAATTGTCTGTCCGGCGCAGGCGCAAACTCAAATCTTGTCTTAGATTTTGCGCTTGCACCGAATCAGCGGCCTGAACTGGGACACAGTCTGCGGCAGCCCACCCTGTTCGCCGTATAGCGAATTGGGGCTTGTTTTGCCAAGCAAAACGCCTGCCAAACGCGAAGGTGTGTATACCTTCGCGTTTGCTGCGACCGCTAAGAGAAAATTAGTCCATGCATGGTCCGGAAAAGTGCGAAGCGGTTTTCCGGAAAGGCCATGCTCAAACAACAACCTGAAGCGTGACGATGGTCGCGCTTCAGGCCTGATCGAGACCGTAGAGCGTGTGCAGGGTGCGTACCGCAAGCTCGGTATAGGCGGTGTCGATCAAAACCGAGAATTTGATCTCGGAGGTTGTAATGGCCCGGATATTGATATTCCGCCCCGCGAGGGCCGAGAACGCCTGGGCGGCGACGCCGGCATGGCTGCGCATGCCGCTGCCGATCACCGAGATCTTGGCGACGTCGGTGGCGGTATCCAGCCGGATATAGCCGATCTTGTCCTTGGCGGCGGTAATCGTGTCCTTGGCCCGGGTGTAGTCGGCGGCGGGCACGGTAAAGGTGAGGTCGGTGGTCTTGCCGTCCTCGGACACGTTCTGGACGATCATGTCGACGTTGATATTGGCATCCGCCAGCGGGCCGAAGATCGACGCGGCGACGCCCGGCTTGTCCTCGATCTGGCGTACCGAGATCTGGGCCTCGTCCTTCGAAAAGGCGATGCCGGTGACGACGTGGCTTTCCATGATCTCCTCCTCGCTGCAGATCAGCGTGCCGGGCGGCTGGTTGGCATGCGGGTCGATATCCTCGGGCTTGTCGAAGCTCGAGCGGACGAAGATCGGCATGTTGTGGACCATGCCGAGTTCCACCGAGCGGACCTGGAGCACTTTTGCGCCCTGGGAAGCCAGTTCCAGCATGTCCTCGAACGCGATCTTGTCGAGCCGCTTGGCCTTCGGCACGATTCGCGGGTCAGTGGTGTAGACGCCGTCGACGTCGGTGTAGATGTCGCAGCGATCCGCCTTGACGGCGGCGGCGATCGCCACGGCCGAGGTGTCGGAGCCGCCGCGGCCGAGCGTGGTGATGCGGTTCGTTTCAGGATTGATGCCCTGGAAGCCGGCGATGACCGCGACTTCCTTGCGATCCCTAAAACGCTTGATGATCTCGCTGCCGTCGATGTCCTCGATCCGGGCCGAGGCGTGGGCGTCGCTGGTCTTGATCGGGATCTGCCAGCCCTGCCAGGAGCGGGCCTGGATGCCCATGCTCTGGAGCACGATCGCCAGCAGGCCGGAGGTCACCTGTTCGCCGGAGGCGACGACGGCGTCGTATTCGCGCGCGTCATGCATCGGCGAGGCCTCGGTGCACCAGGCCACCAGCTCGTTGGTCTTTCCGGACATCGCCGAGACGACCACGGCCACTTCATGGCCGGCGTCGACCTCACGCTTCACATGGCGTGCGACGTTGCGGATACGTTCGATGTTGGCGACGGATGTGCCGCCGAATTTCATCACGAGGCGGCTCATGACGACGCGTGCATTCCTTCAAAGGGATCAGTATGGTGACCCGCACCGGACGGGTGCCGGCGGATACCGACCGCGCGTATACATAGCGGCGCGGCCGGGGGCAAGCGGGTTCCTGCGGGGCCGGGTGTGGGGTAATGGGTTAACCGGGATCATGGCGCGCTATATCGACGAGATTCTTCAGCCCGGCGAGAAGGTGCTGTATTCGACCAATGCGCACTGGATCTTCTATTTCCCGGCGATCGTGGCCTGGATCGTGGCCCTGGCGTTCTTCGTCGCATCTCGGCAAACCATCGTCGAAGGGCTCGTGCTGCTCTGCCTCGTCGCCTCCGGCCTCGCGGCTCTGGCCGCACTGTACTGGACCGTGAAGGGCTGGTTCCATCGCTTCACCACCGAGACCGACGTCACCAACCTCAGGGTTGTGCACAAGACCGGGTTCATCAAGCGCCGCACCTTCGAGATGGCGCTGGACAAGGTCGAGAGCGTCGACGTCGACCAGTCGATTCTTGGACGTATTCTCAACTACGGCGACGTGACGATCCGGGGTGTCGGTGAGGGGATCGAGACGATCAAGACCATCGCCTCGCCGCTCGCCTTCCGTAGTTCAATCACCACGCGGTAGGACCGCGCGTAACCATGAGCATGCAGCAAGATACTTTCGCAACCGCAAGCCCGCAGCAGGGCTCGACCGTCGATGCCGCCGAGATCGCCAAATTCTCGAAGCTCTCGGCGGAGTGGTGGGACCCCAACGGCAAGATGGCGCCGCTGCACCGGATCAACCCGCTGCGGCTCGGCTATATCCGCGACGCCGCGTGCCGCAAGTTCGAGCGCAATTTGCGCAGCCTCAACTGCCTCGGCGGCCTGCGCGTGCTCGATATCGGCTGCGGCGCCGGCCTGCTGTGCGAGCCGCTGTCGCGGCTGGGCGCGCAGGTCATCGGCGTCGATCCGTCCCAGAGCAACATCGCCGCGGCTAAGCTGCATGCCGACAAGGGCCATCTTGCGATCGACTACCGCTGCACTACGGTGGAGGAGATCGATCCGCGCGAGCGCTTCGACATCGTGCTGGCGATGGAAGTGGTCGAGCATGTCGTCGATGTGGGAGTCTTCCTGAAGCGTTGCGCCGCGATGCTGAAGCCGAACGGCCTGATGGTGGTCTCGACGCTGAACCGCAACTGGAAGAGCTTCGCGCTCGCCATCGTCGGCGCCGAATACGTCCTGCGCTGGCTGCCGCGCGGCACCCACGAATGGAACAAGTTCGTCACCCCCGACGAGCTGACCAAATATTTGCTCGACAACCGCCTCGTCATCACCGAGCAGACCGGTGTGGTCTACTCGCCCTTCGCCGATAAATGGTCGCTCTCGTCGGACATGGACGTGAACTACATGGTGGTGGCGGAAGCGATGGTGTGAGGGCGTAAGCAGTCCAAAGCATCGCTCCTATGACGTGGGCGTGATTGACCTGCTTCGCTGCTGGCGGCAGGTTGGCTGCACTCTCCCCTGCTCCAGCCCCCATCCCATGCTCACCGTCACCAGCCTCTGGATCCCCTTCACCGTCGTCGCCGCGCTCGGCCAGGTCGCGCGCAATGCGATGCAGCGGTCGCTGACGAAGCCGCTGGGGACATGGGGAGCGACCAATATCCGCTTCCTGTTCGGCTTTCCGTTCTCGCTGCTGTTTCTGGGCGCGGTGTTGATCGCGACCGGCGATCATCTCGGCCCGCCGCCGGCCGTGTTCTGGCCGTGGCTGCTGTTAGGGGCGCTCAGCCAGATCGTCGCCACCGGCCTGATGCTGCTCGCCATGAACGATCGCTCCTTCGTGGTGACGACGGCGTATCTGAAGACCGAGGCGATCCAGACCGCAATCTTCGGCTTCGTCTTCCTCGGCGACCACCTGACCTGGCTGAAGGTGCTGGCGATCGTGATTGCGACCGTCGGTGTCGTCATCACGGCGCTCAGGCCCGGCGGCGAGAAGAGCTTTGCCGAATTGAAGCCGACCATCACCGGGCTCGTTGCCGCGGCAGCGTTCGCGCTGTCCGCGGTCGGCTTTCGTGGCGCCATCATCAACGTGCCGGGCGTCTCGTTCGTGACCTCGGCCTCGTTCACGCTGGTGCTCGGCCTGTTCGTGCAGACGCTGATCCTGACGATCTATCTGCTCTGGCGTGCGCCACAGGTGCTGCAGGCGATCCTCGGCCTGTGGAAGCCATCGCTGCTGGCTGGCTTCATGGGCGCCTTTGCCTCGCAATTCTGGTTCCTGGCGTTCGCGCTGACCGCCGCCGCCAATGTCCGCACGCTCGCTCTGATCGAGGTACTGTTCGCGCAAGGCGTGGCCTATTACTCGTTCAAGCAGCCGATCGCGCCGCGCGAGCTCGCAGGCATCGCGCTGATCATCATCGGCGTGGCGGTGCTGGTGGGGGCCTAGATTCTTGTTTTGACGCGTTTTCTTGACGCGAACCGGTATCCACTTCGCTGGAAAACGCTCTAGTTCCGGTCTTCCGGCAATGTCGGTAGCGGTGACACCTCGATGCCCTCGTCGATCAGCGACTTCGCCTCCTCTGGCGAGGCCTCGCCGTAGATCGGGCGGTGCTCCTTGTCCCCGTAATGCATCGCGCGGGCTTCGTTGGCAAAGCGCTCGCCGACATTGTCGGCGTTCTTCACGATGTGATCGCGCAGCTCTTTCAGCTTGCTGCGCAGCTCTTTCTCCTGCGCCATCAACAGCGAGGTCGGTCCTGACGGTGCAGCCTCGGGCGCGGGAGCAGCCGCGGGCTCAGGCGGCGGCGCTGCACGGCCGCGGCCCTTCTTGCCGACGATGCGCGGGGCCATGATGGCCTTCTCGACCTTGGCCGAGCCGCAGATCGGGCAGGTCACGAGCTTGCGCTTGACCTGCTGGTCATAGGCCGACGAACTCTGGAACCAGCTCTCGAAGTCGTGGTCGCGGTCGCAGCGAAGCGCGTAGCGGATCATGCCGATCCCCGCACCAGGTGCAGATGATCCGGCCCGGCCTTGGGATCGGCCACACCGAAGCGGCGACCGTGCTGGAGCGAGGGGATCGCGCGGCGTGCGGTCTCGACCTGAGCGGGGTCGATCCTGGCCATGATGATGCCGGGCTCGACGTCACCCTCGGCGAGGATCTCGCCCCAGGGTGAGATGATCAGCGAATGGCCGTAGGTCTCGCGCTTGTTCTCGTGGGTGCCGGCCTGGGCAGCTGCGAAGATGAAGCAGCCGGTCTCGATCGCGCGCGCACGCAGCAGCACGTGCCAGTGCGCTTCACCGGTCTTGCGGGTGAAGGCCGAGGGCACGGTGATGAAGGATGCGCCGCTCTCGGCGAGGGCGCGGTACAGCGCGGGGAAGCGAACGTCGTAGCAGATCGTCAACCCGACGCGGCCCCAGGGCAGGTCGGAGATCACCGCGGTCTCGCCCGGCTGGTAGTTGGCGGATTCGCGGTAGCTCTCGCCGTCCGGCAGCTCGATGTCGAACATGTGGATCTTGTCGTAGCTCGCCAGCACATTGCCCTCGGGCCCGATCAGGAAGGAGCGGTTGACCGCCTTCTCCGGCGAAAAGCGCAGCGCCAGCGAGCCGACATGGAGATGGATCTTCAGCTCCGCCGCGAGCGCGCGGTAGGCCTTCAGCGAAATGTCGTCCTCTTCGCTCTGCAGATGTTCGAACAGTGCCTTGCGGTTCAGCTGCATCATGTTGCTGACCTCGGGCGTCTGCACGTAGTCGGCGCCGTTGGCCGCCGCCTGCCGGATCAACTGCGTCGCCTGGGCGAGGCTCGGCTCGGGCAGCAGGCCGGTGCGCATCTGCACCATGGCGGCAGTAAACGTGCGGTTCTCGTTCATGACGTGGCCTTCACACCTTCGAGCATGCCGTCGAGCTTGCCCTCGCGATCGAGCGCGTAGAGTTCGTCGCAGCCGCCGACATGGGTTCCGCCGATCCAGATCTGCGGGAAGGTCGAGCCTTCGCCGGCGCGATCGTACATCTCCTCCCGCCAGGAGGGATTCTTGGCGACGTCGAATTCGGTAAAGGTCGCCTTCTTGCGGGTCAGCAGGGACCTTGCCGCGGAACAATAGCCGCAGCCCGGCCTGGTGTAGATCTCGACAGCAGCAGTCATGGCGTCTGGCGCTCTCATGTCATGAAGTCATTGAATTATATGGGACGAGGGCCGCTCTCGACAACCCGGGCGAAGACCAGCACGTCGACCTGGGCGGCTTTGGCCCGGAGCAGGGCCCGCGCACAGGCATCCAGCGTCGCCCCCGAGGTCAGGACGTCGTCGATCAGGACAATCCGGCGGCCCTGAATTTCCGCCTGACGGTCGAGGGATACCTGGAAAGCGCCCTGCACATTGGTGGCGCGCTGGGCCCGCGACAGGCCGATCTGCTGCTCGGTGGCCCGCACCCGGCGCAGCACCTCAGTCCTCGCCTTGACCCCACTCTGCCGCTCGATGACCTGCGCCAGCGCCCCGGACTGGTTGTAGCGGCGCCGCCAGGCCCGCCGCCAATGCAGCGGGACCGGCACCAGCATATCGGCGCCATCAAGCAGTTCGCCGCCCGCCCGCGCCATCCAGCGGCCCATCGCGGGCGCCAGATCGGTGCGGTCCTGGTATTTCAGCGCATGCACCAGCGTGCGCGCGACGTCGTCGTAACGCACGGCCGCGCGGGCGCGCTGGTAGGCCGGCGGGCTCGCGATCGCCTCCATCGACAGCATGTCGGGGCCGGGATCGTAGACGAAGGGAATGCCGAGCCGCGGGCAATAGGGCCGCTCGATGAACGACAGCCGCGCCCAACACGAAGCGCAGACACCCTCGCCGTGAACCGGCTCGCGGCACGACACGCACAACGTCGGCAGCGCGATGTCGAGCGCGAGTCGTGCGGTACGCGACAGGATGTGACGGCCGGCCGTCCATGCGGCACGCAGCGGTGCGGCGATGGAGCGGGTGCGGGCGGCTTCGACTTCCATGGGGGGAGGCTAGCGCCGCACAGGCCGGATTGCCAGAACCGTCGAGATCGGCGTAACCAGCGGCATGGCCCAGAACCTCCAGACCCCGCCCGCCTTATTCGATCGTGCCTTGCTGCATGCGCGGCAGCGGCGGGCTCAGGCGCAAGGTGCCGTGGGCTTCCTGCTCGATCGGGTCGCCGAGGACATGTCCGACCGGCTGGCCGCGGTGATGCGGGATTTCCATGCGGCGGCCGATCTCTGGACGCCCGGCGAAGGTCTCGCGGACCTGCGTACGCGGCTTCCGTCGATCGCGCACATCGCTCTCGATGCGGGTGGTGTAGAGAAACTGCCCTTCGCGCCGGAAAGCCTCGATCTCGTGGCCTCCGCGCTGGCGCTGCAATTCGTCAACGATTTGCCTGGCGTGCTCGCGCAAATTCGCCGCGCGCTGAAGCCGGATGGCCTGCTGCTGGCCGCGATGATCGGCGGCGACAGCCTGACCGAGCTGCGGCAGGCCTTTGCCGCAGCGGAGGCCGAATGCGAGGGCGGCGTGTCGCCGCGCGTGGCGCCGTTCGCCGACCTGCGTGACATCGGCGCGCTGTTGCAGCGGGCCGGCTTTGCGCTCCCGGTGACCGACGTCGACCGCGTCGTGGTGCGCTACGGCAATGGGTTCGCGCTGATGCAGGATCTCCGCCGCATGGGCGCGGCCAATGTGCTGATCGAGCGGCGGCGCACGCCATCGCGGCGCGCGACGCTGCTGCGGATGGCCGAAATCTACGCCGAGCGCTTTGCCGATGCCGACGGCCGTATCCGCGCGACCTTCGACATCATCTGGCTCTCCGGCTGGGCCCCGCATGCGAGCCAGCAGCAGCCGCTGAAGCCGGGTTCGGCCAAGGCGAGCCTGGCGGAGGCGGTGAAGAAGGCGGGGGAGACGTAGCGGTCTTGCCCCAAAACGCGGCGTCATCCTGAGGCGCGAGCCTCTTCGGCGAGCCTCGAAGGATGCTGGGGGGGCACCTTGGCGCCGTCGCCCTTCGAGGCCTCCGCTTCGCTCCGGCACCTCAGGGTGACGGCGATCTTCCATTCACATCAGCAGATCAATCAAATGCGGGATCAGCGGAATGTCCGCGGGCGGCATCGGGTAGTCGCGCAGCTTGTTGGCACGGACCCAGGCGAGGGTCTGGCCTTCTCGGGGCGTCACCTGCCCTTCCCAGCGACGGCAGATGTAGAGCGGCATCAGGAGGTGGAAGGTCTCGTAGCCATGGCTCGCAAAGGTCAGCGGGGCCAGGCACGGCTCGGCGACGGTGATGCCGAGCTCCTCGTGCAGTTCGCGGATCAGGCTCTGCTCCGGCCGCTCGCCGGGCTCACACTTGCCGCCGGGGAATTCCCAGAGGCCGGCCAGCGTCTTGCCCTCGGGGCGCTGCGCGATCAGGACGCGCTTGTCGGCGTCGACCAGCGCGCAGGCCACAACCAATGTCAGTTTCAGATCGGCCATACGTCAATGTCGCTCGCTGAAGATCGCCCGCAACGGTTTGTTAACCCCGTTGCGGCCCGGGTTTCCGAGGTTCCATAAGTCAGTTCCATAAGTCATATTTAATCCAGGGTTCCTAGAGTGGAAACGCTTAAACCGCTCCGGGCTCGAACCATGCGCGCTGCGCTCTCCACCATTATCCGCCGGTTCATTCACGACCGGCGCGGCAATATCGCGGTGATCTTCGCGATCGCCTGCGTTCCGCTGATCACCACGATCGGCTGCGCGGTCGACTATTCGCGCGCGACGCAGACCCGGGCCAAGCTTCAGGCCGCGGCCGATGCCGCCAGCGTCGGCTCGATCGCCAAGGCGTCGCCGGCCTTCAAGGCCGCAGGCTCGATGACCTCCGACGGTTCGATCGCGGTGGGTGTCACCGATGCCCGGAACATCTTCGACGCCAACCGTGCCAACCAGACCGGCTACACGCTCAACAGCGTCACGCCGACGGTGGTCAAGAGCGGCTCGACCGTCACCGCAACGGTCTCGTTCAATGCCACGATGAACACCATGTTCCTCGGCCTGATCGGCAAGACTGCGCTGGCGCTGACCGGAACGTCGACGGCGACGGCGAACATGCCGCTCTACATCGATTTCTATCTCCTGCTGGACAATTCGCCGTCGATGGGCGTGGCGGCGACGCCTGCGGACGTCACCACGCTGGTCAACGCGACCACCGGCAACAGCTTCAAGCCGAACGACAAATGCGCCTTCGCGTGCCACGACTACAACGACTCCAACAACTACTACAATCTCGCCAAGACCCTCGGCGTGACGACGCGGATCGACGTGTTGCGCAGCGCGACCCAGTCGCTGATGGACACCGCCGGCGCCACCCAAACCTATTCGAACCAGTTTCGCATGGCGATCTACGATTTCGGCGCGTCGTCGAAGACCATCGGCCTGCGCGCGCTGTTTGCGCTGTCGGCAAGCCTGTCCAGCGCCAAGACGGCGGCCGGCTCCATCGACCTGATGGGTGTCTACGGCAACAACGATTCCTACACGGCCGACAAGGACACGCAGTTCAGCACGGTTCTGCCGGCGATCAACAACGTGATCAGCGCGCCGGGCACCGGGACGTCCGCAGCGCCGCTGAAATACCTGTTCTTTGTTTCGGACGGCGTCGCCGACGAGTACAACACCGGCTGCTCCAAGCCGACGGTGAGCGGCGGACGCTGCCAGTCGCCGATCGACGTCTCGCTGTGCACCGCCATCAAGAACCGCGGCGTCAAGATCGCGGTGCTGTATACCACCTATCTGCAGCTCCCGACCAACCAGTGGTACATGGACTACATCGATCCCTTCAACAAGGGACCGTTCGGGCCGTCGCCGAACAGCGAGATCGCGCAGAAAATGGAGAGCTGCGCCTCGACGGGACTGTATTTCGAGGTGAGCCCGACGCAGGGCATTTCGGACGCGATGAACGCGCTGTTCAAGAAGGCGATCGCGGACGCCCGGATCTCGGGTTGAGTTGTGACCGTCACCCTGAGGTGGCCGCTCCTACAGCGGCCCTCGAAGGGCGACAGCCCGGCTTTCTCAACGCTGCGGCAGCACGGCCGATGCAGCCTTCGAGGCTCGCGTTCCGCGAGCACCTCAGGATGACGGTCGGAGAGTGGCAGTCCCTTACGACCTGTAATCGCCGTTGATCGCGACATACTCCTTGGTGAGGTCGCAGGTCAGCACGCGGTCGCGGCCTTTGCCGAGGCCGAGCGAGACCTTGATCGCGATCTCCGGCGCCTTCATCGCTTCCGACACTTGCGCCTCGTCATAATCAGGATCGCGCGCCCCGCTCCTGGCGACGCGGATGCCGTTGAAGGAGATCGAGAGCTTGTCGCGATCGGCCGGCTCGCCGGCCTTGCCGACCGCCATCACGACGCGCCCCCAATTGGCGTCCTCGCCGGCGATCGCGGTCTTGACCAGCGGCGAGTTGGCGATCGACATCGCGATCTTGCGCGCCGAGGCCTTGGTCTTGGCGCCCTCGACCGTGATCTCGACCAGCTTGCGCGCGCCTTCGCCGTCGCGGGCCACTTGCTCGGAAAGATTGGCGAGCACTTGATTGAAGGCTTTGACGAACGCTTTCAGGCGCGGATCACTGGCGCGGCTGATCTTCGGGGCGCCGTGCTCGGCGGCAGCGCCGGTGGCGAAGGCCAGCAGCGTGTCCGAGGTGGACGTGTCGCCGTCGATCGTCACCGCGTTGAAGGTGTCCTCGACGCCGGCCTTGAGCAGCGCCTGCAAGGCCGCGGGCGCGATCGGTGCGTCGGTGAAGATGAAGGACAGCATCGTCGCCATGTCGGGGGCGATCATGCCGGCCCCCTTGGCCATGCCGTTGATGGTGACCCTGGCCTTGCCGAGCTTGACGGTCGCGGTCGCGACCTTCGGGAAGGTATCGGTGGTCATGATCGCCTTGGCAGCAGTCAGGTAGTCGCCGGGCTCGGCGGCTTCAGCCAGTCGGCCCAGCACGCCGTCGAACTTGGTCGCGTCCAGTGGCTCGCCGATCACGCCGGTCGAGGCCAGGAAGATTTCGCCCTCGCTGCATCCGACCGCCTTGGCCGCGATCTTCGCGGTCAACGCGGTGGAGGCGCGGCCGGTCTTGCCGGTGAAGGCATTGGCGTTGCCGGAATTGACGACGAGCGCGCGGGCCAATCCTTTTTTAGAAGATCCGCCGCCTTTCAGTTTCGCACGGCACCATTCCACCGGCGCCGACGGGCATTTCGACTTGGTGAAGACGCCGGCGACCGCGGTGCCCTTGTCCATCACCGCCAGCAGGACGTCGGTGCGGTTCTTGTAGCGGATGCCGGCTTCGGCCGTCGCAAGACGAATGCCCGCGATCACGGGCATATCGGGAACGTTTTTCGGGGCGAGGGGAGAGACGGAGGAGGACATCACGGGGCGCCTTGGTGGGGTCTGGACATGCAGATGGCCGGACCATCAAGTGGCCCGGCCATTGCGACGTTAGATACCCTTGGCGTCCGTGAAGTGACAGCGAATTCTTGCGTCTTCGCGGTCTTACTTCTTTGCAGGCGGCGCCATCTTGCTGTCGGACGGCTTGGCTGCGTCCGCCGGCTTGGCGTCCTTGGCGGCATCGGCCGCCGGCTGGTCCAGCCGCTCGACCTTGGCTTCCGTACGCAGCTTGGCGACGTAGTCGGCCTGGGCCTTGCGGGTGACGTATTGCTCGATCTGGGCCTTGACCTGCTCGAAATCGGGCGCCTTGCGGTTGCGCTTTTCCTCGACCTTGATGACGTGCCAGCCGAACTGCGACTTGACGGGGTCGGAGATCTTGCCCGGCTCCAGCGCGAAGGCGACAGCCGAGAATTCCGGCACCATCTGCTCCTTGGTGAAGAAGCCGAGATCGCCGCCGTCGGCCGAGCCCGGATCCTTGGACTTCTTCTTGGCCAGCTCGGCGAAATCGGCGCCCTTGTCGAGCTCGGCCTTCACCGCCTTGGCCTCGTCCTCGGTCTCGACCAGGATGTGGCGGGCGCGCACTTCCTGCTCACCGGTGATCTGCTTGGAGGCCTCATCATAGACCTTCTTCATGGCGTCAGGGGTGGTGGCGGCCTTGCCTTCCTGAGCCAGCAGGCTGTCCATCAGCAGGCGGGTGCGGGCGAATGCCAGGCGTTTCTTGAACTCCTCGCTGTCGGCGATCTTCTTGTCCTCGGCGGCCTTGCCGACGATCTTCATGTCGATCAGGAAGGACAGCACGTTCTCGTCCTTGGTCGCCGGGTCCATCTGGGCGAGGCTCGGCCCGAGTTCCTCCTCGGCCATGGCGACGTCGCTCTTCTTGATTTCCGCGCCGTTGACCTTCGCCAGCACCGGATCGTCGGCGGCCCGGAGCGGGCCGGCGATCGCCAGGGACAGCGCCAAGGCGAGGCAGCCAGCCAGGGCGGACGCATGGCGGAAACGCTGGCCGGTGGTTGCCGGGAACGAGGTGGTCATGGAAAATCCTTATGTTGAAGCAGGGGGCTGCTCGAAGCGGGGCGGACACTCGCCCAATTCAGGGGGGCTTGGCAACGCGAAAAGTCTGTCAAAATGATGAATTAGCCGCAATGCGCCCGCCGTTGACAAGGCCCTGACCGGGCCATATCTCTGCCCGGTCGCGACCATGGCGATGGCGTTTATTTTGCTGCGTTTTTGGCCGTTGAACCCAGACTTGTCCAATTCCCACCCATATGGCGGATGACCCCCGCAGTCCGGGCTCTGACTCCACGAGGCGTCACGGTGAGTTGATGGGCAGGCGGGTGACAACTTCTTAGGCCCAACGCGGTTGAATCGCGAACACAGGAACCAGGCATGATCGGCGCGCTCGCCCGCAAGTTTTTCGGCTCCGCCAACGACCGGCGGGTGAAGGGATATCAGTCCCGCGTCAACGCGATCAACGCGCTGGAGGCAGAGGTCTCGAAGCTCTCCGACGAGGCGCTCAAAGCCCGCACCGAAGACTTCAAGAAGCAGCTCGCCGAGGGCAAGACGCTGGATGACCTGCTGGTCCCCGCCTTCGCCACCGTGCGCGAGGCCGCCAAGCGCACGCTCGGCCAGCGCCATTTCGACGTCCAGCTGATCGGCGGCATGGTGCTGCACGAGGGCGACATCGCCGAGATGAAGACCGGCGAAGGTAAGACGCTGGTGGCGACCCTTGCGGTCTACCTCAACGCGCTCGCCGGCAAGGGCGTCCACGTCGTCACCGTCAACGACTACCTCGCCCGCCGCGACTCCGGCTGGATGGGCCAGATCTACGGCTTCCTCGGCATGACCACCGGCGTGATCGTCCACGGTCTCGACGATGCCGAGCGCAAGGCCGCCTATGCCTGCGACATCACCTACGGCACCAACAACGAATACGGCTTCGACTATCTGCGCGACAACATGAAGTACCGGCTCGAGGACATGGTCCAGCGTCCGCACTTCTACGCCATCGTCGACGAGGTCGACTCCATCCTGATCGACGAGGCGCGCACGCCGCTGATCATTTCCGGACCGCTCGACGACCGCTCCGATTTCTACAACACCATCGACGGCTTCCTGCCCAAGCTCGACAAGACCGATTACGACGTCGACGAGAAGCAGCGCACGGTGACGCTGACCGAGGCGGGCATGGAGAAGATCGAGACCCTGCTGCGCGATGCCGGCCAGCTCAAGGGCGAGTCGCTCTACGACGTCGAGAACGTCTCCATCGTACACCACATCAACCAGGCGCTGCGCGCGCATACCCTGTTCACGCGCGACAAGGACTACATCGTGCGCGACGACGAGGTCGTCATCATCGACGAGTTCACCGGACGCATGATGGCCGGCCGCCGTTATTCTGAAGGCCTGCACCAGGCGCTGGAAGCCAAGGAGCACGTGCAGGTCCAGCCGGAAAACCAGACGCTGGCCTCGATCACCTTCCAGAACTATTTCCGGATGTACGAGAAGCTCGCCGGCATGACCGGCACGGCGTTGACCGAAGCCGACGAGCTCTTCGACATCTACAAGCTCGAGGTCGTGGAGATTCCGACCAACGTGCCGATCGGCCGCCTCGACGAGGACGACGAGGTTTATCGCACCCACAAGGAAAAATACACGGCGATCCTCGCCGAGATCGAGCGGGCCAATTCGCGGCTCCAGCCGGTGCTGGTCGGCACCGCGTCGATCGAGAAGTCGGAAGTGCTGGCCGAGTTTCTGAAGCAGAACGGCTACAAGCAGATCGATTTCGGCAAGGAGAACGCGCTCGACAAGCTTTACGCTGCCGCCCGCGCCGGCAAGCCGGCGAAACTGTTCGCGGTGCTGAACGCGCGCTTCCACGAGCAGGAAGCCTATATCGTCGCGGAGGCCGGCGTGCCCGGCGCGATCACGATCGCGACCAACATGGCGGGACGCGGTACCGACATCAAGCTCGGCGGCTCGCTCGAGATGCGTATCCCGAAGGAGACCGCGGGCATCGAGGACGAGGCCGAGAAGGCCAGGAAGATCGAGCAGATCAAGGCCGACGTCGAGCGCTTCCGCGACATCGTGCTGAAGGCCGAAGAGGTGGTCGAGATCGAGCCGGCGAAGGGCAGCAAGCCCGCCAAGACCGTGACCAAGCCCGGCGGCCTCTACATCATGGGCTCCGAGCGACACGAATCCCGCCGTATCGACAATCAGCTGCGCGGCCGTTCCGGCCGTCAGGGCGATCCCGGCCGCTCGAAATTCTTCCTGTCGCTGGAAGATGATCTGATGCGCATCTTCGGCTCGGATCGCCTCGACAGCATGCTGCAGCGTCTTGGCCTGCAAGAGGGCGAGGCCATCATCCATCCCTGGATCAACAAGGCGCTGGAGAAGGCGCAGCAGAAGGTCGAGGCGCGCAACTTCGACATCCGCAAGAACCTGCTGAAGTTCGACAACGTCCAGAACGACCAGCGCAAGGTGATCTTCGACCAGCGCGTCGACCTGATGAAGGACGAGAGCGTCGCCGAGACCGTCAACGACATGCGCCATGCCTTCATCGACGACCTCGTCGCCAAGCACGTGCCCGAGCACGCCTATGCCGAGCAATGGGACGTCGCGGGCCTGAAGGAGGAACTGAAGCGCGTGCTCGATCTCGACCTGCCGGTCGACGAATGGGCCAAGGAAGAGGGCATCGCCGACGAGGAGCTGCTCACGCGCATCGAGAACCGCGCCGACGAGCATATGGCGGCAAAGGTCGCGCAATGGGGCCCCGACGTGATGCGTTACGTCGAGAAGACCATCCTGCTGCAGACGCTCGACCATCTCTGGCGCGAGCATCTGATCATGCTGGACCATCTGCGCCAGGTCATCGGCCTGCGCGGCTACGGCCAGCGCGATCCCCTGCAGGAGTACAAGACCGAAGCCTTCAACCTCTTCCAGGAGATGAGTGCGCATCTGCGCGAGGCCGTCACGGCGCAGCTGATGCGTGTCGAGATCGTCCCGCCGGAGCAGGAAGCGCCCACGCTGCCGCCGATGGAAGCGCACAAGTTCGACCCCAATACGGGCGAGGACGAAATGGCCGTCGCCAACGTCTCGCTTGGAGCCCAGACCTCCGACGCCGCGCTGCGCGATCCCAACAACCCCGCCAGCTGGGGCAAGGTCGGCCGCAACGAGGATTGCCCCTGCGGCTCAGGCAAGAAGTACAAGCACTGCCACGGGCGGTATGCCTGATCGGAGAATCCGCCGGCCTGCGCCGGTCAGTCCGATCAAGTCCCCGTCCGTGCTCGGCAAGGATGGAACCGTCTTTCACGATTGCTGTTATCCCGGCATGACCTTGCGGGTGTGCGCTCGCTTTGCGAGGGGATGACGCTTTCCGCGCTTGAACTCGCAATGGGACGCAAGGCGTGATGGCGTAAGGTGGGAGGCGGTCACTCTGTGGAGGGCGGCACGCTCGGTGATGGCTGCGGGCGTCGGGGTTAAGGCCGTTTGATGAGTTCCGCAGACAATCTCCCGGCATCCAGAAACGAAGTCCTCGAGGCGCACGATCTCGAAGGCCTGGCACGTGAAGCGGGCTTCGGCGAGCTGACGCGCTTCACGGCGGCGCTGTGTGACGCGCCGATCTGTCTCGTCAGTTTGGTCGGCGACAAGATGCAGCAATTCGTGGCCAAGCATGGCCTCGACGTCTCCGAGACGCCGCGCGAATCCTCCTTCTGTGCCCACGCCATGCTCGGCTCGGACCTGATGGTCGTGCCTGATGCGACCTTGGATTCGAGGTTCGCCCAAAATCCATTGGTCACGGGGGATCCGTTCATCCGATTTTACGCCGGTGCGCCGCTCCTGACGGACGACGGCTTTCCGCTCGGCTCGCTCTGCGTCATCGATCGCGTGCCCAGACCCGGCCTGACGCCGCTGCAGCAGCAGGGCCTGCGTCTCATGGCTGCCCAGGTGATCGGCGCAATGGGGCATCGCAGGACCACGAAGATGCAGCGGGCCAGCGAGGCCGTTGCGAAACAGGCGTTGTCGGAGACCGAGCAGAAGTTTCGCATTCTGGCCGACACCATGCCGCAGATGGTGTGGTCGACGCTGCCTGACGGCCACCACGATTACTACAATGCCAGATGGTACGAGTTTACGGGCGTGCCGGAAGGCTCGACCGACGGTGAGGGCTGGAACGGCATGTTCCACCCCGACGATCAGGACAAGGCCTGGGAGCGCTGGCGGCATTCCTTGCGGACCGGTGAACCCTACGAGATCGAATACCGCCTGAGGAATGCTGCGGGCAATTACCGCTGGACTCTCGGGCGCGCTTTGCCGATCCGCGATGCCGATGGCAGCATCACCCGCTGGTTCGGAACATGTACGGATATCCACGAGCAGAAGCTGCTGATGGAGCAGCGCGAGATGATCAGCCAGGAGCTGAGCCATCGCATCAAGAACATCTTCTCCGTGATCAACGGCCTGATCGGCCTGTCGACACGGACGCATCCGCAGCTCAAGGGGCTCGCGGACGAGCTGCGTTCGCGCATCATGTCGCTCGGAAAGGCCCATGATTTCGTGCGCCCGCACAGCGCCCGCTCTCGGCCGGCTGCGACCCATGCGACGCTGAAGGGACTTCTGGAGCAGCTTCTGTCGGCCTATCAGTCGGAAGCCAGGCGGGTCCTGATCACGGGCGATGATTTCCGGATCGACGACCGCTCCGCAACGCCCCTGGCGCTGTCGTTCCACGAGCTTGCGACCAACGCCGCGAAATACGGCGCGCTCTCGACGCTGGACGGATGTGTCGCCGTGGACGTCAGCCAGGCTGACGATGATGTCGTCGTTGCATGGACGGAAAGCGGCGGTCCCCAGATCAAATCGGCGCCCGCGGTGGAAGGCTTCGGCTCCCGGCTGATCGCCTTGAGCATGTCCAGTCAGCTCGGCGGCAAGATCTCCTACGACTGGAAGCCGGAAGGGCTCCGGGCCGTGGCTATGATTCCAAAGAGTTCGATGAGCCGCCCGGCGCCGTAAAGAACGTGACGTCCGGCGAACGCGGTTGAGCCGCCTCGCCGGCGGCGTGATGGACAGCCGTCAGGATTGCATCGTCGCTGAATGGCTTGCGGATGAAGCCGATGGCCGTCTCCGCACGCGGGGCGATCTGCGTGGGATTGGCGGTCACGTAGACGATCTTGGTGCCGTATTCGCGCGACAGGTCGAGCGCGATCTGCGGCCCGGTCGAACCGTCGCGTAGATTGATGTCGACCAGCGCGATCTGCGCCTTGGGCCCCGCTTCCAGGGCTTCCTTGCGATCCGCAGCGATCGCGGCGACGCGATAGCCCGCATCTTCCAGGATGCGGGCGATGTCACTGGCGACAAAGATTTCGTCTTCGACAATCAACACTGAAGGCGTCATTCGCGACCCATGTGTGACTTGACCATGTGTAACTTAACCGTGTGTCACTCAACCGTGTCATCGGCTCAGCGGACGTCTGCCTGCTCAGCCGGAGAGCTGGCATCAACCAGCGGTTCCGCCTTTTGTTCCGCATGCCTGCAGTGCTCGATCGGCCCGAGCACGGTCACAGGCGGCCTTCGCGCGGCATCGTGTCTCGGAGAACGCCTGCGGTAGATCAATCAATCTTTTGCTACTGCTCATTGTGATCTGGTTCACCTCGATCGAGCGCAGTCCGTGTTTGATTGAATCGCACGGGGGCCGAACATGGAGCCAGACAATGTCCAGACGCGCACTGCCAATCACCTTGTGTGTTCTTGCCCTGAGTTTCTCAGCTTCCGGTTCCGCCCCTGCGAGCCAAGTGGGCGGATGGTGGGGCGGAACATGGTCGTGCAACATTGACGGCCGGCCGGCCCGCATGAAATGGGCCGCAGTGGATGACAGTCAGACGAGCTGCGACGGCGACACTTGCACCACCAGCTCGGGAGCACGCTGGGCAGGTAGCTTCTCGGACAATGGCTCGCGATGGGTGAAGTTGACAAATCCGCGCAGCGGAACG
Organism: Bradyrhizobium amphicarpaeae; assembly: GCF_002266435.3. NCBI lineage: Bacteria > Pseudomonadati > Pseudomonadota > Alphaproteobacteria > Hyphomicrobiales > Nitrobacteraceae > Bradyrhizobium > Bradyrhizobium amphicarpaeae. Next base: position 644,297 of record NZ_CP029426.2, read on the forward strand.
CAGGGCGGCGTCTACTTCAACCATGCCGACGGCAATAAATGGTATTTGGCCAAACCGGTCAGCAACAAGGCCGCGGGCTGGACGACATGGAACGGCCAACGCTATCGTCTCGCGTGCTGGCGATGATGTAATCCTGCGGCGCCGGCTCAGCTCCGCTTCGCAAGGCGCCGACACTCCAATTCACGAGGCCTAATTCGAGCTGTCGATCAAGCTCTCCAGCAGCCGCTTGAGCTCGCTCGTCGACTTGTCGCCATAGCTCTCCAGGATGTGCTCCTCCTGGTCGACCGCGAGCGAGTTGAGTCTCCTGCACAGCACCTTGCCGCGGTCGGAGATGAACATCAGCACCTTGCGGCGGTCGTTCGGGTCCTGCACGCGATAGACCAGCGTGTCGGAGACCATGCGGTCGATCATCTTGGTCAGCGTCGGATGATTGAGCAGCACGGCATCCGCGAGCTCGCCCATCGAGTGGCCATTGCCGTCCGACAGCACCTTAAGGATGCGCCACTGTTCGACGGGAACGCCTTCCTTGCTCAACCGTAGTTCCAGCTGCCGGTTGATCTCCCGGTTGGCTTGCGCGAGCAGATAAGCGAGATGTTCGGTGATTGGAGTGTTTGGTTTTGCCACGGCTAAGACTTCGTCTTGACCCGAATGAGTGAATGTCTTGCAATCAATGCTGCTTCTATATGCACTTCAATTGTTGAATATTCAATATTTTCAAAATAGGATGTTTGCCTAACAAAAGGGCGGAGGCCGCGGCCGCCCGAACAATGTGCTTTCAGGTCTGGTGCCAGACAGGAGTTGGCGTGCGCGCGACGGTAAACTTCCCGGCTCACGGCGGTCCGGCGTTGCCGCCGTCCATGCTGCTCAGGAATCTGTCGTCATCGGCGGCCAACGGTGCGGTGTCGCCGAGCGATCACGCTTTCTTTCGACGGCGCGGCGTCAACAAGCTGCGCGTCGGCTGCTTCATCTGCTGCAGCGGTCCGCCCGGCATCTGGGGGCCGTGCGCGACCAACACCGCGCAGCTCGCGGTCGCCGAGATCAACAAGCGTGGCGGCATTCTGGGGCGTGAGATCGAGCTGTCGATCTACGACGCCGGCGGCCCGCTCGACGGTGTCCTGAATCGCGCCGAGCAGGCGGTCGTCGACGATGAGATCGATCTCATCGTCGGCATGCACACCAGCGCGGTCCGCGTCGCGCTGCGCAAGATCACCACCGCGAACCGGATCCCTTACATCTATACACCCGTCTATGAAGGCGGCGAGCGTACGCCTGGCGTGATGGCGATCGGCGAGACGCCGCGCTGGCAGAGCAGGCCGTCGATCCACTGGCTCGCCGACGCCAAGAAGGCGCAGCGCTGGTACCTGATCGGCAGCGACTATGTCTGGCCCTGGCAGTCGCATCGCGCGGTGAAGCGCTACATCAAGGAAACCGGCGGATGCGTCGTCGGTGAGGAGTTCGTTCCTCTCGGTGAGGATAACCACGAAGCTCATCTGGAGCGTATCCGCGCCGCGAGACCGGATGTGGTCCTGATCTCGCTGATCGGCACCGACAGCATCACCTTCAACCGCGCCTTTGGCGAAAGCGGCCTTGGAGCAACCACGCTGCGGCTCGCCGGTGCGATGGACGAGACCGTGCTGCTCGGTATCGGCGCCGACAACAGCGAGAACATGTTCTGTGCCTCCGGCTACTTCCCCGGCGTCGGCTCGCGCGCCAACGACGATTTCCAAAGCCGCTATCGCGCGATGTTCGGCGCGAACGCGCCGCCGATCGGCTCGCTCGGCCAGTCCAGCTATGAAGGCCTGCGCTTCCTCGAATCCGTCGCCAACAAGGCCGGTTCGCTGTCGATGGCGCCGATGCTCGCCGCGGGTCGCAACATCGTTTACGGCGGCGCGCGCGGCCCGGTTACGGTGCGCAACGGTCACGCCCGGATGCAGATGTATCTCGCTGAGGCCGATGGCCTCGACTTCAAGCTGATCAAGCCGGTCTGACGCCGGCGCGGCAATCCGCTCTCCCCTTCGCGCAAAATAATACTTGAAAAGGAAAATATTTCCGTTTTGAATGTTTTGGCCGGTCGATGCGCATGTCGCGCAAATCGTGGCCGCGCGCCGATCAAGAAACTTCAGGAGAGCGCCGTGACAGTTGTCCTTCCCACGCCAGCCCAGCTTCTCGATGTCGCCAAGCAGTGCGGCCTTTCGCTGACCGACGACGACGTCACCTCGTTCCGCGGCCTGATGCAGGGCTCGATCGAGGCCTACAATCTCGTCGGCGCGATGCCGGACGAGGTGCCGGAGGTGAAATACCCGCGCACGCCGGGCTATCGGCCCTCGGCGGAGGAGAACCCGCGCAACGCCTGGTACCGCAAGTCGACGGTGAAGGGCGCCAGTTCGGGCAAGCTCAAGGGCAAGACGGTCGCGCTGAAAGACAACATCATGCTCGCCGGCGTTCCCATGATGAACGGCTCGGCGACGCTCGAAGGTTACGTCCCCGATTTCGACGCCACGGTCGTCACGCGCATCCTGGACGCCGGTGGGGAAATCCTCGGCAAGACCCATTGCGAATCTTTCTGCATGTCGGGCGGCAGCCACACCGGCGCGGTGGGTGCGGTGCATAATCCCTACAAGATGGGCTATTCGGCCGGGGGCTCGTCCTCGGGCAGCGGCGTCGTCGTCGCGCTCGGCGAAGCCGACATGGCGATGGGCGGCGACCAGGGCGGCTCGATCCGCATGCCGTCCTCGTTCTGCGGCACCTACGGCATGAAGCCGACCTGGGGCCTCGTGCCCTACACCGGCATCATGCCGATCGAGATCTTCGTCGATCACACCGGCCCGATGACGGCCACCGTTGCGGACAACGCACTGATGCTCGAAGTGCTCGCCGGCGACGACGGCTACGATCCGCGCATCAAGGCGCCGAAGGTCGAGGAATACACCAAGGCGCTCGGTCAGGGCGTCAAGGGCATGAAGATCGGCATCTTGAAGGAGGGCTTCGAGCAGCCGACCGCAGAAGCCGCGGTCAACGAGAGCGTCCGTGAAGCCGCCAAGCGTTTCAAGGATCTGGGCGCGACCGTCGAAACCGTCTCGATCCCCATGCACATGGTCGGACCCGCGATCTGGACCCCGATCGGCACCGAGGGCATGACCCAGACCATGATGTATGGCGACGGCTATGGCCTGTCCCGCGCCGATCTCTATTCGACCTCGCTGATGGATTTCCATCGCGGCTGGCGGCGCCAGGCGGATTCGCTGTCCGAGACCACCAAGCTGTTCCTGCTGCTCGGCACCTACATCAACAACAATTTCGGCCCGCGCTATTACGGCAAGGCGCTCAACATCTCGCGACGCCTGACCGCCGCCTACGACAAGGCCTTCAAGGACTACGATCTGCTGCTGCTGCCGACCACGCCGATGAAGGCGACCAAGCTGCCGGAGCCGACAGCCAGCCGCGAGGACTACGTCGCCCGCGCGCTGGAGATGATCTCCAACACCGCGCCGTTCGACATCACCCATCATCCCGCGATGTCGCTGCCCTGCGGCATGGTCGACGGCCTGCCGGTCGGCCTGATGCTGGTCGGCCGGATGTTCGAGGAATCCACCATCTATCGCGCCGCCCATGCGTTCGAGCAGATCGGCGACTGGAAGAAGATGTGAGCGCGGCATTGATGCAGGCGGACGGAAGACCAGAGCGTTTTCGAGCGAAGTGGATACCGGTTCGCGTGAAGAAAACGCGTCAAAACAAGAATTGATCGCATGGCTAACGCGTTCGTCGCAGCGTTCGAGATCCTGAGCTTCGGCGCGATCATCGTCCTGATCGTGCTGGGGCTCGGGATCATCGCCAGCATGATGGGCATCTTCAACTTCGCGCAGGGCGAGTTCGTCCTGCTCGGGGCCTACATCACCTATCTCGCCTACGCCAAGGGCCTGCCGATCTGGGCCGGAATGGTCGCGGCGCCCTTCGTGGTCGGCGCGCTCGGTTTCGTGCTGGAGGCGCTGATCATCCGCCGCTTCTACGCCGCGCCGATCGTCGCCATGCTCGGCACCTATGCGCTCGGCCTGATCATCCGCGAATCCGTGCGCGGCCTGATCGGCGGCTTCTATCTCACCGTGCCCGAACCTATCGGCGGTTCGATCGACATCGGCGCCATGCACATCTCGGCCTGGCGCTTCACCATCATCATCATCACGCTGCTGGTGATGGCCGGTTGCTATCTCCTGCTGTCGCGCACCAACTTCGGCCTGCGCATGCGTGCCACGCTCGAAAATCCGTCGCTGGCGCGCGCGTCCGGTATTTCCACACCTCTGATGTATGGCGCCACCTTCGCATTCGGTTCCGCGCTCGCCGGTCTTGCCGGCGCGCTGATCGTGCCGGTGTTCAGCCTCTATGCGGATCTCGGCCTGCGCTTCCTGATCCAGGGTTTCGTCGCGGTGATGGTCGGTGGGGTCGGCTCCTTCATCGGGCCGGTCGCGGGCGCCGGCGTCATCGGCACGCTCAGCGCCGCGCTGCCGTGGATCATGGCGCCCGTTGTCGCCGACGTCCTCGTCTTCGTTCTCGCCATTGCCTTCATCAAATTCCGGCCGCAGGGCCTCATCGCTGGAAAAGGGGTTTAGTCCATGTTTGATCGTACGCAGCTTTCACGCCGCCGTTTTCTATCCAATTTCGCCTTTGCGTCCGGTGCGGTCGCAACCGGGGTTGGATCCTGGGTGATCCCGGCGCCCTGGGCCAATGCCGCCGAAGCCCCGATCAAGGTCGGCATCGCCACCGATCTCACCGGCCCGATCGCCTACGCCGGCAACGCAGACGCCAACGTCGCGAAAATGGTGATCAAGGAGATCAACGCCGCCGGCGGCCTGCTCGGCCGTCCGCTCGAGCTCTACATCGAGGACACCGCCTCGAACGAATCCGTCGCCGTCGGCAACGTCCGCAAGCTGATCCAGCGCGACAAGGTCGACATGGTGCTGGGCGGCATCACCTCCTCGATGCGCAACGCCATCAAGGACCCGATCGTGGCGCGCGGCAAGACGCTCTACATCTATCCGCAGCTCTATGAGGGCAAGGAGTGCACGCCCTATCTGTTCTGCACCGGGCCGACTCCGGCGCAGCAATGCGACGAATTCATTCCCTGGCTGATCAAGAACGGCGGCAAGAAGTTCGCGCTGCCGAGCGCCAATTACGTCTGGCCGCACACGCTCAACGTCTACGCCCGCAAGGTGATCGAGGCCAATGGCGGCGAGGTCGTGTTCGAGGAATACTATCCGCTCGACCAGGTCGATTTTTCCGCGACCGTCAACCGCATCATCTCCAACAAGGTCGACGTCGTCTTCAACACCGTCATTCCGCCGGGCGTCGGCCCGTTCTTCAAGCAGCTCTATGAAGCCGGCTTCCTCAAGAACGGCGGGCGCCTCGCCTGCGTCTACTACGACGAGAACACGCTCAACATCAATCAGGCCGCCGAAATCGAGGGCCTCGCCAGCTGCCTCGACTATTTCAAGGTGCTGACCAAGGAGAACCCGTTCGACGCCAAGATCCAGGCGGCCTACGAGAAGGACTTCCCCGGCAACTTCCTGTTCGCCGCCGGCAGCGCCGCGACCGGCACCTATCGCGGCCTCAAGCTTTGGGAAGCCGCGGTGAAGGAAGCCGGCAAGGTCGACCGCGATTCGGTTGCGGCCGCGCTCGACCATGCCAAGATCGCCGAAGGTCCGGGCGGGCCGGCCGAGATGGTGCCGGGCAAACGTCACTGCAAGATGAAGATGTATACCGCGGTCGCCAAGGCCGGGAGCTACGAGATCGTCGGCCGCAGCAACGGGCTCGTCGATCCCAAGGAATGCTAAAGCGGAATGCCGAAGTCGATGGGTGCAGTGAAACAGGCGATCCCCGCCGCAATCGGCGGGGAGCCGGACGTCGCCATGGCTAGCAGCGGGACGGCGAAGCAAAAATCGACGCGGAAAATCCTGCCGGTCGTCGAGGGCATCGTGCTGGTCGCGGCGCTGCTCGCGCCGTTGCTGCTGCAGGACTATCTCACGGTGTTCGCGACGCGCGTGATCATCCTGGCGCTGTTCGCGCTGTCGTTCGACCTGGTCTGGGGCTATGCCGGCATCATGAGCTTCGGCCAGGCCCTGTTTTTCGGCTCGGCCGGCTATGGCGTGGCGCTGCTCGCGCGCGACCTCGACATCACCAACATCTTCCTGGTGCTGCCCGCGGGCACGCTGATCGGCCTCACCTTCGCGTTGCTGCTGGGCGGTTTCCTGCTGCTGGGCCGGCATCCCTCCAGCGTGATCTTCGTGTCGCTGGGCACGCTGACCGGCTCCTACGCTGCCGATCGCCTGGCGCGCGGCTGGTATTATCTCGGCGGCCAGAACGGCATTCCCTCGATCGCGCCGATGTCGCTCGGTTCCTACGAATTCACCGAAGGCCCCGCCTTCTATTATCTCGTGCTCGGCATCCTCGTTGTGGTCTATCTGCTCTGCCGCTTCCTGGTGCGATCGCAATTTGGGCTGGCGCTCGCCGGCCTGCGCGAGAACGAGCAGCGCATCGCCTTCTTCGGCTACAAGGCGCAGCACCTGAAGGCGATCATCTTCGCCATCGGCGGCGCCGTTGCGGGGATGGCGGGCAGCCTCTACGCCTTCCACGAAGGCTTCGTCTGGCCCAACATGGTCGGCGTCGTGGTCTCGACGCAAGTGGTGCTCTATGTGCTGTTCGGCGGCTCCGGTACGCTGATCGGTGCCGTCATCGGAGCCGTGATCGTCGAGGGCGTCAGCTTCTGGCTGTCGGACAATTACCGCGATATCTGGCCGATCATTCTCGGCGTGCTGCTGCTGCTGGTGATCCTGTTCCGGCCGCTCGGCCTGATCAGCTTCGTGCTCGGCGAGCGCGAGCGGGTAGGCAGCTTCGGTGCGAAACCCAAGGAGAACGTCAAGGAAAACGTCAAGGAAGACGTCAAGGAGAAGCGCAATGCTCCTTGAAGCCGCCGGCATTACCAAGATCTTCGGCAAGCTCACCGCCCTCGACGGCGCAGCCCTCACCGTCGGCGCCAACGAATTCCACGGCCTGATCGGCCCGAACGGCTCCGGCAAGAGCACGCTGATGAAGTGCATCGCCGGCGCCGAGGTGCCGACCACCGGCAAGGTCTCCTTCGTCAACACCGACATCACCGCGTTCACGCCGACCGAGCGCGCCCGTGCCGGGATGAGCCTGAAATTCCAGATCACATCCGTGCTGCCGTCGCTGACGCTGTACGACAATATCCTGCTCGCGCTGCAGGCGCAGTCCTCGCTGATCGACCTGTTGTTCTCGCGCACGCGGGATGCGCTGCACGAGCAGGTCATGACCATGCTGACGCAATTCCGCCTCGCCGATCGCGCCTTCGAGCCCGCTGCTGCGCTGTCGCACGGCCAGCAGCAATGGCTGGAGATCGCTATGGCGCTGGCCGGCAAGCCGAAGCTGCTGCTGCTCGACGAGCCGACCGGCGGCATGAGCCTCGAGGAGCGCCGCGTCACCGGCGAGTTGCTGCAGCCGATCAAGCAGCATTGCTCGCTCGTCATCGTCGAGCACGACCTCGATTTCATCCGCGACATCTGCGATCGCCTCACCGTGCTCGACCAGGGCAAGGTGCTGGCATCGGGCACGGTGTCGGAGATCCAGGCCAACAAGGCCGTCCAGGAGATTTATCTGCGCCGTGCCTGAATTTTTGGACATCAAGCATCTCGACGCCGGCTATGGCCGCAGCCAGGTCCTGTTCGACGTCACGCTCGGCATTCCCTGGCGCGGCGGCGTCGCCGTGCTCGGGCGCAACGGCGCCGGCAAGACCACGCTGATGAAGACCATCGTCGGCGAGCTGCCGGCGTGGAAGGGCGAGGTCGCCTTCGACGGCCGCGACATCAGCCGCCGCGCCACCCAGGAGCGCGTTCGCGCCGGCATCGGCTACGTGCCGCAGGAGCATTCGGTGTTCGCGCGCCTGTCGGTGCGCGACAATCTCGCCGTCGGCTCGCTTGCGAGCAGCAAGGCCGACGCCGTCGACCACGTGCTGACGATCTTCCCCAAGCTCGGCCAGCGCCTCGACCAGCCCGCCGGCACGCTGTCCGGTGGCGAGCGCAAGATGCTCGCGATCGGCCGTGCCCTGCTCGGCGATCCCAAACTGCTGCTGCTGGACGAGCCGACCGAAGGCGTCTGGATCGGCGTCATCGAAGAGATCACCGAGCGCCTGATCGAGCTCGCCAAGACCATCGCCGTCATCATCGTCGAGCAGCACCTCGACCTCGCGCTGCGCGTCGCCGATTACGCCTATGTGCTCGACCGCGGCCGCGTCGCGCTGCAGGGGCAGGCAGGAGAGGTGAGGGACAATCCGGAGCTGGTGCGGTATCTGGCGCCGTAGCTCAGCTGCCGTAGCCCGCATGAGCGCAGCGACATGCGGGGACGCCGGCCACGGTCCCGGATGTCGCTGCGCTCATCCGGGCTGCACGCTATGAGCGATATTGCTTCGGCTCAAGCCAGGGCGGACGCAGCGTCAATCATTGCCTCTCTATGCGGGAAGTCGCGACCGGTAGGGCGCGGTCAGGAGCAGCATGAAAAGCGCTCGTTCGGCTTGGTACTTTGCGGCGTGTCGGCTTGATTCCCGCCCCCGTACCACGACCGCACCTTCGCTGGTGCAGACGCTCCAGCCCCATCTCTTTCGCTTGCGCTGCACCAATGCCACTTCGAACGTCGGAAACTCCGGTCTGACCATTGTCGCCGCTTCTCGCTTTGCATCCAACCGGACAAATTTGAACCCGGAGGTTCGACCCCTGTCTTCACCCGTTTGGGTGAAGGATGGCTTGCGCATGCCTAGGCAGGGTCCGGTCTGGGCGATGGGGCGTAAGGGGATGAGCAATGTGTCTGCGGATTGATAAGAGTCTAACCGCCGCGCAACGCCTTGCCAGCGAGCAAGCTGACGAGCTCCTGCTGACGGGAAAGGCCGGTCTTCGAAAGCACGGCTTTGAGCTGCGTGCGCACCGTCTCTCGCGTTACGCCGATTTTTGCTGCGAGTGCATCGATCGATCCGGCCTGTGCAACTCCACGTGCGACCTGGGCCTCTGCCGGCGTCAGGTCGAACAGCCCTTGCAGGACTTCCGCACTCGGTACCGCGCCGCGATCGACGGGTGTCACGATAAGCATGAAGGTGGCCTGCGTGAAGATATCGCGTGCCGATCCGCGCACCGGGACGACATGCAGGACCATCGGTACGCGGTCCATCGCCGCTGCGATGGCGAGGGACCTGACGGGCCGGCTGTTGCCAACGAACGGGGTCCCCAGCGCCTCCAGGAACAATCCGTCCGCAGTGACATCGGTCAGAGTCAATCGCTCTGCGCGGTCCTGGAAGAGCGACGGCATCAGCGCCTCGAACAGGGCGTTCGCCGCGAGCAACTTGCCACCTTCGCGCAATATTGCTCCGGGCAGTCCAATGGCCTGCAATGCATCGGCTTGCGCGCGCGCCCGTTCAAAGCCAAGGCGGTTTGCAGTCAAGGACGCCCGAGCCAGATGAGGCCTCAGGCCATCGAGGAACGAGACGATGTCGCGCGGCACAGGTCCGTTGTCTTGATGTCGCGGCATGACGATCGCAATCGAATCGCCGCTCGGTATCGAGATGATGGTCCCGGCCCTGTAGCCGATACCGTGCCTGCGGTAGAAATCGCAGTAGACGCCATTGGTCGCGATTTCCTCCTCCGATAGAAGGTCTCCATCATTGAGGAAGCCGGCGTAGTCGAGAGCGGCGGCACGCGGCAGCAGCGGATCGCGCTCGCTCCATCCCTCTTGCAAGAAAAGACGCATGGTCTGGTCGTGATTGACAGAATTGATCCCGCTGACATAGCCGTCGCGTACCGCGAAAAGCAGTCCGCCATTGCCGCCGATGGCGTTCCCGATTTCATTGAGAACCTCGGGCCACAAAGACGGTATGAGCCCCGCCTCGTAGATGCGGTCAATCAGATGATCGAGATGCTCAAATCCACTCATGCACAGCGCGAAAGAGCCAATCTCGCGACTATAGCGGGGTGACCGGGCGACGCAATCCGGGCACGTCGAGAGGAGCGCCGGATCCTTTTAGGGAACCAATCGGTTCCTCAACCTCACCATGGGCGACTTGTCGGAGGCGGACGCGTTCGAACTTCACGACGAACTTTTCTCCGGCACTTACCAAGTCGCGATCTCTTGCACCCCGCTCTGCGGGATCAACTTCCCAACAGGCTGGCGGATCGCAGGCGGCTATTGCAGCGGCGAGCCCTTAGGTGGGGACGGGCAAACAGCACGGCGTGCTTGGCTTACTCCGGAAGGCGCGGGATCGCCGCAACGTCTACTTCATCGCCCCGAAGCGGCTGTCGAACGAGTTCGACGACACCACCGGCGCGGCGCCCATGATCTGCGTGGCTTCACCTGCGCCATCCGACACGGATGGTTTCAGCGCGGGCCGCGTCTGGGCAAGGCGGGTGTCGGGCTTTGCCGGCTCGGCGGGTTTGGCGGCTGCGGTCGCGGCCGGCTTCGGCGCTTCCTTCTTGTCATGCCCCGGCACGAACCGGGTCACGGCGGCCTTCAGCCGTGATGCGGCGGTCGGCGGCGTCACGGGCGCGGCTGCCGGGGCCACGGACGCCGTGGCTTGCGGCGGCGGGGTGGTCGCGGTCGTCTCAGACGAGCCCATGCCCATCTTGCGGCCGAGGTTGGAGAAGAAGCCGCCGGACTTCTCGGCGGGCTGAGCCGTGGCGACGCGGCTGCTCGCGGGCGGGCTGACGGCGACGACCGGTTCTTCCTGCGGCGCAGGCGCGGACGCTACGCTGTCGAGATTCGGCTTGGGCGGATTGACGTGGCCGGGGATCGTGCCCGGCGCCTTGGCCATCGCCAGCATCTGCAGCGTGGTGCCTTCGGCGCCCTCGGACAGGCCGGTCGAGCCTTCCGGAATCTTCGCGGCGAAGATCTTGTTCATGCCGCCGTCGATGCCGGTGTTCATGCGCGCCACCGGCGTGCCCTTGGCGACCAGCTTGGCGTATTCCGCCTCGTCCCTGGCTTGCTTGCCGCGCACGGCGGCGACGACGTCCTCGGGAATCACATAGGCCGGGCACTTCGCCGAGGCGTCGAACACCGGGTCGCGCTTCGCATCGGGCGCGCGGGTCGCGTCGAAGACATATTTCTTCTCGCAGAAATCGACCTTCGGCTCCTGCCGCGTCACCTCGAAATGATCATAGCCTTCCTTGATCATCTTCCAGAACGGCATGTTCGGATTGTTGCGGTGCTTGGCCATGTTCACCGGCGTCATCCTGAACGGATAGGCCTGCAGCTGGAACGCCTTCTGGCCGCCGAAGAAGGACTCGCGGCCGAGCGAATAGATCTCCGCGATCTGCTCGTCCGTCATCGCGTAACAGCCACGCGACGAGCAGTCGCCGTGCACCATCAGCTGCGAGCCGGTGCGACCCAGCGCCTTGTCGAACGCGTTCGGATAGCCGGTGTTGAACGAGAGGTAGTAGGCCGATTGCGGATTCATCTGGCTCGGATTGATCGAGTAGAATCCCTCCGGCGCCTGGCGGTCGCCTTCGCGCACCTTGGGGCCGAGATCGCCCGACCAGCGGCAGATCGGATAGGTCTTGAGCAGCGCGAACTGGCCGTTGCGGGCCTGCTTCCAGACCTCGAGCTCGGCCTCCTGCTTGAACAGGCGCACCAGGATCGGCGATTGCAGATCCATGTCCTTCTCGACCATCGCGGCGAGCAGCTTCGGCGGCACGGGCTGGTTGGCCTTGGCGTTGTTCGCGAGCGACACCTGGTCGGTGTCGCAGCCGGCCAGCATCACGCTGGCCGTCATCAGCGCAACCGAAGCCAAAAGCGCGCGAGCAAGCGGACGAGAAATCAAGACGAACCCCACAGCGTGCCGGGCAGATAGCGCGAACCCCAATTCGTTTGGCGCATGATCCGACCGGCGAACCGGACCCGTCGTGACGGGCTTTGTCAGCTCACGCCCCAGCGCTATGCCCTGAAGCCATTGATTAAAATTCTAACCTCTGGGTCATGTGGTCGCAACCCGAGCGGGGATCACGAGGCCGTTGGCCCCAAGGTGTGGTCAACAGAGACTTAAATCAGGCCGGAACTTGGGCCTTGCGGCCAAACCATTACTGAGATCGCCGATTTGGGCAAAAAAAGGGTTAACGCGGGGTTACCGGGGTGCTCGAGGGCGGTTCCGTAGGGTGGGCAAAGGCGCAAAGCGCCGTGCCCACGAGCCGGTCCTCATAGTTTGCAGTGGTGGGCACGCTTCGCTTTGCCCACCCTACGGCACCGGAACCCAGCCCGAATCAGCCCAGTTTGCGGCCGATATCGAGGAATTTCTGCCGGCGCTGCTGGCGGATCGCGGTCCCGTCCATACCCCGGAGCTCGTCGAAGGCCTTGGCGATGGCGTCGCCGGTGGTGGCGATCATGGCGGCGGGGTCGCGGTGGGCGCCGCCGACCGGCTCCTTCAAAATGCTGTCGATCACCCCGAAGCGCAGCATGTCCTGGGCGGTGATCTTCATGTTGTTGGCGGCTTCCTGCGCCTTGGTGCCGTCGCGCCACAGGATCGAGGACGCCGCTTCCGGTGAGATCACGCTGTAGATCGCGTGCTCCAGCATCAAGACCTTGTTGGCGGTGGTGATGGCGATGGCGCCGCCCGACATGCCTTCGCCGGTGATGATGGCGACGTTCGGCACGGTCAGCGCCATGCAGGCATCGGTCGAGCGCGCGATGGCTTCGGCCTGGCCGCGTTCCTCGGCGCCGATGCCGGGATAGGCGCCGGCGGAATCGGCCAGCGACAGCACGGGCAGGCCGAAGCGCTCGGCCATCTCCATCAGCCGCACGCATTTGCGGTAGCCTTCCGGCCGCGCCATGCCAAAATTGTGCTTGATGCGGCTCTCGGTGGAATCGCCCTTTTCCTGGCCCATCACGCAAATCGCTTCGCCGCGGAAGCGGCCGAAGCCGGCGACCAGCGCCTCGTCCTCGCCGAACTTGCGGTCGCCCGCGAGCGGCGTGAACTCGGTGATCAGCCCTTTGATGAAATCGTTGAAATGCGGTCGCTGCGGATGCCGCGCGACCAGCGTCTTCTGCCACGGCGTCAGGTTCTGATAAAGGTCGGCCAGCGCCTGCGCCGCCTTGTCCTCGATCCGCCCGATCTCGTCGGCGATGTCGGTCCCGGAGGCCGCAAGCGTCCTCAGCTCGTCGAGCTTGGAGTCGAGCTCGGCGACGGGCTTTTCGAAGTCGAGATAGCTGCGCATCTGGTCTTGCATCAACTCAATATAGGGAGGACGGGGCGAGGCGGCGAAGCGGATTTAGACAGGCGGCAAGAAGTGTAGCTTCTTCAATGAGTTGACCTGTGTGCTCATGAGCCAGCCCATCAAATCATGCGAAGGCACCGGCTCTTTCTGCGGAGATGTGGCCGAAGTCAAGGCGGTTTCGGCCGAGGTCGAAAGCTTGTAGCCCGGATGAGCGAAGCGATATCCGGGGCGGGTCGCGCCTCGGGCACCAATCCCGGATGTCGCTGCGCTCATCCGGGCTACGGCAGCAACTACTTCTCCGCCAGCGGGTGCAGGTCGCGCACCAGGCTCTTCAGCCGCTCTTCGACCACGTGGGTATAGATCTGCGTCGTCGAAATGTCGGTGTGGCCGAGCAGGGTCTGCACGATGCGCAGATCGGCACCATTGTGCAGGAGGTGGCTGGCAAAGGCGTGGCGCAGCACGTGCGGGGAGACCAGCCGGGCCTGCAGCCCCGAGGCGACCGCGAGCTCCTTGAGGTCGCGGGCAAAATGCTGCCGCGTCAGATGCCCGCTCTCGCCGAACGAGGGGAATAGCCATTTCGAGGCGGCGAGGCTGTCTTTCTTCTTCTCCGCCTTCGCGCTGTCCGTCGCCGCGAGATAATCCGCCATCGCCTGCCGCGAGGCCTCGTTGAGCGGCACCAGCCGCTCCTTGTTGCCCTTGCCGCGCACCACGATCATGCGCGCGTCGCGCTTGGCCGCCGTGCGCGGCAGCGCCACCAGCTCGGAGACGCGCAGGCCCGTGGCGTAGAGCACCTCGAGCAGGCAGTAGAGCCTTAAAGACCGCAGCCGCTTCGACGGCGAGGCATCCTCCGCCTCGCTCAATTCCTTGGCGCGTGTCAGCATGCGATCGACATCGGCAATCGACAGCACCTTCGGCAGGCCGCGGCCGCGCTTGGGGCCGGACAGGATCGCGGCGGGATCCTCGGCCCGGATGCGTTCGTTAAGGAGGAAGCGGTAGAGATGCCGCATCGCCGACAGCCGCCGCGCGACGCTGGTGGATTTGAAGCCGCGGCTGTCGAGATCGGCGAGATAGTCGCGCAGCGTCTGCGTCTCGGCGTCGGCAAAGCTGTGCCCGACGCGGGTCAAGAACTCCGAGAAATCGGTGAGGTCGCGGCGATAGGCGTCGAGCGTATTGGGCCCGGCGCCCTGTTCCGCCGCGAGCATGTCGAGGAACAGGCCGGTCAGCTTGGCATCTGAGGGCGGGTTGCGCATGCCCAGGAAGCTAGCTCCTATTTCTTGAGAAACTTGTCCGGCGGAATCGTCACCGTCATTTCCCGCGACTTGGGACTGACGAAATTGGCCAGTGCGAAGACCACGCCATAGACGATGCCGGCGATCACGGCGACGACCGTCAGGAAGCGGAACAGGCTGGGCATCGGTCTGGGGTCCGGCTGGCAAATTAACCAATGAAATCATCCAACATGTTCGCCGTTTCGTGGCAAGAGTCCTCTGGCGAGGGCCCCAAGGGGGTCGTATAGGTGGCCAAAGCGTGCCGTCTTTGGCGGCAGATCGAGCGAGATTCATGTCCGACGCCGCCGTGCCGATGCCAGCTTCGCTAGAGACCGACATCCTGTCGGCGCTCGGGGCGCGCTCGATCGTGCTCATCGGTATGATGGGGGTGGGCAAATCCACGATCGGCCGCCGTTTGGCTCTCAGGCTCAGGCTGCCCTTCGTCGATGCCGACACCGAGATCGAGACCTCGGCCCAGATGACCATCCCGGAGATCTTCGAGCGCCACGGCGAGCCGTATTTCCGTGACGGCGAGGCGCGGGTGATCGCGCGGCTGCTCGACGGCGGGCCGGTGGTGCTGGCGACCGGCGGCGGCGCCTTCATGCGCGAGGAGACGCGCGCGCGCATCGCCGCGAAGGCGGTGTCGGTCTGGCTCAGGGCGGACCACGACGTCATCATGCGCCGCGTGCGGCGCCGTGCCGACCGCCCGCTGCTCCAGACCGCCGATCCCGAAGGGACGGTGACGCGCCTCCTCACCGAGCGCGAGCCGGTCTACGCCCATGCCGACCTCACCATCGCCTCGCGCGACGTGCCGCACGACAAAATCGTCGATGAGACCATCGAGGCGCTGCGCGCGCATCTCTGTGGTGAGCAAGCCGCCCCACCACCTGCCGACGTTGTGAGTGCGTCAAGATGACTGCGCCGTTGAAACATTCCGATCCCGTCAATGTCGAGGTCGCGCTGGGGAATCGCGCCTATGACATCGTCATCGGCCGCGGCGTGCTGGCCTCGCTCGGCGAACGGGTCGCGGCCTTGCGTCCCGGCGTGCGCACGGCGATCGTGACGGATCGCACCGTGGCGAAATACTGGCTGGAGCCCGCGGAAGCTTCGCTCGCCGCCAGCGGCATCCCGACCTCGCGCATCGTGGTCGAGGAAGGCGAGATCTCCAAGACCTATGCGGGCCTGGAGAGGGTCAGCGAGGCCCTGATATCGGCCAGGATCGAGCGCAACGATCTTGTCATCGCGCTCGGTGGCGGCGTGGTCGGCGATCTCGCCGGCTTTGCCGCTGCGATCCTGCGCCGCGGCGTCGATTTCGTGCAGGTGCCGACCTCGCTGCTGGCGCAGGTCGATTCATCCGTCGGCGGCAAGACCGGCATCAACTCGCCGCAGGGCAAGAACCTGTTGGGGGCCTTCCACCAGCCGGTGCTGGTCATTGCCGATACCGCCGTGCTCGACACGCTGTCGCCGCGCCAGTTCCGCGCCGGCTATGCCGAGGTCGCCAAATACGGCGTGCTCGGCGACGAGGCCTTCTTCAGCTGGTTGGAGACGAACCATTCCGACATCGTCAGGGGCGGCTCGGCGCGCGAGCATGCGATCGCGACGTCCTGCCGCGCCAAGGCCGGTGTCGTCTCGCGCGACGAGCGCGAGACCGGCGAGCGCGCACTGCTCAATCTCGGCCACACCTTCGGTCACGCGCTGGAAGCCGCGACCGGGTTCTCCGACCGCCTCTTCCACGGCGAGGGCGTCGCGATCGGCATGACGCTGGCCGCGCAGTTCTCGGCCAGACTCGGCATGATCGGCGAAGCCGAGGCGTCGCGCGTCGAACGTCACCTCATCGAGGCCGGCCTGCCGACGCGCCTGCAGGATATCGCGGGCTTCGCGCAGGAGGGGCTTGCCGATGCCGACGCGCTGATGACGCTGATGGCGCAGGACAAGAAGGTCACGCGCGGCAAGCTCACCTTCATCCTGCTGGAGGCGGTGGGGCGTGCGGTGATCGCGAAGGATGTCGAGCCGACCCCGGTGCGTGATTTCCTGAAAGAGAAGCTTGCGCAGAAGGCGTGACACGCGGCTGAATTTCTTTTGAGTGATGCATGGACTGGCTCGGATTCACCATCGTTATTCTCTGCCTGCTCGTCTCCGGCTTCTTCGCCGCGAGCGAGACCGCGCTGACCGGCGCCTCGCGCGCCAGCATGCTCCGCCTGTCCAAGCAGGGTAATCGCGACGCCGACGTCGTCTCGGATCTGCTCGACATGCGCGAGCGCCTGATCGGGGCGCTGCTGCTCGGCAACAACATCGCCAATATCAGCGCGTCCGCGCTTGCGACCTCGATCTTCACGGCCTGGTTCGGCGATGTCGGCGTGCTCTATGCGACCGGGTTGATGACCGCGCTGGTCGTGATCTTCGCGGAGGTATTGCCCAAGACCATCGCCATCAACGCGCCCGACCGGATGGCGCTCGCGGTCGCGCGCCCGATGCGGCTGACCATGTATGTGCTGGGTCCGCTGCTCAAGATCGTCGAGGTCATCGTGCGCCTGCTGCTGCGCCTGTTTGGCCTCGCCGGCGAGCACCAGGCGATCCTGTCGCCGACCGAGCGCCTGCGCGGCGCGGTCGACCTGCTGCACCACGAGGGCAAGTTCGAGAAGCAGGACCGCGACATGCTCGGCGGCCTTTTGGACCTGCGCGAGCTCCAGGTTTCCGACGTCATGATCCATCGCACCGAGATGATGATGATCAACGCCGATTTGCCGCCGGAAGAGCTGGTGCGCGAGGTGCTGGCGACCGAATACACCCGCATTCCGCTATGGCGCGAGAAGCCCGAGAACATCATCGGCGTGCTCCACGCCAAGGACCTGCTGCGCGCGATCCGTGCCGCCGATGGCGACACCTCGCGCATCGACGTCTCCACCATCGCGCTGCCGCCCTGGTTCGTGCCGGAGATGCGGCCGGTGTCCGAGCAGCTCAAGGCGTTCCGCCGGCGCAAGACGCATTTTGCACTGGTCGTCGACGAGTACGGCGAAGTCGAAGGCCTGGTGACGCTGGAAGACATCCTGGAGGAGATCGTCGGCGACATCTCCGACGAGCACGACGTCGTGGTCGCGGGCGTGCGGGCCCAGCCGGACGGCTCGGTCGTGGTCGACGGCTCGGTGCCGATCCGCGACCTCAACCGCGCCATGGACTGGCATCTGCCCGATGAAGAGGCAACCACGGTGGCCGGACTCGTCATCCACGAGGCGCGCTCGATCCCCGACCGCGGCCAGAGTTTCACCTTCCACGGCTTCCGCTTCCGCGTCCTGCGCCGCGAGCGCAACCGCATCACCGCGCTCCGTATTTCACCGGTGCCGCGCGAAGCAGAGCTGGAAGGGGCCAAGCCGAGACGGGCGGGGACGTCGTTCTAGTTCTCTTACCCTCCCCTGGAGGGGGAGGGTAAAGCGTATCAACCTTCCCCCGGCGCCTTGGCCTGAATCGCCAGCGCGTGCACGCTGCCTGCCAGTTCCGCAGCCAGCGCCGAATTTATCATCCGGTGTCGGTCGACCCGGCTCTTCCCTTTGAAGGCATCGGATACAATATAGACACGGAAGTGCGTCTCACCGCCCGGCCGATGGCCGGAATGGCCCTCATGCAAAAGTGACTCGTCGACGACTTGCAGGCTTTCCGGCGTGAAAGCTTCCTGCAACTTGTTGCTGATAGTGTCTTTCATAACCATGAGTGCCATTAAAACCTGCGCAAGGGCCCCGTCAATTGCGTAGGCCGCCCTTGACGGCCGTACTTCAAAGACGCCGAAGTGAAACTTCGGCTACCCGTGGTCAGCTAATTGCAATGTCAAGACTTGAAGGTTTTTGCATTGCGTAGTCAAAGTCAGCCATGCCGATCGATTCATCGAAGTTCTTCGACTCCATCCGCGTCAAGCCGCGGGGCAAGCAGCCGGAAGTGAAGCCGCGCGACACCGCGGTAGGCTGCGAATGGGCCGGATGCCAGAACAAGGGCGCGCATCGTGCCCCGAAGGGCCGCGAGAACCAGCGCGAGTACTGGCACTTCTGCCTGAACCACGTGCGCGAATACAACCAGAACTACAATTTCTTCTCCGGCATGAATGCCGATGCGGTCGCGCGCTACCAGAAGGACGCGCTGACCGGCCACCGTCCGACCTGGAAGATGGGCGCCAATGGCGGCGTCAAGAAGGGCGCGGAAGCCGAGATCGATGGTGCCTTCGATCCGTTCAGCATGTTCCAGGAGCTCAACGGCCGCACCGGCTGGCGCAAGGGCCCCGAAGCGGAGCCCAAGGCCGAAACGCGCAAGGTGATGAACGCCGAGCGCAAGGCGCTCCAGGTCATGGGCCTCGGCCCCAGCGCTACGCTCGCCGACGTCAAGACCAAGTACAAGGCGCTGGTGAAGCAGCACCACCCCGACGCCAATGGCGGCGACCGCTCCACCGAGGATCGCCTGATCGAGATCATCAAGGCGTACAATTATCTGAAGACGGTGGTGCGGGAGGCGTAGAGCCTCGCCGCGCGCTTGTTGATGCCGCCCGCTGGTGAGCGGACGGCACCGTCAATGTTACCTGCCCCGGCAAACGCGAACCCGCTTGACGACGCGGCGTCCATGATAGCCGCGCGTGACGACGGTGCGTACGGTGCAGACCCTTCGCGGAGCGTAATGATAGCGTGCGTTCGCGACGTCCCCGGAAACCGTTGCGCTGGGGATAGGGTGAGCCGGCAGCGCATTGGCTGGTGCCGCGAGTGAGGAGAGAGCGAGCAGCGTTCCCGCAGCGAGGGCGCAAGTGAGCTTCTTCATTATCATTCCTTTTCTTGTTCACCCCTGAAGAGTTTTATTGGGGCAAGCATGAATGCACCGAGAGCCTCCATGTTCCAGTTCGCCGATAAGTACTTTCGTCGCATCGGTTGCGGTGCCTCCACAACAACGGTCTCGTAGCGTGGGCAATGCGGACGCGTGCCCACGCATTCCTTGCGATCGAGAGCGATGGTGGGCACGGCGCGAGTGCCCCCTTGCCGGCCCTACGATTTACGGATTCGCGGAGACATCCGCTCTCAAGCTTCCGGCATCGCGCCCACGTAGGACGAACTCGGCCTGATCAGCCGTCCGGTCCGCTGCTGCTCGCGTGCATGCGCGGTCCAGCCTGCGGCGCGTGCCACCGCAAAGATCGGCGTGAACGCCTGCCTTGGAATCGCCAGCGCATCGAGCAGGATCGCGGTGAAGAACTCGACATTCGTCTCCAGCGGCCGCTCTGGATTTTTCTTCCGTAGCGCGCTGCGGATATAGGCCTCGACCTCGCCGGCAAACGGCAAATCGGTGCCGTTGGACGCCAGCGCCTCGACCGCGGTCTTGAGCACGTCGGCGCGCGGATCGCGCACACGATAGACGCGATGACCAAAGCCCATCATCCGCTCGCCGCGGGCCAGCGCCGCATCGACCCAGGGCTGGATCCGCTCGCGCGAGCCGATCGCATCCAGCATTTCCAGCACCGGCTCCGGCGCGCCGCCATGCAGCGGACCCGTCAGCGCGCAATAACCCGCCGTGACCGCGGCGAACAGATCGGCTTGCGTCGAAGCCACCACGCGCGCGGTGAAGGTCGAGGCGTTCATGCCGTGGTCGCTGGCGGTGACGAGATAGGCATCGAGCGCGGCGACCTCGCGGGTTTCGGGCGTGGCGCCGCGCAGCATCCGCAAGGTGTCGGCGGCATGGCTCGCATTCGGATCGGGCGCGAGCGGCTCGAGCCCTTTGGCGCGCCGCACCAGCGCACCCGCGATCACCGGAAACGCGCCGACGATCGTCGCCTCGTGCTCCAGCCCGTTCTCCGCGCGAAGGCCGGCGACCGCCGCGCGAAACCCGTCGACGATGCCCATGCCCCGCGTCGCCGGCAGCAAGTCCGGCAGCCGCGCGAAGGCACGTTCGCGCGCCAAGCCCAGGTGTGAGCGCACATTTGCTTCGGTGAGGTTGGTCTTGCCGGCGCCGTTCCAGAGCCGGGCGGTGACGCCCTCAAAGCTCGAGATAGCGGCCAGGCGGCCGACATGTTCGCCGGCGATGATCAGTTCGCCGCGCTCGCCATCGACATGGCTCAGGACCGTCTCGGCCGCGGGAACGCCGTCCAGCCCGATCTGGCTCTTGGTGAGGTGAATGTTCATGGCCCAATCTCCGTGTTGCACTGCACGGCGGAAAGGTCGGGCCTCTCGACAGGTTGATCAATCTTGATTACGTAAATCAATATGAAAAATTCTTCGGAGCTCTACCTCTCCGCCCGGGAGGCCGCCGCCGAGCTCGCGATCTCGCCGGCCACGCTCTACGCCTATGTCAGCCGCGGCCTGATCCGCTCCGAGCCGACGCCGGATTCGCGCAAGAACCGCTACCGCGCCGAGGATGTGCGGGCGCTGAAGGAGCGCCGTGTGCCGTCCCCGGAGCCGCGCGGCCTGCGCAGCTTCGATGCCGACCTGCCTGTCATGGACACCGAGATATCGACCATCACCGAGGAGGGCGCGATCTATCGCGGCGTCAATTGCGTCGATCTTTCCGAGCACGACACGCTGGAGCACACCGCGACGCTGCTTTGGGATGTCTCCGAGGTCGATCCGTTCGCTCCCGACAACCAGCCCGAGCTCTCCGAGGAGATGCGCATGATCGGGCAAGCCGCGCGCCGGGCCGCGCCGATCGACCGCGCCATCGCCGTGCTCGCGCTGGCCGCGAGCGTCGATCCCCGCGCGTTTACGCGTGCGCCCGACGGCCGCGCCATGGTCGGCGGGCGCATCGTCCGCCTGCTGGTCGCGACCATGCTCAATTCAGAACCGTCATCCGAGCCGCTTCATCAGCAGATCGCAAAGGCCTGGGCCGCCGACAACAAGCACGCGCCCGATCTGATCCGCCGCGCGCTGGTGCTGCTGGCCGATCACGAGCTGAACGCCTCGACCTTCACCGCGCGCTGCGCGGCCTCGACCGGCCTCAACCTCTACGATGCTGTCATCGCCGGTCTCGCCGCGCTGAAAGGCCCCAAGCATGGCGGCGCCGGCGTGCTGGCCTCGCAGCTCGTCAAGACCCTGGTCGACCGCGACGTCGCCCCGATGGTGCGCGAGCGCGTCGCGCTCGGCGAGCGCTTTGCCGGCTTCGGCCACGGCGTCTACAAGCGCGGCGATCCCCGCGCGCAATCACTGCTCAACGCGCTATCGCGCGCCGGCGCGCCGCGCAAATTCACCCGCGAAGTGCCGGAGCGGATCGCGGAAGCGACCGGCGAGTTCGTCAACATCGACTATGCGCTCGCCGTGCTCGTGCACGCGCTGCGTCTGCCCGCGGGCAGCGAGCTCGCTTTGTTCGCGATGGCCCGCAGCGTCGGATGGATCGCCCATGCCAGCGAGCAATTGCAATTCGGGAAGCTGATACGGCCGAGGGCGAGGTATGTCGGGCCGGCGCCGGGGCGGAGAGCGGGAGCGGCTGGTTAGAGCCTTCGGTATGCGTACCGACCGACGAGTCTTCGCCAAACTACTCCCTGGGGTAATGGGTCCCTGGTTCGCAGGGACGACAGCGGTGGTGTAGTGACATCAAGCCCGCGGCTTGGCTTCCGCGACACCGCCGCCATTGCGCCGGCGATAGATCCACACCGCGACACCGCCCACGATCGCCACCGCCACCACCGTCAGCATCCAGATATGCTTGCCGACATGCCCATGGTGATGCAGCCCGGCATATTCGTGCAGGGCCGATACCGCCAGCACGCCCGGCAGCACGTGGGCTGGCGCCCAGGCTAGGATCGCCGGGATGTTCACCGCGTAGAATTTCGCCGGCGCCATGCCGAGCGCGCCGGCCGTCACGGGCACGAAGGCGCGGATCGGCGGCACGAAGCGGGCGAAGAACACGGCCCAGGTGCCGAAGCGGTGGAAGAATGTCTCGCTCTCGGCGACCACGCGCGGATAGTTGGTCAGCGGCCAGGTGTCGAGGATCTCGCGCTGCTGCCGGTGTCCGATCCAGTAGGCCGAGCCGTCGCCGAGCACGGCGCCGAGGATGGCGGCGAGCAGCACCCATTGCAGCTTCAGCTCGCCGCCCGGAACCAGGGCGCTCAGCGCCAGGATGATGGTCGAGCCGGGGATGACCGACCCCACCACCGGGACCGCTTCGAGCAGGGCCGCCAGGAACAGGGTCAGATAGGCCAGCCACGGATGGGCCGAGACGAACGAGATGAGGGGATCGAGGAAGGACGTCACGTCGTCTCTATGGAGGGTTGGAGCACTCGGGCTTGGACCCTACATAAGTAAGCAGAGCCGGCGAAAGTGCCATTCGCGCAGGCAGGACTGCCCTCCCGCCCGAAATTCGAGCGTGATTCGCAAGGCAGCCCTCCAAAAACTGCGTTCCTGGCCTATCTAAATGAAAAGACAACGGAACTTTGATTGTGGCGCGGGCTTCTGCCGGCCACTCGTCTCTGATAGGTTGATTTTCAGCACCCAGCCGCAGCCAACGTGCGAATAACCGGTTTCGGGACCGCCCGGGACCTCGGAGGATTGATGACGACCGCCGCCATGTCCAAAGTTGAGGAAGTTTCCGGTCTGCCCGACATGAAGGTGTCGGTGCGCCAGGTGTTCGGGATCGACAGCGATCTCGAAGTCCCCGCCTATTCCGAAGTCGATCCTCATGTGCCCGAAGTCGATTCCGACTACCGCTTCGACCGCGCCACCACGCTCGCCATTCTCGCCGGCTTCGCCCGCAACCGCCGCGTGATGGTGACCGGCTATCACGGCACCGGCAAATCCACCCATATCGAGCAGGTCGCGGCCCGCCTGAACTGGCCCTGCGTGCGCGTCAACCTCGACAGCCACATCAGCCGCATCGACCTCGTCGGCAAGGACTCCATCGTGGTCCGCGACGGCAAGCAGGTCACCGAATTCCGCGACGGCATTTTGCCGTGGGCGCTCCAGCACAACGTCGCGCTGGTGTTCGACGAATACGACGCCGGCCGCCCGGACGTGATGTTCGTGATCCAGCGCGTGCTGGAAGTCTCGGGACGCCTGACGCTGCTCGACCAGAACAAGGTGATCAAGCCGCATCCGTCGTTCCGGCTGTTCGCCACCGCGAACACCGTCGGCCTCGGCGACACCTCGGGCCTCTATCACGGCACCCAGCAGATCAACCAGGGCCAGATGGACCGCTGGTCGATCGTCACGACGCTGAACTATCTCAGCCATGACGAGGAAGTGGAGATCGTGCTGGCGAAGGCCAAGCACTATCGCACCCAGGAAGGCCGCGACATCGTCAACAAGATGGTGCGCCTCGCCGATCTCACCCGCAACGCCTTCGCCAATGGCGATTTGTCGACGGTGATGAGCCCGCGCACGGTGATCACCTGGGCCGAGAATGCCGACATCTTCGGCGATATCGGCTTTGCGTTCCGCGTCACCTTCCTCAACAAATGCGACGAGCTCGAGCGTCCGCTGGTCGCCGAGTTCTACCAGCGCTGCTTCAACGCCGAGCTGCCGGAATCGGCGGTCAACGTGGCGCTGAGCTGAGAGTTCAACCCGGTGGAAGTCCGAGTCGAGACGACTTACGGCGCGACGAAAAAGTTCGTCGCGGCCGGTCTCGAGGCCTTCAATCGGCACCACCAGACGGGCGGTGCGCCGAAATCTTTTGCGGTGACGGTCCGAGAAGATGACGATGCGCGAGGCGGCTTGGTCGCCGAAGGCGTTGGTCGTTGGATGGTCTTCACCCTCTTGTGGGTGGAGGACCAATATCGTCGCCGCGGATTTGGAACCTCGTTGCTTCGTACGGCAGAAGCCGAATCGAAGAAAAGGGGTGCAGTTGGTGTTCTGGTAGATACCTATTCGTTCCAGGCGCCGGCATTTTACAGGAAGAATGGCTATGCGGCCTATGGGCAAGTCGACGACTTTCCAGAAGCCGGAATGACTTGGTTTCGATTCAAGAAAGCGCTCTGATCGATTGGCACCGTTGGATTCTGCGAAGAAAGCGAATGCGATGAGCACGACGACCAGCAAAGTCCGCCCCGGGTCGAACGAAACATCGACCGCGCCTGCCCGCTATGAGGACGATCTCTATGGTTGGGTTGAGGCTCAGATCGCGCTGCTGAAGGCGGGCCGGCTGACCGAGGTCGATGCGGAGAATATTGCGGAGGAGCTGGCGGATGCGGGGCACGATCAGTACGACAAACTGGAAAGTGCGCTGAGCGTCCTGATGATGCACCTCTTGAAATGGGACCATCAGGCGACCCATCGATCGCGAAGTTGGGTGAACACCGTGCACGAGCAGCGAAAGCGTATCACGCGCGTGCTGCGCAAGAACCCAAGCCTCAAGTCGCGTATTCCGGAGGCGACAGAAGAGGGTTATGAGGATGCGCGGGACAATGCCGCGGCTGAAACCGGGATCGCCAAGAAGCTCTTCCCGAAAGTCTGCCCTTATGACTGGTCCGTTATTACGACGCGCGTTATCGAATTTGACGATCTCCGGTCGCCGGAAGAATAACATGTTGCTGGAGCTTTGGCCGATCTCATGACTACTTCCAACTCCAAATTCCGCAACACCAAGGAAGCGCCGACCGAGCCGTTCAAGCGATCGGTTGCGGCCTGCCTGAAGGCGATCGCGAAATCGCCCGAGCTCGATGTCAGCTTCGCGGCCGAGCGGCCCGGCCTCGCGCCCGGCAAGGCGCGGCTGCCGGAGCCGGCGCGAAAAATGACCAAGCGTGATGCCGCGATCGTGCGCGGGCACGCCGATTCCATCGCGCTGAAGATCGCCTGCCACGACGCCAAAGTTCATCGCAAGTTGATGCCCGGCAATCCGCAGGCGCGCGGGGTGTTCGAGGCGGTGGAGCAGGCCCGCGTCGAGGCGATCGGCGCGCGCCGCATGGCGGGCGTTGCGAAGAACCTCACCGCGATGCTCGACGACCATTTCCATCGCGGCAAGTTCGACGAGATCACCGACCGCGCCGACGCCCCCTTGGCGGACGCGCTGGCGATGCTGGTGCGCGAGCGCCTGACCGGCCTGGCGCCGCCGACCGCCGCGAAGAAGATGGTCGATCTCTGGCGTCCCATTCTCGAAGACAAGATCGGCAAGCGGCTCGACCGGCTCGATACCCTGGTCGAGGACCAGACCCGGTTCGGCGACGCCGTACACGATCTGCTGACCGCGCTCGATATCGGCGACGAGCGCAGCGCCGACAGCGAAGAGGATGACGAGAACGACGAGAACCAGGACGGCGACAACGATCAGTCCGGCGCCGAGGGCTCGCCCGATTCCGACGCGGCACAGGAGATGAGTGCCGACCAGGCGCAGGCCTCGAGCGAGGAGATGAGCGAGAGCGCGATGGAAAGCGCGCAGGCCTCGACCTCCGACACCTTCGACGACGGCGAGCTCGGTGACGACGAGACGCCGGGCGAGGCGACGCGTCCGAACTCGAGCGGCAAGAACGAGCCGCGCGGGCCGGAATACCATGCCTTCGCGCCGAAATTCGACGAGGTCATCGCCGCCGAAGACCTCTGCGACCATGACGAGCTGGAGCGCCTGCGCGCCTATCTCGACAAGCAGCTCGCGCATCTGCAGGGCATCGTCGCCCGCCTCGCCAACCGGCTGCAGCGCAAGCTGATGGCGCAGCAGAACCGCGCCTGGGAGTTCGACCTCGAAGAGGGCATCCTCGACCCGGCGCGGCTGTCGCGCGTGGTGATCGATCCCTACCAGCCGCTGTCCTTCATGCACGAGAAGGAGGCGACGTTCCGCGACACCGTGGTGACGCTGCTGCTCGACAATTCCGGCTCGATGCGCGGTCGCCCGATCACGGTCGCAGCGACCTGTGCAGACATTCTGGCGCGCACGCTGGAGCGTTGCGGCGTCAAGGTCGAGATCCTCGGCTTCACCACGCGCGCCTGGAAGGGCGGGCAATCGCGCGAGGCGTGGCTTGCCGCCGGCAAGCCGGCCAATCCCGGCCGTCTCAACGATCTCCGCCACATCATCTACAAATCCGCCGATGCCCCCTGGCGCCGCGCGCGCAAGAATCTCGGCCTGATGATGCGCGAGGGTCTGCTGAAGGAGAACATCGACGGCGAGGCGCTGGATTGGGCGCACAAGCGCCTGCTCGGCCGGCCCGAGCAGCGCAAGATCCTGATGATGATCTCGGACGGTGCGCCGGTCGACGATTCCACGCTGTCGGTCAATCCCGGCAATTATCTGGAGCGGCATCTGCGCCACATCATCGAGGAGATCGAGACCCGCTCGCCGGTCGAGCTGATCGCGATCGGCATCGGCCATGACGTGACGCGCTACTACCGCCGCGCGGTGACGATCGTGGATGCCGAGGAGCTCGGCGGCGCCATCACCGAGAAGCTCGCCGAACTGTTCAGCGAGACCAACACGGCGCCGACGCAAAGCTCCGGTCGCCCGCGACGCAAATTGCATTCGTGAGCACGCATCGATCCCGCCGCAGCTTTCTCAGGTATGCGGCGGCGGGATTTTCCACTCTCGCAGTCTCCCGCCTCGCGCAGGCGCAGGCGGCGGCCGAGCCGCCGCCGCGCGCGCTGCAGGTCGAGAACGCCGTCGTCGAGCCCGTCGGCGTCGAGGTCAACGCGCGCGCCATTCCCCATTTCGAGCCGCGTGACCGTACGCGCACGCGCTTCGGCTCGCTGGAGTACCGCAGCGGCCTGGTGCTGACCTCGCCCTATCGCGGCTTTGGCGGTTTGTCCGGCATCCGCCTCGATGCCAGGGGCGAGAGCTTCCTCGCCGTCTCCGACCAGGGCGGCTGGTTCACCGGTCGCATCCGCTATTCCGGCGGCAAGATGGCCGGGCTCGCCGACGTCGAGGCCGCGCCGCTGCTCGGCGCCGAGGGGCGGCCGATCACTGAAAAACGGCTGTGGTGGGATTCGGAATCGATCGCGCGCGACGGCGACGTCGTCTATGTCGGGCTCGAGCGCGTCAACCAGATCCTGCGCTATGATTTCTCCAAGGGCGGCACACGCGCGCGCGGCGAGGTGGTGCCGGTGCCGGCGGGCGTGCGGAAGCTGCCCTTCAACAAGGGGCTGGAGGCGCTGGTCGTCGTGCCCAAAGACAAGGACAAGGGCAAAGGCCGGAACCTGCCGCTGGCGGGCACCCTGATCGCCTTCTCCGAGCGCGGGCTGGATGCCGACGGCAACCTCACCGCCTTCCTGATCGGCGGTCCCACGCCCGGCCAGTTCAGCGTGCGGCGCACCGAGAAATACGACATCAGCGATGCCGTGCTGTTGCCTTCCGGCGAGCTCCTGATCCTCGAACGCAAATTCTCCTGGTTCACCGGCGTCAACATCCGCATCCGCTCGTTACCGCTGAAGGGAATCGCGCCCGGCGCGCTGGTCGACGGCCCCGCGCTGTTCGCCGCCGATCTCGGCCACGAGGTCGACAACATGGAAGGCATCGACGCCCACGTCACGCCCGAAGGCGAGACCGTGCTGACGCTGATCTCCGACGATAATTTCTCGATGCTGCAGCGAACCCTGCTGCTGCAATTCACGCTGGCGGAATAGGCGGCGGCGCCGTCTCGCGACGAATGATTGCCGAAATGCACGCCGGGGCTAGCCGCCATCCCCCCGCACGGCTGGCAATCCGCGCGTCGCTCGCTACACTCCTCCAATTGCCCCTCTCACCGGAACTCCCCCGCATGAGCGTCCTGTTTTCCCCGATCAAGCTGCGCGGCCTGACGTTGAAGAACCGCATCGTGGTGTCGCCGATGTGCCAATATTCGGCCGACGACGGCGTCGCCACCGACTGGCACTTCACCCACATCAACAACCTCAGCCTGTCGGGCGCGGCGATGTTCTGCATCGAGGCGACGCACGTGGAGGCGATCGGCCGCATCACGCCGGGCTGCCTCGGGCTCTACAGCGATGCCGCCGAGGCCGCGCTGAAGCAGATCCTCAATTCGGTGCGCAAGCATTCCACCACGGCGATCGCGATGCAGCTCGCCCATGCCGGCCGCAAGGCCAGTAGCGCGCGGCCCTGGGACGGCGGCCAGCTGATCCCGGTGGAGCAGGGCGGCTGGCAGACGGTGGCGCCGTCGGCGCTGCCGCACAAGGACGGCGAGGCCGCCCCTACGGCGCTGGACGCAGCCGGCCTCAAGCGCATCCGCGACGCCTTCGTCGACAGCGCCAAGCGCGCGGAGCGCATCGGCATCGACGCGATCGAGCTGCACGGCGCGCACGGCTATCTGCTGCATCAATTCCTGTCGCCGATCTCCAACAGGCGCACCGACGAATATGGCGGCTCGCTCGAAAACCGCATGCGCTTCCCGCTCGAGATCTATGATGCGGTGCGCGCGGTGTTTCCGCACGACAAGCCGGTGGGCATGCGGGTGTCGTCGACCGACTGGGTCGAGGGCGGCTGGGATCTGGCGCAGACGATCGCGTTCGCCAATGCGCTGAAGGCGCGCGGCGTCGACTGGATCGATGCCTCCTCCGGCGGCGTCTCGCCGCTGCAGAAGATCCCGCTCGGCCCCGGCTATCAGGTGCAGTTCGCCGAGGCCATCAAGCGCGAGACCGGATTGCCGACCATCGCCGTCGGCCTGATCACCGAGGGCAGGCAGGCCGAGGAGATCGTCGCATCCGGCAAGGCCGACATGGTCGCGCTCGCCCGCGGCATGCTCTACGACCCGCGCTGGGGCTGGCACGCTGCCGCCGATCTCGGCGGCGAGGTCGAAGCCCCGCCGCAATACTGGCGCTCGCAGCCCTCGACGCAGAAGGCGCTGTTCGGCAAGACCACGTTCGGCGCGCGGTAGTTTTTCGCCCTCTCCCTGCAACAACCGGGAGAGGGTGCCAACTCACCCCCTCCGTAAATCCCCTCAGCTTCCACCTTCGGTAAAACTGGCCTAACCTTGCCTGCAGTCGAGGCAACGGAGGCCGGTCATGCGTTATCCTGTCCGCAAAACCGCTCACATTTTCGAGCGCGTGGGCCTTGCGATGGCAGGCGCCGCATGCGGCCTGTTCGTCGGCGCCAACGTGGGATCGGCGATCCCGCAGCTCACCACGCAGGGCTTTCTGCTCCTGATGATGCTGCTCGGCGGCATCGGCTTCTATCTCGGCATCGACACGCCGCAGATGCCGTTCGACGACGCGCACAGCCACATCGATGCCGCGGAATTCCTCAGCGCCGCCGGCACGCTCTGCGCCACCTTCACCGCCTTCGTCTCCGTCGCCGTCATCGTGCTCAGGCTCGATCCGCACATGGGCTGGACCTGGCTCGTCCTGATCGGCTGGATCGTCGGTGTCGGCATGCAGATCGTGGCCGGCGCGAAGGCGAGGATGCGGAGGTAGGGCTTCTTCCTTCTCCCCTTGTGGGAGAAGGTGGCGCAAAGCGCCGGATGAGGGGTCTGCCTCAGCGAGTCCGGCCGTAAGAGATCAGCCTGCGGAGGCAACCCCTCACCCGTCTCGCCGCTTCGCGGCGAGCCACCCTCTCCCACAAGGGGCGAGGGGAAGAAACCGGCGCCGCTCAGAACACCACGCCGACCCGCGTGCCGCGCTTCCAGGCGATGCGGCAGCGCTTCCTGGTGTTGACGTGCAGCAGCTCGAATCTGTCGGGGATCTTCACCTGGCCGCCGAGATCGACGCAGGCGCCGCCGGGCGAATAGTCGATCAGCGTGCAGGTGATGACCGGCGCGCGCGGGTCGGTGATGATCTTGGCCTGGCGCGACACCAGCCCTGCAGGCTTCACGCGGGCAAATCTGCGCGGATGGTTTGGCACGTCTCCTCCAATTCCGCAGGTGGTGGGGCGGATCCTGTGCAGGATGATGCGGATCAGTCGATGCGATCCGGCTAAAGCGGACGGGAGAATTTTAATGAAATGGTGCGGCGAAAGAAGAAAACGGAGGTAGCGGGGTCTTACCCTCCCCCTCCAGGGGAGGGTAAGAAAGAGCCTGCACCCATCACCCCGTCACGATCTCCGCCTCGGCTCCGGCGTCCACCCCCGGCGGCACCGGCATCGGCACCGTCTCATACGCTTTCGGCATGTTCACCGGCCGGTAGTCCGGCTCCACCGCGATCCGTTTCAGCACGCTCTCATGCACATGCGCGCCTTCGGGGATCAGGCGCGGCTCGCAATCGGGGATGTAGAAGCCGAGAAACACCTTCCGCTCCGGCCATTCCCTATATTTCGCGCTCTTCGGAATGAACTCCAGCACCCGCCAGCCCGCCGTCATGGAATCGTGCAGCACGCCCGTCTTGCCGGTGTAGGCAGGCGCGACATATTGGAACGGCGAGTTCTTGCGCTGGATGCCCCAGGCGAGCTGCTTCACCGTCGGCGGGTTGAAGTTCAGCCCCGCCTTCTCCGCCTCCGCGATCATCCAGATCAGCGGATATTTGGAGTCGCCGCTCTGTGCCTCCGGATAGCCGCCGCCGACGTCGCTGTGCACGCCGGCGAACCACACCTGCAGGATGTCCTGCGGCACCTTCTTCTCGTCCCGCACATAGCGGTTGCTCCAGAACTCCTGCGGCTCGCAGTACGTCTTGAGGCGGAACATGCAGCGCCGCTCGTCGATCGCGATCGCCTGCCGGAAAATCCTGACGCTGGGGTTGCGCAGCGTGAAGGCGAGCTCCTCCAGGCTCGGCCAGAACAGCCGGTCGGGGCGCGGCACGATCACGCTCGCCACCGTGTCCCACACGCCGATGAAATGGATGGTCGGCCAGCGCGTCGAGGTGATGCGCGCGAACTGCGCGGCGAGATCGAACGCGTCCTTCGGCAGCGGTCCCTGCTCGTCGAAGGTGACGTCGCTGAGGTCTTCGACGTCGTTGCCGCGCCCGGTGCCGGAATATTGCTTGTAGGCGACGAGCCCCGAGCCTGCGAGGTTGGCCTGCTCCGGCCTGATCAGGCCGATCTTGTGGATCAGCCCCGCCAGCACGCGAACCGTGTAGGCCCCGCGCGAGAAGCCGAACAGATAGATCCTGTCGCCGGCTGCGTAATGCTCGACCAGGAAGCAATAGGCGCTGAGCACGTTGTCGTCGAGCCCGTAGCCGGTGGCGAGCCCCAGCACCAGGTTGATATTGGCTTTCAGGCGGTGCCACGTCGTCGGCTCCGTCACCGTGCCGACGCCGGGATCGTAGAACACCATCTGCCGCGGCTGCGTCCGGTCGGTCTTGCGCAGGCAGCGATACAGCTTCAGGACGTTGGAGATGTTCTCCGAAATCTCGTTGCCGGTGCCGTCACAGCAGATGACGAGGTTCTTCGGCTCGGGTTTGGCCGCGGTGGTGTGGACCTGCTCCACGGTATGCGCCTCCAGGTGATGCTACCGGGGCGAGTATAGCGGAAAAGCGCGACGGCGAGGAGACGATGCGTCTGCCTTTGTGGGCGCCAGACAACGCTTTGCGCGGTCGGAGGCACGCCTCGTCCTTCGAGACGGCGCTGACGCGCCTCCTCAGGATGAGGCTGAACGGCATTGTCGCTGGTTGATGCTGCCTCCGCGCACTCCACTCGTCATCCTGAGGGCCCGCCGAAGGCGGGCGTCTCGAAGGATGGCCGCAAGCGAGATCGCCCGATCGCCGATCACCCTGCGATCGCGCAGAATGGCGAAAGACGCGCCCTACTTCTTCTTCTGGCCGATCTCCGGCTGCCACGCGCCTTCCTTGCGGCTCGGTGCCGCGGCGATCGCCTTGGCCTTGTCCTTTTTCGGCTTCTTGGTTTCGCGATTGCTGCGTTGCTGTCCCTTGGCCATGATGTCGGTCTCCTCCGGGGTTTCGATCTCGCGCGACGCAGGCGATGATGCGTTGCGAGCCTACGCCCGCATCCCGCCGATAGCGAGGCCTAAAGCGCCGCAGATCACGATAGTGCTGGCTATTGCCGGGCATTGGGCGCATGCTTCGCGTTAGCCACGTCGGTTGGGGCCTGACCAGCGCAAGGGAGGCTTTCATGACCATTCGCTCGCGGCGCGAAACCATCACATTCAAGCATCCGGTCCACATCCGCGGCATTGCGCGCGCCTTGCCGGCGGGCGCCTATGAGGTCGTCACCGACGAGGAGATGATCGAGGGCCTGTCGTTCGCATCCTGGCGCCGCATCGCCACCATGATCAATGTGCCGTCCGAGGGCGTGCAGGGCGCAACCGAGATGCTGTCGATCGGCTCGGTCGACCTCGCCGATGCGCAGGCGGCCGATGCGCAATCCGAAGAGGCCCGCGCCGTTCATGACTGACATTCCGGTCGATCTCGACAAGCACCGCGGCATGGCCGCGCAGAAGGCGACGGATCTGCGCCGCGCGCTGGCCGATGTCGAGGCCCAGGTCCGCGAGCTGCGCGAGCGCGAGGCCGAGCTGGAAAACCGCATGATGACGGTGCCGGCCACCTCGTGGCCGGAAGCCGCGGTGAAGGCGCGCCATCTGCTCAACCTCTATGCCGCGAGCCTGCCGCTGGAAGACACCCGCCACCGCGCGCTGGTGGCCGCGCTGTTCGACGATTTCGCCAGGCTCAGCGGCGACAACTGAACTGAGCGGATCGCGCGGCCGCGATCGCGCCGGGCCGTTCGCGTACATGCGGTCGCCTCAACACGATCGCGCAAAGGAGTACCCCATGACAGTCACCACCAGCCGCTTCATCGCCCACGACCAGGACCGCGGCATCGTCCAGTTCTCGATGCAGGACGGCGCGAAGGAATTCGCCTGCGCGATCTCGACCTCCGCCATGGACGACCTCGAGCGCGGCCCGCGCGCCCGGCCCGCCGAGCGCGAAGCCCAGTTCACCCGCCTCCGCGACCGTATCGAAGCCTGCGTCGAGCGGAAGTATCAGGCAACGGAGTTCGAGGGAACGCCGCCGGGCATCGTGCTGCGGAGCATTGATTTCAGGGGGTAGGGGGAGGGTGGCAAATCGGCCGCGGTCGGTTTTGATCAGGCCCGTTACCGAAATCGCAACCAACATTTGCCGCGGCTGCGTCTCGTCGGTGTTGCGCAGGTAGCGATCGAACTTCGGACGTTGGAAAAACTCTAACTGATAGATTTCACGATATAGCCATCGAAAAAAAGCCGGGTGCAATCAAGAGTCGCAGTAAGCCTCTCTAAATTCTCGAGCTCTTCGCTGGTTGAGAAAATGACTTGCTGACCCCTTTCTTTGGCCTGGGCTGCTCTTTTTAAGAGCCCCTCAAAGCTCACCTTGGCAGAGGATTGTTGCCGCGGTTCATCAAATATCAGAATTCCTGGGTGATTAGTCCGCTCGGCGGCTTCGAGCTCTAACAAGCCAAGCTGGTAAGCCCATTTGAGGCGTATTGCGTCACTAGCAGATGTCTCGAAGCCAATTTCGAATCCTTCTTTTTGCGGCCGGTATGTATCCTCGGACACGCTGATTTCACTCGGATTGAAAGTCGTGAAGTTAAACTCTCGCGCCAGAACCCTAATAGCAGCGCTGAGCCACGAAAGCTTTTGCGTATCGGACTTGCTAAGCTTATCCGAAGGTAGGGCAGCCTGTAGTTTGAGCAAGCTTTCGCAGACGTCGGCTAGTGATCTCAGGTGATCAACAGATTCATCAAATGCGGTTTGAGCTTCTTGAAGGTCTTTGAGGCGGTTTTCAATGCGAACCCTCTCCTCAACAGCTGCTAAAGATGGGGATATGTTGGGAGAGATCAGATCTGTTCGTAGAGTTCGAATTCGATCGTATAGTTCGCTTAATTCGCGATCCATGCTGGAAGTAGCGTTGTTTATCGCCTGTATCGATTCCGTTTCTCTCTTCAAGATGTTCTCGAACATCTTCAATTCGGAACGGAGGTAGCGAATGTTATCCTCGATCGGCATCACCGCAGTTAAAGCGTCTTGTGCAAGGAGGATGTCGTGCAGTGATTGTTCGCACGTTGGACAACGATCTGGACTTAAATCAGATACCGTGCCCGCGAATCGCTGCAGCTTCTGAACGTCTTGATTTTTCTGTAAGTCCTCGGCCAGCGATTTGATGCGCCGTTCTAGTGATCCGATGTCCGTTTCCTTCAGCGACTTCGCATTGTGGTGCGCTATCCGGCGTGCATTTAGGACGTCAACCTCCTTAATTAGGTGGTCTAACTCCAAGGCGGTGTCTTGGGCCGCCTCGCCAACAGTGGGAATTGGGAGGGACGTCAGCTCAAAGACGCGACGCCGGAGTCCAGAAAGCATGTCTCGGAGGG
This sequence comes from Bradyrhizobium amphicarpaeae, assembly GCF_002266435.3. NCBI lineage: Bacteria > Pseudomonadati > Pseudomonadota > Alphaproteobacteria > Hyphomicrobiales > Nitrobacteraceae > Bradyrhizobium > Bradyrhizobium amphicarpaeae. The sequence goes on from NZ_CP029426.2 coordinate 678,891, forward strand.
GAATCCATTTTTCACGATCAGCTACGAGTATCTGTCCTCGATTAAGATCGTCCTTGAGTGACGTTTGCTTCAGGGGAAGGCCGTCCGATTTGCAGCCATTGCGACGCATGAGTCGTTCGATCTCATCCAAGCGCAATCGCCATTCTCGCTCATTGGTAGCTAAGTGCTCGGCTAATCGTTGTCGTTGGAGTTCGAGCTTGTGGACATCAAGGTCCAGAATGAACTCAACGGCTCTCTTATGAACGTCGCGAATTCGAAGATATGTAGGAATAGCCGCAGGGATTGAAGACCAGCCCGCCTTTTGTTCTACCCAGAAGAGCGGAAAGATTGTCTCCAAATACAGTTTTCCATCGGGAGCGTCGTAGCGTCTCACTTGGGGGAGCTCCCAATTTAGAAATCTCTCGAGGAAATAGTGGAACCCGTCCTCTCGAGCAGCTGCCCCAGGATCCGCGACAAAAAAATCGCGGCTCCGCACCGTTTCAGTTGGATTTGATAGCGTTGGCCCAAAGTCAACGCGAATAAGACGATTGTCTAGCTTTGACTTAATGGGCCGATGGACTGTTACGACGTGACCGTCGTTGTTTTCGATCTCAAGCGAAACGCTGGATTCAAGCACCGTGTGTCGGTTTCGGTCATCTGTATCAACGAACGAAGTCATCACGTGCGGTAGCGGTATCTCCCGCCTGGGACTTAACATTCGCTCCATGCCGAGGGCGTAGAGCATACCCTGTAAGCAGGTCGACTTGCCTTTCGTGTTGTCGGCCCAGATCACATTGAGTCCTCGGCCAAACGGGATATCAGCACCGTACGGACCGTCAGTGGTTTGAGCTCGGAGTCGCAAGTGCCTAAGGCGTAACCTCAAAGCAAATCCTCCATGCGCCAAATCTTGGTCAGCGTATTCTCCGTCAATCTTGGCGCTATCTGAGACAAGAAGGTGCGCTCATCCGTTAGTACATCCGGGGTATTTGCGATGATGTTCGCGATCTCTGCTCCTCTAGGGGTAAGCGAGACTGACTGTCCCTTGTCCACCGAAAGAAGCTTCAAGGCATGTCCAAAGGTCACGGCTCGATTTAGCCAAGGCTCGACCCGGACCGACAGATCGGCGGGGCGTAAACGACCCTCGAAGAGTTCTCGTACGTCTTGCCGACCTTCAGGTAATCGAACAGCGTGAGCGAGAAATTGTATTCGCTGGAAGCTTCCTTTTTTGCCTCGGCTGTAGAATAGGCTGAGCAATAGGATCGCGATACCCCAAGACATTCTAAGGTCGCCAGCCACAGGCTCAGGACGAGCTTCGAACGAAAACGGGCCCGTCAGAAGAGACTTGAGCAATGTTTCAAGCGGCATCTGCTTTAAAATCCAAGGGGCACCGCATTAGCCACTCACAAACAGTTCCGTATGCAATTTGCCGAACGTGAGTATCTGAAAGATTCGGTGCGGCCTCTTTGAGCACTTCGATCAGATTCTCGATCTCAGTGTTCAAAATTGCGCCAGGGCCTGGGCCACCCGACGGGCCGGCTAAGATCAACCGGCGAGATTTCTGAGTAATTGCAGAGACGATCCTTTCGTGAAGATCTGGTGAGCCGGAGCGAAGCGCATCCAAAGTAGATTTGCACTCTAGAAATGATCGGGCTGCTTCACCGACTGCTTCATCAACATCTTTGGGTCCTGCACGTTTCAGCAACTTACTGCGAGCGTTGTCGAGTAAGTCTGGGGAATCCGATTGTAGTTGGCTAAGTTGGTCCGCTGTAGGCGGCAGAATGTCGAAGGCAATCGTATTCAGTGCAGCAAGCCCTGCCGAGAGCACGGATGGTGCGAACGTCAATTGGTCTTGAACGCTGACTTCAATGTTCTTGTCGAGATGGGAGCATTTCAGCGCACGAAGTTCGATGGTCTTTTTTGAGCAGTGAAGATTAACGTCCTTGCTGTCGTGTAAAGGCACCAACAGCACCCAGTGCTTTATTGGCGTGTTTAGAAAGAGTTTCGATATCTCCGTTGCGTTTGAAACGAACTTTCCCGTATCGGTCGTGATTTTCTTCTTTTGCCGCTCTGCTCTTATCGCAATATCGATGGGCTCGCGTACGGCGTAGCATTGATAAGCCACTGCATCGGAGGTGCAGTAGCAATCGATACCGAGGTCCCCTTTGTGCGCCGCTGGAATTTTTTGGATATTGAGTGGGCCGTGTCGGCTCTGCAGTAAGCCGAGTGCGAAGATTTCCCAATCATCCGAATTCCAGACTTGCGGTGTGCCAGTCATGACCTGCTCCCCCGACAGGCATCTGAATCTGATCAGACTTACATGACCACGAGCTTGACACAACCGAGCCGCGTATTTGGACTGTGCATCGCGACCACAAACAAAAACGGCCGGATCTTCCGATCCGGCCGCAACGCAAACTCTCAACTGGCTAAGCCTACGCCACGCGACGCAACCTAGCCCCCGCCCAATTCAATAAATCTCAGCTGGCCTTCTTCGCCGGCGCGACCGACGGGCCGACCTTCTTCTGGATGGCGCGCTTCAGCTCGAGGGCGCGGGGCGACAGCACGTCGGCCTTGGCCTTGAGCAGGAAGGCGTCGAGGCCGCCATTGTGGTCGACGCTCTTCACCGCGTTGGTGGAGACGCGCAGGCGCACGTTGCGCTCCAGGGCTTCGCTGATGAAGGTCACGTTGACCAGGTTCGGCAGGAAGCGGCGCTTGGTCTTGATGTTGGAGTGGCTGACCTTGTGGCCGACGAGGGGGCCCTTGGCCGTCAGTTCGCAGCGGCGAGACATGGCTTCAATCCTTATCCTGAAACCCCCAACGATGTGCGGCCGCCATTCTGGGCGCCACGGGGGCGAATTCTTTTGTCCTTGCAGGGAGCGGCGGACGTATAGGGGGGAAGGGGCGGGACGTCAAGGATTTGGGCGGTCTTTTGAGGGCCACCCGGGGGGGGCGCTCCCTCTCCCGCGCTTGTCTCGCCGAAGCCCGCCTTCGGGCGAAGGCGGATGCGGGAGAGGATTGGGGTGAGGGTTCTCTCCTCTGGGGGGCGGGCCGTTGGTGCCCCCTAGAGGAGAAAGCCCTCACCCGCGCTTCGCGCGACCTCTCCCGCACGCGGGAGAGGTAAGAGACCCCGCGGCACCCTCCCAATCACCAAAACGGCAGCGTTTGTCGCGCCTTACCATCACATAAAGGGCGCATTCGCCGCCGAATAGTCCGGTGCAGTTCCCGGATCGACACGCTCCGACACATTGTTTGCCGCGGTTTTTGGCTTAAGTAACAACCGTCGCGCCCCGATTGGATTGTTTCGTGCTGATATCGCCCCTTTTCGCGTCCAAATCGCGCCCGGCCCGCCCGCGCTTTGCCGGCTGGCTGGCGGTGCTTTGCGGCGCGATCCTTCCCCTGGCGGTGGCGTGGGGCGCCGTGCCGGCGGCGGCGCAGGGCAAGCTCGAGGCGCAATATGAGGCCTCGCTGGCCGGGATTCCCGTCGGCAAAGGCGGCTGGAACATCGACATCCAGGACGACGTGTTCTCGGCGGCGGCCGCGGGCGGCACCTCCGGGCTGCTGAAATCGTTCACGGGCGGGTCCGGCACCGGCGCGAGCCAGGGGCGCGTCGTCAACGGCGCGCTGGTGGCGACCGGCTACCAGGCCTCCACCACCACCTCGAAGAAGACCGAAGAGATCCGCATCACGCTCGACAGGGGCAATGTGAAGGATTTCGCCATCCTGCCGGAGCCGCCGGTCGATCCTGATCGTATCGTCGTCACCGATGCGCATCGCCGCGGCGTCTGGGACCCCATGACCGCCTCGCTGTTGCGCGTGCCCGGCACCGGCGACCCCGTCACGCCGGACGCCTGCCACAACTCGGCCCCGGTGTTCGACGGCCGCATGCGCTACGACCTCAAGCTCGATTTCAAGCGGATGGAGAGCGTGAAGGCGGAGAAGGGCTATCACGGCCCGGTGGTGGTCTGTTCGCTCTATTTCGTGCCGGTCGCGGGCTACATCCCAGATCGCCCCGTGATCAAATACCTCGCCGCCCAGCGCAACATCGAGATCGCCTTCGCGCCGGTGGCGGGCACGCGCATCCTGGTCCCGTTCTGGCTGAAAGTCCCGACGCCGCTCGGCCCGGCCATGCTGGAAGCCACCAGCTTCATCACCACGGCACAGCCGCCGAGGGTGGCGAAGACGCAGTAGGTCGGCTGGCCACGCATTCACCTCCGAGACCGTCACCCTGAGGCGGCCGCCCCTTCGGCGGCCCTCGAAGGGCGACAGCCCGCCTCTCGCCGCGAGCCTTTAAGTGTCAGCCGCCCCAGCCGGGCCGTCCATCCTTCGAGGCTCCCGGCGCGGTGCTATTGCACCGCGCCACTCGCACCTCAGAATGACGGGAGCTGCGCCGGGAGGCTATTTTGCCTTCGGAAAAGCGTTGTGATTTCAACGACATCCCTACAGTGCATGGGGTTGTTTTCGCAAAAAATGGGTCAGGGCAGGCCGTCATGGCCGGGCTGGACCCGGCCATCCATCCCCTGGACGGACGCTCGTGTTGCGATGGATGCGCGGGTCAAGCCCGCCATGACGCGGTCACGGGAATCCATTTGACTCCTCCCCGATTCTGATTCGACTCCGCGCCGTCCCCAACTTAACGGTTTGCGCCATCGAAACGTCACTTGTACGGCGGCCGAAAACTCCATCTAGTTGCAGCCAACAAGACTCCCGCGACATGTTGCGTGAACGGAACATGACTCCTAGGGGAGTCAGCGATTCGGCCGCGATTCGTTCTAGAGTCGTTCCGAAGCTTAAGGCCAAAGGGAAAAGCGTCGCAAGGTGAGACAGTTGCGCGGGGTTTGGGGAAGGCGTTCCTATGTTGCGTCCCGTCACCCTGAGGTGGCCGCCTCTTCGGCGGCCCTCGAAGGGCGACGGGCCCGGCGGGTGCCGCAGGCGCATCCTCGGCTGGCACCCGGGCCGTTCATCCTTCGAGGCTCCCCATGCGGCGCGATGCGCCGCCTGGCTCGCACCTCAGGATGACGGGATGATCAGTCCGCAGTCGCCGCTCCGCCCCAGACAGCACTGACATTCGCCCTCACAGGCACTACCTAATCCCCCAGATGCCCTTTTCCTCCTCCCCCTTCGCCTCCGAGCGCGCGCTGTCCGATCGCGTGCCCGGCGCCGGCGTCACCGCGGTGCTCGGGCCGACCAATACCGGCAAGACCCATCTCGCCATCGAGCGGATGCTGGCGCATCCCTCAGGGCTGATCGGCCTGCCGCTGCGCCTGCTCGCGCGCGAGGTCTACAACAAGATCGCCGCGCGGGTCGGCAGCGATGCGGTCGCGCTCGTCACCGGCGAGGAGAAGATCAAGCCGAAGAGCCCGCGCTATTGGGTGTCGACCGTCGAGGCGATGCCGCGCGACCTCGACGTCTCCTTCCTCGCCGTCGACGAGGTCCAGATCGCCAGCGATCTCGAACGCGGCCATGTCTTCACCGACCGCATCCTCAACCGCCGCGGCCGCGACGAGACGCTGCTGCTGGGCGCCGCGACGATGCGCCCGATCATCGAGCGGCTGCTGCCCGGCGTCTCCATGATCACGCGGCCCAGGCTGTCGCAGCTGGAATTCGCCGGCGACCGCAAGATCACGCGCCAGCCGCGCCGCACCGCTATCGTCGCGTTTTCGGCCGACGAGGTCTACGCCATCGCCGAGCTGATCCGCCGCCAGCATGGCGGCGCCGCCGTGGTGCTGGGCTCGCTCTCGCCCCGCACGCGCAACGCGCAGGTGGCGATGTTCCAGAACGGCGACGTCGATTATCTCGTCGCCACCGACGCCGTCGGCATGGGCCTCAATCTCGACGTCGACCACGTCGCCTTCGCCTCCGACCGCAAGTACGACGGCTATCAGTTCCGCCGGCTGACGCCGTCCGAATTCGCGCAGATCGCGGGACGCGCGGGGCGCGCGACGCGCAACGGCACCTTCGGCACCACCGGCCGCTGCGCGCCGTTCGAGCCCGAGCTCGTCAACGCGCTGCAGAACCACACTTTCGAACCCGTGAAGATGCTGCAATGGCGCAACGCCAGGCTGGATTTTGCCTCGCTCGGCGCGCTCCAGGTCTCGCTGAACCTCGCCCCCGGGCACGAGGCGCTGACGCGCGCGCCTGTTGCCGAGGACATGCGCGTGCTCGAGCACGTGTCCCGCGACGCCGAGGTGCGCGATGTCGCGCATGGCAAGGAGGCCGTGGAGCGGCTGTGGGAGGCCTGCCAGGTCCCCGACTATCGAAAACTGTCGCCGGCGGCCCATGCCGAGCTGGTCACCACGCTGTACGGCTTCCTGATGCGGAAGGGCTGCATCCCCGACGCCTGGTTCGAGGCCCAGATCACCCAGGCCGACCGGATCGACGGCGACATCGACACGCTGTCGGCCCGAATCGCGCAGATCCGCACCTGGACCTTCGTCGCCAACCGTCCGGACTGGCTGAAAGACCCCGAGCGCTGGCAGGGAATCGCCCGCGAGGTCGAAAATAAATTATCGGATGCGCTCCATGAACGCTTGACTGAGCGTTTCGTTGATCGCCGGACCAGTGTATTGATGCGCCGCCTGCGGGAGAACACGAGCTTGAATACTGAAATCGGCAAGACCGGCGAAGTCATCGTCGAAGGCCATGTCATCGGCCGTCTCGATGGCTTCACCTTTGCACCGGATGCGGCGGAAGCCGGCTCCGATGCAAAAGCCTTGCAGGCTGCAGCGCAAGCGGTGCTCGCCGGCGAGATCAACACGCGCGCTGAAAAGCTCGGCAACGCGCCGGACGATCAGTTCGTGCTGACCTCGGAAGGCATCATCCGCTGGACCGGCGACGCCGTGGCGCGACTGTCTGCCGCAGAGGACGCGCTGCATCCGCGCATCCGCATCATCTCCGACGAGCGCCTCACCGGCGCCCCCCGCGACAAGGTCCAGGCCCGGCTCGAGCTCTGGCTCAAGACCCATGTCGAGAAGCTGCTCGGGCCGATGTTCGAGCTGTCCAAGGCCGAGGACGTCACCGGCATCGCCCGCGGCATCGCCTATCAGCTCGTCGAGGCGCTCGGCGTGCTCGAACGTCCGAAGATCGCCAACGAGCTGAAGGATCTCGACCAGCCCTCGCGCGCGGTGCTGCGCAAATACGGCGTCCGTTTCGGCGCCTATCACATCTATTTCCCCGGCCTGCTCAAGCCCGCCGGGCGTGCGCTGGCCGCGCTGCTGTGGGCGCTGAAGCAGGACAATGTCGATCTGTCCTCGCTGTCCGGCGCGCAGCATCTGGCCTCCTCGGGGCGCACCTCGTTCCCGGTCGACAAGGCGCTGCCGCGCGATGCCTATCGCGTGCTCGGCTACAAGCAGGCCGGCGAGCGCGCCGTGCGCGTCGACATCCTGGAGCGCCTGGCCGATCTGATCCGTCCGGCGCTGGCCTGGCGCGAGAACGCGTCCGGCGAAAAGCCGGCCGGCGCCTTCGACGGCCGCAGTTTCGTGGTGACGCAGGCGATGACCTCGCTGACCGGCTCCGCAGGCGAGGATTTCGCCTCGGTGCTGCGTGCCCTCGGCTATCGCATGGAGAAGCGCCCGCCGCTGCCGGCAAAGCCCGTCGTGGCCGAGCAAGCCGTGCCTGAAACCGTCGCGGCTGAGACGCCGCCGGCTGACGGCAGCGCCGAGTCCTCGACGGAGACCGCCGCCGAGGCCGTTGCCGGCCTGCCGGCGGAGGCCTCCACCGACGCTGCCGCCGAGCCGGTCACCGTCGAAGATGCGCCCGGCATGGAGCTGCAGGACGAGCCGGCTCAGCAGGCCGAGCCTGCGCTGGAAGCCTCCCCCGAGGCCCCCGTCACGCCCGAAGACGCCCCCGGCATTGCGCCGCCGGCGGAAGAACCCGCTGCGCCCACCGAGCCTGCCGGCCTCGAAGCCACTCCGGCCGAGACGGCGGCGGCCGAAGCTGCCGCGTCACCCGAAGCCGCGGCGCCTGAAACTGCGGCGACGCCCGCCGAGCCCGAGCTGATCGAGGTCTGGCGTCCCGGCGGCCGTCACGAGGACCGCAAGCCGCGCCACGAGCGCCATCGCCACCAGCGCCACCACAATCAGCGTCCGCAGGCCGGCGCTGAAGCCGGCGCCGCGCCCGCCGAAGGCGAAGCTGCGCAAGCGGCCGATGGTGAGAAGCGGGGCGAGCGACGTCATGGCGGTCATCGCAGAGATTCTGGCCGCGACGGCGGCAGAGACTTCCGCAAGCCGCGCGAAGGTGGCGAAGGCGCGCCGCGTCCCGAGGGGCGCGACGACAAGAACCGCCGCTTCGAGGGCAAGGATCGCGACAACAAGGATCGCGACAACAAGGGGCGCGATCGCGACAAGGGCAAGTTCGGCGGCGATCGCGACAAGGGCCGTGACAATCGCGGCCGTGACCGCGACAAGGGCCGCGACCGCCAGGGCGGACCGTCGCTGCGTCCCTACGCCTCGAGCGCGAACCCGCGCGAGCGCGACCGTCCCGCCGATCCGAACTCGCCCTTCGCAAAACTCGCCGCGCTGAAGGAGCAGCTTTCCGGGCGCAAGGAGTAGCATAGCGTTTTCAAGCGAAGTGCCGAGCGGTTCGCGTGAAGAAAACGCGTCAGAAGGAGTAGTCCCACGAGCGAGCGGCAGCGCCTCGACAAATGGCTGTGGCACGCGCGGGTGGTGAAGGCGCGGACCTCGGCGGCCGAACTCGTCGGATCCGGTCATGTCCGCGTCAACGGTGAGCGCGAAAGATCGCCGGGCCACGCGATCAAGATCGGCGACGTCATCACCGTCGCGCTCGATCGCACCGTGCGCGTCCTGAAGGTGACGGGCTTTTGCGAACGCCGCGGCGATGCCGCCTCGGCGCGAATGCTCTACGAAGAGCTCGGGGTGCGCAATTAATTGCGCTTTGCATTCATTTCTTGGTCGATCAAACGCGCAAAGCCGTCATGATCCGGCCTTCCCGACCTTGCGGCGCCCGGCCATCCGCGCTACGCAAGCCGCGACTTTTAAAAGAGCTTTTCGGAGCGTTGGATGACTTACGTCGTCACTGAAAACTGCATCAAGTGCAAGTATACCGACTGCGTCGAGGTCTGCCCGGTCGACTGTTTCTACGAGGGTGACAACATGCTCGTCATCCACCCTGACGAGTGCATCGATTGCGGCGTGTGCGAGCCGGAATGCCCCGCCGACGCCATCAAGCCGGACACGGAACCGGGCCTCGAAAAGTGGCTGGAAGTGAACACCCAGTACGCCAAGAGCTGGCCGAACATCACCCAGAAGAAAGAATCACCTGCCGACGCCAAGGAATTCGACGGTCAGGAAGGCAAGTTCGAGAAGTATTTTTCTCCGAACCCCGGTTCAGGCGACTAAATCGGGCCCAAACTTAACCCTAATAGCGTCGCTGCCGCCGAAAACCAGCCCTGAAGACCCCTAAATCATTGATTTTTGCGGGAAATGTGCTATATTGGGCACATTAAGCCGAACCCTGTCAGCCCCGTTGGCCCCGCTGGGTTCCCGTGAAACCAAATGTCGAACAGGGGCGTGGCAGTTTCCGCGCGCAGGCTGTGTCACAGAAAACGCGTAAAAAGAGTACTTCAGCGAGGGCTTCCCATAAGGAGGCCAAAAAAGTCGCCGCGGCCAGCCGTAGCGCATCCAAGGGTCGGGCCGCTGCCAAGGCGCCGCCGGCTGCAAAGTCCTCGAAGAACAAAAGAAGCGCAATGCCTAACAAGACTGCCAAACCGGCCGTGAAAGCGACCGTTGCAAAGCCTGCTGCCAAGCCTGTCGCTGCCAAGGCTCCTGCTGCCAAGGCTCCTGTTGCGAAGCCCGCCGCGTCGAAGGCTCCCGTTGCTGCTCCTGCCAAGGCTCCCGTCGCTGCCGCCAAGCCCGCTGTGAAGCCGGCGGCTGCTGCGCCGAAGGTCGAGGAAAAGAAGGTCGTGACCCAGCGCCAGGGCTTCAAGGCCAATGAATTCGTCGTCTATCCCGCTCACGGCGTCGGCCAGATCCTGGCCATCGAGGAGCAGGAGATCGCCGGCGCGAAGCTCGAGCTGTTCGTCATCAACTTCATCAAGGACAAGATGACGCTGCGCGTGCCGACCGCCAAGGTCGCCAATGTCGGCATGCGCAAGCTGTCCGAGCCGGCGCTGGTGAAGAAGGCGCTGGAGACGCTCAAGGGCCGCGCCCGCGTCAAGCGCACCATGTGGTCGCGCCGTGCCCAGGAATACGAAGCCAAGATCAATTCGGGCGACATCGTCGCGATCGCGGAAGTCGTGCGCGATCTCTATCGCTCGGAATCGCAGCCGGAGCAGTCCTACAGCGAACGCCAGCTCTATGAAGCGGCGCTCGATCGTCTGTCCCGCGAGATCGCGGTCGTGCAGCACTCGACCGAGACCGAAGCGGTCAAGGAGATCGAGGCCCAACTGGCCAAGAGCCCGCGCCGCGGTGCCAAGTCCGAAACCGCCGAAGGCGAAGCGGATGCCGAGGGCGATACCGACGACACCGATGGCGACGACACCACCGTCGCCGACGAGGCCGCGTAAGCCGCTTCGTTCTGCGCAAGCAATCAAAAGCCCGGCCGTTTTGGCCGGGCTTTTTGTTTGGATGGCAGGGTGGGTTCGTTACTTCACGGGCCGCTTCTCGAGCTTCCGCGCCAGCGTCCTGCGGTGCATGCCCAATCGCCGTGCCGCCTCCGAGATGTTGAAATCGGTCTCGATCAGGGTCTGGTGGATGCGCTCCCATTCCAGCGTCTTGATCGAGGTCGGTCGCGCATCGAGTGCGACCTCGGTATTCCCGGCGGCCTTGTTGAAGGCGGCCTCGATGTCGTCGGTGTTCGATGGCTTTGCGAGATAGTGGCACGCGCCCAGCTTGATCGCCTCCACAGCGGTCGAGATGCTGGCAAAGCCGGTCAGCACTACGATCAGCATATCAGGGTCATGCGTGTGCAAGAGCTCGACGCAGGCGAGCCCTGAGGCGCCGCCAAGCTTGAGGTCGACGACGGCTTGGCCGAACGTGCGCTCCTCCAGCACGTTCCGCACGTCCTCGATCGAGGCGGCGAGCACGACCTCGTAGCCTCGGCGCTCGAACGAGCGCTTCAGCGTGCGTGCAAAGCCGGCATCGTCCTCGACGACGATGAGCGAACGGTCAGTCGTCAAAATTTCCTCCGATCGCGAGCGTTGCGAGCGGCAGCGTCAGACGCACGGTGGCGCCGCGCTTCCTGTGGTTCTCGGCCGTGACGGTGCCGCCGAGCTTGCGCACGACGTTGACCACCAGGAACAAGCCGAGACCGCCGCCGGCGCGGCCCTTGCTCGACTGATAAGGCTTTCCGAGCTGCGCCAGCATCTCCGGCGCAAACCCCGGGCCACGGTCGCTGATCGACAGGACGAGATTGTCGCCCTCGCGCTCGGCGACGAGCTCGACCCAGTCGCGCGACACCTCATAGGCGTTGTCGAGCACGTTGAAGATCACCTGTTTCAGAGCAACATCCGAGACGATCGCGACGTCCGCGCCGAAGGTGTTGACGAAGTAGAGCGTCCGCGCCGAGCGTGCGTCGCGCCACTCATCGACCAGGGCGGTGACGAACGCCGTCACCGTCGTCGGCGACGAGCCTTCGCCGCGCGCTTCGCCGGCCGAGACCAGGATGCCCGTGACGATCGACTTGCAGCGTTGCAGCGAGGTCTCCATCTCCGCGAGGTCCTCGGCGAGCTCCTGATCGGCGGCAAGATCCGGCATGCGGCGCCAATCGCTGAGGATCACCGAGAGCGAGGCGAGCGGCGTGCCGAGTTCGTGGGCTGCGCCGGAGGCAAGCAGGCCCATGCGCACGATGTGGTCTTGTTCGGCCGCATGCTGGCGGAGCGCGGCAAGATGCGCGTCGCGCTCGCGCAAATTCCTGTTGATGCGGGTGACGAACACCACCAGCAGCACGGCGTTGAGCACGAAGCCGAGCAGCATGCCGGCGACCGTGAGCGTGTAAGTTTCGCTCCACGGGTTCGGCGGCAGGTCGAGCGGCCGGTACGCCAGGGTCAGCCACACAAAACTCGCGCAGGTCAGTGCGACCAGCGACCAGGTCGAGCGCGCATCGAGCAGCACTGCGCCGAGCGTCACCTGCAGCAGGAACAGCGACGTGAACGGATTGGTGGCGCCGCCGGAGAGGTAGAGCTGCGCGGTCAGCGCGGCGACGTCGAGCATCAAGGCGACCAGCAGTTCGTTGTTGGTGATCGCGGCGCGGTGGCGCACCCAGACCAGGCTGGAGACGTTGAGCAGCACCAGCGCGCCGATCACCGCGCCCATCCGCTCCAATGGCAAGGGAATGCCGAGCCCAAAATGCACGCCGCCGATGGTCACGATCTGGCCGACCACCGCGGTCCAGCGCAGCTGGATCAGCAGTGCCATGTTCTTGCGGTTGGTCTCGTCGTCGGTCGGAGCGGTGCCGATCAGCTCGCTGCGTGCGTCCGCCTGCGATTGCAGCGTGACGGCCAGCCCGTCCTGCGCAAGCGTGTGGGAATGCGTCTTCCCGTCGTCAGGTCGGCTCGACGATCGTTCCAGCATCTGATCCCGTCCTGCGGGCGCCGGCATCGGAGCCGCCAGCCTGTTCGTGGACGAAGCGTTTGCGGCGGAACAACCCGCCGCCGAATGTGACGAAGATTCGACCCGCCAGCATGAAAGCCAGGGCAAACCACGTCAGGGCATAGATCAGGTGGTTATTGGGAAAGCTGACCACGGTCAATCCGCCGATTGGACCGCTGCCGGATTGTGATCCGGCATCGGCATCGACGAAGAATGGCGCGACGTCGTGCAGACCCCGGGCCGCGGCGATCGCGGCGACATCGCGCGAATACCAGCGGTTGTGCTGGGGCACGTTGTTCCGGAGGAAGCCGCCATTCGGCTCCGTGATGCGGAGCAGGCCGGCGATCTCGACCCGGCCGTCCGGATTGCCGTCCCGGCGCGTCGATGCGTCACGCCGCTCCGATGGCACGAAGCCGCGGTTGATCAGGACCTGCGTGCCGTCATCGCGCTGCAGCGGCGTCAGCACCCAAAAGCCCGGGCCCTCCTCGGTGACGGCCTGCACCAGCGTCTCGCGGTCATGCAGGAAGCGGCCTTTGAGGCTGACATGCCTGTATTCGTCGCTTGCGGCGCTGACCGCAGGCCATGAAGCGGGCGAGGGGATCGGCTGGGCCGGGGCATGGACGCGCTGCTCGACGCGGTCGATCAGCGCCAGCTTCCAGGCGCGGCGCTCGATCTGCCAGATGCCGAGCGCGATGAGAAGAACGAAGGCTGTCAGCGAGAGGACCGTGAGCCACAGGGCGGGACGCGCAGCCTTGCCGCGCGCCCCGCTCGCCATGTCTGTCACGGTCCCTAATTCGCTCACTTCATTCCGCTCATCTGGTGCATCGGCATCATGTTGCTGTTGAGGTGGTTCATCACCCACAGCGAACCCGACAGCGCGATCACCACCATGACGATGGTGAAGATCAGCGCCATCATGCTCCAGCCGTTCTCGGACGTTGTGTTCATGTGCAGGAAGTAGATCATGTGCACGACGATCTGCACGACCGCGAAGGCCATGATGACCAGCGCGGTGATCTGCTTGCTCGGCAGTGCGCCGCTCATCACCAGCCAGAACGGGATCGCGGTCAGCACGACCGAGAGCACGAAGCCGAGCATGTAGCCCGAGAACGTACTGTGGGCGTGGCCGCCTTCGTGGTGATGATCGTCCGCGTGGGCGGCGTGGGTATCGGTGTTCATCGCAGAACTCCCAGGAGGTAGACGAAGGTGAAGACGCCGATCCAGACCACGTCGAGGAAGTGCCAGAACATCGACAGGCACATCAGGCGGCGGCGGTTGGCCTCGATCAGGCCGAATTTTCCGACCTGCACCATCAGCGTCACCAGCCAGATCAGGCCGCATGACACGTGCAGGCCGTGGGTGCCGACCAGGGTGAAGAAGGCCGAGAGGAAAGCGCTGCGCTGCGGCGTGGCGCCCTCATGGATCATGTGGGCGAATTCGGAGAGCTCGATGCCGATGAAGGCGAGGCCGAACAGGCCGGTGATCGCCAGCCAGATTTGCGTCTGCGCGACCTTGTTCTGCTGCATCGTCAGCATGGCAAAGCCGTACGTGATCGACGACAGCAGCAGCATCGACGTGTTCACCGCCACCAGGGGCAGCTCGAACAGGTCCTTCGGCGCGGGGCCGGCGGCGTAGTTGCCGCCGAGCACGCCGAATGTGGCGAACAGGATCGCGAAGATGAGGCAGTCGCTCATCAGATAGATCCAGAAGCCGAGCGAGGTGCTGTAGCCTTCCGGATGCGGATGTTCGTCGGCGAGATAGAAGACCGGCTCGCCGGATTGGGTGGGATGGACAGCGACAGTCATTTACTTGGCTCCGGCGAGCAGTTTGGTGCGCGCGTCCTCGGCCCGGACGACGTCGTCGGCCGGAATATCGAAGTCGCGGTGATAGTTGAAGGTGTGACCGATGCCGACGACGAGCAGCCCGGCGAAGCTCAATGCAGCCAACCACCACATGTACCAGATCAGGCCGAAACCCATTGCGGTGGCGAGGCCGGCAAGGATGATGCCGGTGCCGGTGCTGCTGGGCATGTGGATCGGCTTGAATCCGGTCAGCGGACGCTGGTAGCCGCGCTTCTTCATGTCCCACCACGCGTCATTGTCGTGAACGACGGGGGTGAAGGCGAAGTTGTAGTCAGGCGGCGGCGAGGAGGTGGCCCATTCCAGCGTGCGTGCATCCCAGGGATCGCCGGTGACGTCCTTGAGCTGTTCGCGCTTGAGGAAGGAGACCGCGAACTGCATCAGCATCGAGAGGATGCCGAGGAACACCAGGAACGCGCCGATCCCGGCGATGATGAACCATATCTGCAAGCTCGGATCGTCGAACACGCGCAGCCGGCGAGTCACGCCCATCAGGCCGAGCACGTAGAGCGGCATGAAGGCCAGGTAGAAGCCAGTCACCCAGAACCAGAACGACATCTTGCCCCAGAACGGGTCGAGCTTGAAGCCGAAGGCCTTCGGGAACCAGTAATTGATGCCGGCGAACGCGCCGAACACCACGCCGCCGATGATCACGTTGTGGAAGTGCGCGATCAGGAACAGGCTGTTGTGCAGCACGAAGTCGGCCGGCGGCACCGCGAGCAGCACGCCGGTCATGCCGCCGATTACGAAGGTCAGCATGAACGCGATCGTCCACAGCATCGGCAGCTCGTAGCGGATACGGCCCCGATACATCGTGAACAGCCAGTTGAACATCTTCGCGCCCGTGGGGATCGAGATGATCATCGTGGTAATGCCGAAAAACGAGTTGACGCTGGCGCCCGAGCCCATCGTGAAGAAGTGGTGCAACCAGACCAGGTACGACAGGATGGTGATGACCACCGTGGCGTAGACCATCGAGGTGTAGCCGAACAGCCGCTTGCCGGAGAAGGTCGAGGTCACCTCGGAGAAGATTCCGAACGCCGGGAGAACCAGGATGTAGACCTCGGGATGGCCCCAGATCCAGATCAGGTTCACGTACATCATCGGGCTGCCGCCGAAATCGTTCGTGAAGAAGTTGGTGCCGACGTAGCGGTCGAGCGTGAGCAGCGCGAGCACGACGGTCAGGACCGGGAAGGAGGCGACGATCAGGACGTTGGTGCAGAGCGAGGTCCAGGTGAACACCGGCATCTTCATCATGGTCATGCCGGGGCAGCGCAGCTTGACGATGGTGCAGATCAGGTTGATGCCGGACAGCGTCGTTCCGACGCCGGCGACCTGCAAACCCCATATGTAATAGTCGACGCCGACGTCGGGACTGTAGCCGATGTTGGACAGCGGCGGATAAGCCAGCCAGCCGGTGCGGGCGAATTCGCCGATGAACAGCGAGGCCATCACCAGCACCGCGCCGCCGACCGTCATCCAGAAGCTGAAATTGTTCAGGAACGGGAACGACACGTCGCGCGCGCCGATCTGGAGCGGCACCACGTAGTTCATCAAGCCGGTCACCAGCGGCATCGCCACGAAGAAGATCATGATCACGCCGTGGGCGGTGAAGACCTGGTCGTAGTGATGGGAGGGGAGGAAGCCCTCGGAGCCGCCGAACGCCATCGCCTGTTGCGCACGCATCATGAGGGCGTCGGCGAAGCCGCGCAGCAGCATCACGATGCCGAGGATCATGTACATGACGCCGATGCGCTTGTGGTCCACGCTGGTGAACCATTCGCGCCAGAGATAACCCCAAAGGCGGAAGTAAGTGAGGCCGCCCAGCAGCGCGGCACCGCCGAGCGCAACCACCACGAAAGTGCCGACGAGGATCGGCTCGTGCAGCGGCAGCGAATCGATGCTGAGACGGCCGAAGATGAGCTTGAGAAGATCAGGAGACATGCGGGATCTCTTTAGGAGTCTGACTTCAGGAATCGGACTTGGGACGCAGTCCGAGGAAGAAGGACGAGGACTTGAGCGGTGTGAAGCCCGGCCGCTTCAGGCCGGCGCCGAGCAGCGGCGCCAAATCGAGGGGAGCCGTGATCGACGCCGTGGTCCTGCCTTGCGGCGCATCGGGCGTGCAGGTGCCGGCGACGAAGCTCGGCTCCGGCCCCAGCGCCGTGCCGCGACGGGCGTATTTGTCGTAGGCCAGCGGCAGCGTGTTGTTCAGGCCCTCAAGGCCGTTGCCGCCCTTGGCGTCGATCGCCATCATCTCGCTCTGGCACATCTTGCCGGTCTCGACGCACATGTTGAGGATCAGGCGGTAGAGATCGGCATCGACGGTGCCCCAGCGTCGCACCGGCTCGTTCTGGCTCGGCTTTTCGAGCTGGAGATATTCGGCGCGGCCGAGCGAGCCGCCCGCCGACTTGGCGCTGGCGACCCAGGCGTCGAAACCCTTGTCGTCGAGGCCCTGGAAGTTGAAGTGCATGCCGGAGAAGCCGGCACCGCTGTAGTTGGCCGAGAAGCCCTTGTAGCTGCCGGCGTGGTTCACCACCGCGTGGAGCTTGGTCTCCATGCCCGGCATCGCGTAGATCTGGCCGGCGAGCGCTGGGATGTAGAACGAGTTCATCACCGAGGACGCGGTGATGCGGAAGTTGATCGGACGATCGACCGGAGCTGCGAGCTCGTTGACGGTGGCGATGCCGTAGTCCGGATAGATGAAGAGCCATTTCCAGTCGAGCGCGACGACGTCGACCTCGAGCGGAGCCTTGGACTGGTCCACGGCGCGGTCGGCATGGATGCGGCCAAGCGTGCGGTAGGGGTCGAGCAGATGCGTGCCCATCCAGGTCAGCGCGCCCAGACAGACGATGATCAGCAGGGGGGCCGACCAGATCACCAGTTCGAGCGCGGTCGAGTGATCCCATTCAGGCTCGTAGCGAGCGGCCGTGTTGGACTGGCGATAGCGCCAGGCGAACAGCACCGTCAGCGCCATCACGGGGACGACGATCAGCAGCATCAGGACGGTGGAGATAATGACGAGGTCGCGCTGTTGGGCTGCGATATCGCCGGCTGGCGCCAGCACGACATAGTCGCAGCCGCTGAGCGCAGCAGCCAGAGGTAGTAGCGCCAGGATCTTGAGACGAGACACGGGCCGAGCCTTTGAGAATGAGTTTCTTTTGCGGGGCCAACGGGTAGCTGCGGCGCAGCAATCCGGACATTGGACAATTTGTCCAATGTTGCAGTGCGGAATGTTGGGTCAGACAAAGCCGGATTGCCTGGCGCCCCGCCGGGCGGTCGGCTTTGGTTTTCAGGACGTTAAGGGCGCACGCATGGCGACGGCACAGACCCCCGCAATGGCAGACCTCCACTCGGGCGAGCACGGCCACGACCAGGCCAGTCCCGGCGAGATCGCCATCGGCGTCATCATCGGCCGTACCTCGGAATTCTTCGACTTCTTCGTCTTCGCGATCGCCTCGGTGATCGTGTTCCCGCGTCTGGTGTTCCCGTTCGCGAGCGAGCTGACCGGCACCTTTTATTCTTTCATGGTGTTCGCACTGGCCTTCATGGCCCGGCCGATCGGCACCGTCATTTTCATGACGGTCGACCGTGCCTACGGCAAGACCGCCAAGCTGATCTCCGCGCTGTTCCTGCTCGGCACCGCCACGGTCGCGCTGGCGTTCCTGCCCGGCTATCACGAGATCGGCGCCGCCGCGATCTGGCTGCTGGCGCTGGCGCGCATCGCGCAGGGTCTGGCCTGGGGCGGCGCCTGGGACGGCATGGCTTCGCTGCTGGCGCTGAACGCGCCGCCTTCCAAGCGCGGCTGGTACGCGATGGTGCCGCAGCTCGGCGCTCCGCTCGGGTTGATCGTGGCGAGCGCGCTGTTCGCCTATTTCGCCGGCAACCTCTCGGCCGACGATTTCTTCGACTGGGGCTGGCGCTATCCGTTCTTCGTCGCGTTCGCCATCAACGTGGTGGCGCTGTTCGCCCGCCTGCGCATGGTGACGACGGAGGAATACGCCTCGCTGTTCGAGACCCGCGAATTGCAGCCGGCGCGCATTTCCGAGACCGTCGCACGCGAAGGCCAGAACATCATGCTGGGCGCGTTCGCGCCGCTGGCGAGCTTTGCGCTGTTCCACATGGTCACGGTGTTTCCGCTGTCGTGGGTGTTCCTGTTCACCCGCGAAAGCCCGGTGCGCTTTTTGATCATCGAGATCGTCGCTGCCGTGTTCGGCGTCGGCGCGATCGTGGCGTCCGGCATCATCGCCGACCGCGTGGGGCGCAAATCGCTGCTGATGGGGTCAGCGATCGCGATCGCGATCTACAGCGGCTTTGCCCCGCAGCTGCTCGACGCCGGCGCGTTCGGCGAGACCATCTACATGGTGATCGGCTTCATCCTGCTCGGCCTGTCGTTCGGCCAGTCCTCGGGCGCGATCGCCTCGAACTTCAAGCAGACCTATCGCTACACGGCGTCGGCACTGACCTCGGACATGGCCTGGCTGTTCGGCGCCGGCTTCGCGCCGCTGGTGGCGCTGCTGCTCGCCACCAATCTCGGCGTCATCGCCTCGGGTGCGTATCTGTTGTCCGGTGCGTTCTGGACCTTGCTCGCGCTCTGGCTCAGCGGCCAGCGCGAGGCCGGCGATATGGACGCGGGGCGCTGAGGCCCAAGCGGTCGCCGCATCACAGGTGTCATAGGGTGGGCAAAGGCACGTAAGCGCCGTGCCCACCGTTCTTCTCCACATGAGAGAAAGACGTGGGCACGCTTGCGCTTTGCCCACCCTACCGCACGAACCCCCTGGTCAATCCGCCACGATCTTCACGCGATCGCGCACCTTCACCTGCGCGGTGCGATCGAGGCCGTTCAGCACGCGAAAGCGCTCGGCGGGATGATCGACGCCGGCCATGCGGTGGGACAGAGATTCCACGGTGTCGCCGGGCTGCACGGTGATGACCTTGATGCGCAGCGGACGCGCGGCCTGGATCTCGTCCAGCGTCAGGCGGCGGAATGAATTGACGGTCTCGCGCGCGTTGCGCTCGCTCTCGGTCGATTTCTGCCGGGTTGCGAAGATGAAGCGGTAGACGTCGCTGCCGAAGCGCAGCGCGTAGACCTTGAACTGCCACTGGTCGCCCTTGGCGGTGGCGGACGCGGCCGGAAAGCCGTTGATGGTGATGTCTTCGGTGGACGCCTTCTCGACGCCCTCCATCCAGCCGGAATTGAGGTAGTCGCCGAGCGACTGCTCGGCCGGGACGCGCACCACGTCGAAACGCATCGCCTGTGCGCCGCCCTCGCGCACGCCGATTACGGCCTGGGCGGTGTTGTCGAGTGTGAAATTGTCCGGCGCCTGGAATGTGAAGCCGAGCTTCGGATGCAGGAAGCGGCGGCCGCGGACGAAACCTTCGCTGGGGTCTTCGCCGTAGACGAGGTTGTCGATCGCCGCGAGATAGGTCTCGCGGTCGCGCTCGGCGCCTTCGGGCGCAGTATATTGCCGCGCGATGGTCTGCGCGTTCTGCACGCGCTCGGGCGTTGCCGGATGCGACGAGGTGAAATCCTGCGCGCGCGGATCGAGCGAGCTCTTGCCCGCTTTCAGCTCGGCATTGCGCTCCATCGCCGAGAGGAAGCGCGCAGCACCGTAGGGGTCGAAATGCGCCTTGGCGGAAATGCCGACGCCGATGCCGTCGGCCTCGAACTCCTGCTTGCGCGAAAAACTCGCCATGGTGAGCTTGGTCTTGGCCAGCGCCAGCGCGGTGAGGTCCGGATCGTTGCTCATGTCGGTGACGACGCGGGTGACGATCGCGGCCTGGCGCGCCTGGTCCTCGCGCATCGCGGCGTGCTTGGACAGCACATGTGCCATCTCGTGGCTGAGGACGGAGGACAATTCAGAGGTGTCGCTCGCGAGCGCAAGCAGGCCGCGGGTGACATAGAGCTGGCCGTTCGGCAGCGCGAAGGCGTTCACCGCGCCAGAATTGAGGATCGTGACCCTGTAGCCCTGGTCGGGGCGATCCGAGGCGGCAACCAGCCGGTCGACGGTCTTGCTGACGAGCGATTCGAGCCTGGGATCGTCGTAAGTGCCGCCATAGCTCGCCAGGATCCGCTCGTGCTCCTTCTCGGTGGCAGGGGTTTGGGCTACGGCCGGCTTCGGCTTCGGCATCGCGACGGTGGCCGGGACGGCGGCGGTCTGGAACCGGCCCATGTCGCCGCAGCCCGCCAGCGCCGTGCCCAGCACGAGGCATAGCACGGCCGGCGCCGCCCGCAGGCGGCGGCGTTCGTTCCGTACGTGCCGTTCTAGCACCCCATTCACGTCGCTTAACCCGTGCCTGGCCCTCTTAGGGCCTTATCCCTGTCGGCTCGTTCGCGCCCAGCAACTCGATCTGCCCCACGAGCCGCACATCGATCCGCGGTCCTGTATTCCCCTCGACCCAGCCCCGGACTCGAACACGTTTATTTTCCAAGGACTTAAGGGTGATGCCGGCGCTTTCGAACGCCGGTAGCGTGCGCTTTGAAATAGTCGCGGCAAAGCCACGTGTCCAGTTCCGTCCGAAGTTGAGGTAGGTCATTGCCCCAGCTTGCCGGACTGACAGGATTTTACCCTCGACCACCACAAAGTGCCCCATCCCCGCCAAAATATCGTCCGGACTTTCCGCGTTTTTTATGGCCGACGGGTCAGCCCAGCTGCCATTTTTTTGGCGCCGTGCCGCGGCCTCCGACGCCATCAGGGCGGCGGCGCAGTCCTTGTCGCTGATCTCGGCGGAAACCAGGGCGTCGCCCTGGGCGAGCAGCATGGACTGCACCGGGGTGTCGCTCTCGCCGATGAAGACCAGCGCGCCCTGGCGGCCGTAGCGGTCGGGCGTGTCGTCAGTGCCGCGGAGTGTGACGTCGCGGCCGGCGAGCAACGAGGTCAGCGCCTGCTTCGTCGTCGCCGTGGGCTCGATGCCGGTGAGGCGGATTTCGCGGCCGTCATCGAGACGCACACTGCGCGCATCGACGATCGCGGCGACGCGGCCTTCGCCTTGGGATTCGAATTGGCATGGCGTCGCGAGCGCGGTGTGGCTCGCGAGGAGAAGGGTCGCCACGATAGAGTAAAGAAGTCGTGCCACGTGACCCGGAGAGGTTGCGTTGTGCTCCTGCTTTACCTCAAGTGTAGCGTTTCGCGAAGACGCTTCCTCATGTCCCGTCATTGCGACCAGCGGAGCGACGAAGCAATCCAGAGTCCCTGCGCGGAAAGAGTCTGGATTGCCTCGCTGCGCTCGCAATGACGCGGAAACATTTTGCGTCGTCTCGCCATTCCGCTTTGCGGAAAGCGCGCAATGATCATTGATCTTCATCGCACCGCGCGCTTGCTGCCCTCTTGCGCATGCGGCATGATTGCGGCAACAGCAACAACCAAGCCGCCATCAGAGTACGGCGCGATAAGGGAGGTCTTTTTCCATGAAGCAAATTTTGTCGGGCATTTTTGCCGCCGCGTTCGCCCTCAGTGCGAGCGCCGTACAGGCCCAGGACAAGCCCCCGCTCAAGATCGGCGGCATCCTCGACATGTCGAGCCTCTATGCCGACATCACCGGCCCCGGCAGCGAGACCGCGGCCAAGATGGCGGTGGAGGATTTCGGCGGCGAAGTACTGGGGCGCAAGATCCAGGTGCTGGCGGCCGACCATCAAAACAAGGCCGATCTCTCCGCCAACATCGCGCGCGACATGCTCGACAACCAGGGCGTCGAGATGATCTACGACGTCGCGGCCTCCGCGACCGCGCTTGCGGCCGGCGAGATCGCCAAGGCGCGCAACAAGATCATCATGTTCAACGGTCCGGGCTCGATCCGTCTCACCAACGAAGCCTGCGGTCCCTATACCATCCATTACGTGTTCGACACCTACGGCCAGGCCAACGTGACCGGCCTTGCGGCCGTGAAGTCGGGCCTCGACACCTGGTTCTTCCTGACCGCCGATTACGCCTTCGGCCAGGACCTGGAGAAGGACACCAGCGCCGTCGTCACCAAGACCGGCGGCAAGGTGCTGGGCAGCGTGCGTCATCCGCTCAATACGTCGGATTTCTCGTCGTTCCTGCTGCAGGCCCAGGCCTCCAAGGCCAAGGTGATCGGGCTCGCCAATGCCGGCGGCGACACCGTAAACGCCATCAAGCAGGCGGCCGAGTTCGGCATCACCAAGGGCGGCCAGAAGGTCTCGCCGCTGCTCGCCTTCGTCTCCGACATCGATTCGATCGGCCTGGAGACCGCGCAGGGCCTGCTGTTGGCTGAAGCCTTTTATTGGGACCTCAACGACGACACGCGCGCGTTCTCGAAGCGCTTCATGGAGCGAACCAAGCGTGTGCCCACCTCGGCGCAGGCCGGCGTCTACTCCTCCGTCACGCATTACCTCAAGGCGGTAAAGGCGGCCGGCACGACCGATGCTGCGGCGGTGATGAAGGTGATGAAGGAAACGCCGATCAACGACTTCTTTGCAAAGAACGGCAAGATACGCGACGACGGCCGCATGATCCACGACATGTACCTGTTCGAGGTGAAGAAGCCGTCGGAATCGAAGGGCCGCTGGGACGATTACAAGCTGCTCGCCACCGTGCCAGGCAGCGAGGCGTTCCAGTCGCTGGAGCAGTCGCGCTGCCCGCTGGTGAAGAAGTGAGCCTCGTCATTGCGAGCGAAGCGAAGCAATCCAGAGATGTTTCCGCAGAGACAGTCTGGATTGCTTCGTCGCTTCGCTCCTTGCGATGACGGTGTGGTGATAGGTCGATCAAACAATAACAAGGGAGACGCCCCATGAACGACATGGTCCTGCAGAAGCTCGAAGGCGGGCTGCTCACCATCACCATGAACCGGCCCGAGCGGAAGAACGCGCTCAACCCCGAGATGGTGTCCGGTTTGGTCGAGGCGGCACGCCGCGCGGCTGACGATCCGGAGGTGCGGGCGGTGCTGTTCAAGGGCGCCGGTGGTTCGTTCTGCGTCGGCGGCGACGTCAAGTCGATGGCGGCGGGCCGGGCGCCGTTGCCGTTCGAGGTGAAGATGGCGAACCTCCGTCGCGGCATGGAGGTCTCGCGCATCCTGCACCAGATGCCGAAGCCCGTGGTGGCGCAGCTCGATGGCGCCGCGGCCGGCGCCGGTCTTTCGATGGCGCTGTCGTGTGATCTGCGCATCGCCTCCGAATCCTGCAAGATCACCACCGCTTTCGCCAAGGTCGGGTTTTCCGGCGATTACGGCGGCACCTATTTCCTGACGCAGCTGCTCGGCAGCGCGCGGGCGCGCGAGCTCTATCTGATGTCGCCGGTGCTCACGGCGAAGGAGGCGCACGCGATCGGCATGGTGACCAAGGTCGTGCCCGATGCGGAGATCGAGACTGCGGCGCACGAGCTTGCGCTGTCGCTGGCGCAGGGCCCGTCAATCGCGCTCGGCTTCATCAAGCGCAACATCAACAACGCCGAGCATCTGCCGCTGGAGGATTGCTTCGACGGCGAGGCGATCCACCACACTCGCTGCAGCGATACCGAGGACCATAAGGAGGCCGCCAAGGCCTTTGTCGAGAAGCGCAAGCCGAGCTTCAAGGGCGCATGACCATGGCGCCCTATCTGCGGCTGCGGCAGATCTGCCTGGTCGCGCCGCAGCTCGCGCCCGTGATCTCCGACATCGCGGAGATCATGGGTCTCGTCGTCTGCTACCAGGACGGCAATGTCGCGAAATACGGCCTGGAGAATGCGCTGCTCCCGGTCGACACGATCATGCTGGAGGTGGTCGCGCCGTTCAAGGATGGCACCACGGCCGGCCGCTTCATCGAGAAGACCGGCGGCCGCGGCGGCTACATGGCGATATTCTGCTGCAACGATCCCGACGAGCGTGGCCGCAACGCCAACGCGCTTGGCGTGCGCACCGCCAACGTGATCGACCATGCGCCCTATCACGGCGTGCAACTCCACCCCCGCGACTGCCGCGCCGCCTTCATCGAGTTCAACCACACCAACGGCAGCGACGATATTCTGGGCGCTTATCCGCCGGCCGGGCCGGATTGGCAGAAATTCATCCGCAAGGATGTGACGCAGGCGCTGACGGCGGTGGAGATGCAGAGCCCGGATCCGCAGGGGCTGGCGGGGCATTGGGGCAGGATCCTCGGCATTGCGGCTGAAGGTGCTCAGTTGAATTTGCCCAACGCGACCTTCCGCTTCGTGAAGGGCGCCAGCGAAATCATGAGCGCGCTGGAGTTTCGTGTGACCGATGTGGCGCGCGTGCTGTCAACCGCCAAGGCCAGGGGGCTTGCGGTGGCGGGCAACGAGT
Organism: Bradyrhizobium amphicarpaeae; assembly: GCF_002266435.3. Lineage (NCBI taxonomy): Bacteria > Pseudomonadati > Pseudomonadota > Alphaproteobacteria > Hyphomicrobiales > Nitrobacteraceae > Bradyrhizobium > Bradyrhizobium amphicarpaeae. The sequence continues at coordinate 703,519 of NZ_CP029426.2, forward strand.
TTCTGCTGGGTGGGGTGACGTTTCGGGTCAACTGAGCGACGGAAGTGTAGGGTGGGCAAAGCGAAGCGTGCCCACCATCTCCATCAATTGGAAAAGACGTGGGCACGGCGCTGCGCGCCTTTGCCCACCCTACGGCATCGCTGTTGCCCGCGTGGAAAGAGACCCCTCATCCGTCGCTTCGCGCCACCTTCTCCCACAAGGGAAGAAGGAAGAAAGCCCTTACCTTCCCTTGAAGTTCGCCGTGCGCCGTTCTTCCGTCGCCTTCACGCCCTCCTTGAAGTCTTCCGTCGCCCGCAATCTCGTCTGCTCGCCGAGCTCGTGATTGGTCGCGGCCATGACGCGGTCGGCCAATCCTGCGCGCATCGTGGCGCGGGTGGAGAGCAGGCCGAGCGGGGAGCATTCGGCGATCTCGCCGGCGAGTTTCATCGCGGCTGCCTTGACCTGGTCCTGCGGCACCAGCTCGTTGGCGAGGCCCCATTTGTACGCCTCTTCGCCGGTGACGCGGCGGCTGGTGTAGAACATCAGCTCGGCGTTGCTCTTGCCGATCAGCTCGGGCAGCGTCGTCGTCAGGCCGAAGCCGGGATGGAAGCCAAGCTTGGTGAAGTTGGCGGAGAAGCGCGCTTCGGGGCAGGTGACGCGGAAATCGGCCGACACCGCAAGGCCGAGCCCTCCGCCGATGGCGGCGCCCTGCACGGCGGCGACGATCGGCTTCTTGGCGCGGAAGATGCGAACGGCCTGGATGTAGAGATGGTTGATCGGGCCGAGATTGTCGGCGGGGTCACCCTTCTTCTCGGCTTCACGCGCTTCCTGCGCCTGCCGCGCCGGATCGCCGAAATTTGCGCCGGCACAGAACGCCTTGCCCTGTGCCGACAGCACGGAAGCGCGGATCTCGATGTCGCGGTCGAATTCGTCGAGCGCATCCGCGATCTGGTTGATCAACGAAATGTCGAAGAAGTTCAGCGGCGGGCGGCGGATCTCGATGGTGCCGACATGCCCGACCTTCTCGACGCCGATGTCTTTATAAGTGCTCATCATGTCCTCGATTGATTAGCGCAAACCAGGCCCTGCGCGGCTAGCGCAAACCAAGTCCGCGGGCGATGATGCCGCGCAGCACCTCGGTGGTGCCGCCCTGGATGGTGAGTTTCGGTGCGGTCTTGATGGCGAAGTCGAGCTGCCGCTCCAGCGTCTCGCGGTTGGTCGCGGTCTCCTCGACGAAGGCAGCGAGATCCCGCACGCGATGCGGCAGCTGCTGCTCCCAGACCGTGCCGATGTCCTTGACGATCGACGCCTCTACCACCGGCTCCTTGCCGGCCTGCAGCATGCCGGCCACCGAGACCGACATGCGCCGCATGGTGTGGAGCTGCGCCACCAGGCGCCCGATGCCTTCGGCGCTACGCGTGTCCGGATTGGGGCCGACCGCACGCACCAGCTCGGTCAGCACGTAATAGGTCTCGAGGAAGCGTTCGGGACCGGAACGCTCATACGCCAGCTCGCTCGTCGCCTGCTTCCAGGCGCCATCGACTTCGCCGAGCACGTGATCCTCGGGCACGAAGAAGTCGGTGAAGACGACTTCGTTGAACTCGTATTGGCCGGTGATCTGGCCGATCGGGTTCACCTGGATGCCCGGCTGCTTCATCTTGACCAGGAATTGGGTCAGGCCGTGACGGCGGTTTTCCTTGGTCGGCGGCGAGGTCCGGAAGATCGCGATCATGTAGTCGGCGATGTGCGCCGACGAGGTCCAGATCTTGGTGCCGTTGATGAGATAGCCGCCGTCGGTCTTGGTCGCGCGCGTCTTCGCCGCGAACAGGTCCGAGCCGGAGTTCGGTTCGCTCATGCCGATGGCAAAGCAGATTTCACCGCGGCAGATCCGCGGCAGGATATCCATCTTGATATGCTCAGGCGCGTATTTGATCAGCACCGGTCCGCTCTGGCGGTCGGCGACGAAGAAGCGCCGCGTCGGCGCGTTGGCGACGCGCATCTCCTCGGTCACGACGTAGCGTTCGAGGAAGGAGCGCTCCTGGCCGCCATATTTCTTCGGCCAGGTCATGCCGAGCCAGCCCTTGGCGCCGACCCGGCGGGAAAATTCCGGCGCGTCGGTGTCTTCGCGGTTGGGCTTGTGCGGGTCGAACGTGCCGGCGGCGATCTCTTCGGCGAGGAAGGCGCGCACTTCCTTGCGCAATTGCTCGCACTTCTCGGGCAGGCGGATCGGGTCGAAACGGAGGGCAGCGGTCATGTGTTTCTCTCCCTGATCAGCGCGACGCCACGAGCGGCCACAATTCGTCGGCGCCGCGGTTTGCGACCAGCTTGCCGAGCTCGACGGCCCAATGGCTCTCCGAGCCGAAATCGTCGCGCCATGCCAGCGCCCGCAGCGAATAGCGGTGCAGGATATGCTCGATGGTGAAGCCGATCGCCCCGTGCACCTGATGCGCGATGGCACCGCCTTTTTCCGCAGCTTCCGCGCAGCGGATCTTTGCCGAGGCCGCTTCGAGATAGACCTCGCCGTTGAACGAAGTGGCGTTCGCGATGGCGTCGGCCGCCGAAGTCGCAGCCGCAAGGGCCGCGGCGGATTCGCCGGCGAGGCGCGCCAGATTGTGCTGCACCGCCTGGAATTTCGAGATCTTCTTCTCGAAGGCGACGCGCTCGTTGGAATAGCGCACGGAGATGTCGAGCATCGATTCCAGCGCGCCGGCGATTTGCAGGCTGCGCGCAACGCCGCCCATCAGCATCAGCGTGGTCTGGTCGAGCTCCTTCGGCGCGGCCTTGCGCGTGACGGGCTGGACCTTGTCGAGCGTCACGGTGTCGCTGTGGTCGTAGCCGACATTGAGGCCGGACTCGATCCGGACCTTGCCGGCATCGACCAGCGCGATCGAGACGCCATCCTTCCCGTGTGCCAGCACCGCAAAATGCTTCGCCGCCTTGGCATAGGGCACGCCGCGGGCGCGGCCGGAGAGCGAACCGTCGGCATCGAGAGTGATGCGGTCCTTGGGCGACGCCGGCAGCACCGTCATCTCGCCCTCGGGCGATGCGATCTTCGCCTGCGCCAGCAGCCAGCCCGCGAGCATGGTCTCGGCCAGCGGAACCGCGACCGCGAAGCGGCCGGCGGCGTTCAGCAGCGCAAAGCCGTCGGCGAGACTCGCGCCGGAGCCGCCGAGATCATCGGGTACCCATGACAAGGGCAGGCCGGCCTCGCTCAGCGCCTGCCACAGCGGCGCCTGCCAAGCATTCTTCTTGTCGTTGTTGATGGTTTGCGGATCGGCGAGATCGGCGAAGATCTTCTCCGCGGTCTCGACGACGATGTTGTCACTCTCCGCCACAGCGTTCCCCGTGTTTTGCCGTTGGCGCGTCCCGCCTGGTGAGCGAGCCGCGCAAGTCTTCTTGGCAGGTCTTCTTGCGCCCGATGATCCGAAAAAGCCATGGCCCTGACAAGCGTTGATCGCAGGTCAACCTGCGGCTCAGGCATGGACAAGGATCAAGAGGAGGCTAATTCCGCTTAGCGGAGTTTGATCGATTTGCAGGGCGCGGCAAACTCGCTAAACAAGGCCAGCGGCTTAAGGCTCGCATCTGAACCAGGGGAAGGAAATCCGGATGGCCAAAGACAATCTGTGCGCGATCGTGACGGGGTCGGCATCCGGCCTTGGCGCGGCAACCGCGGAAATCCTCGCGCGCAGCGGGGCGCGGCTCGTCATCAACTATTCGTCGAGTAAGACCGAGGCCGAGGCGACCGCGGAGGCTTGCCGCAAGGCCGGCTCTCCGGACGTTCTGGTCGCGCAGGGCGACGTTTCGAAGGATGACGATTGCCGCAGAATCGTTGCGGCCGCCAGCGCCTGGGGCCGGCTCGACATCCTCGTCAACAATGCCGGCACCACCAAACATGTTGCCCATGCCGATCTCGACGGCCTGTCGGCTGAAGATTTCCAGCGCCTCTATGGCGTCAACACCATCGGCCCGTTCCAGATGGTGCGCGCCGCGCGCAGCCTGCTCGAGGCCGGCGCGAAGGCCTCGGGGCGTCCGTCCGCCGTGGTCAACGTCTCCTCGGTGGCCGGCATCAGCGGCGTCGGCTCGTCGATCGCCTACGCCGCGAGCAAGGGCGCGCTCAACACCATGACGCTGTCGCTGTCGCGCGCGCTGGCGCCGCTGATCCGCGTCAACACGGTTTGCCCGGGTTATATCGACACGCCATGGTTCACCAAGGGCCGCGGCGAAGCCGGCGCCAAGCAGGTGCGTGACAGCGTGGTGGCGAAGGTGCCGCTCAAGGTCGCGTCATCAGCCGAGGACATCGCGCAACTGGTCTGCTTCCTGGCGATGCCGGCCTCCAGCAACATGACCGGCGAAGTCGTGCGCATGGATGCGGGGATGCATTTGATTACGTGAACTCGTCATTGCGAGCGCAGCGAAGCAATCCAGACTGCCTCTGCGTAAAGACTCTGGATTGCTTCGTCGCTTCGCTCCTCGCAATGACGGAGTGCGATGAGGCGGCGTAACACCTAACAGATGGCGGCCGCTACCCCTTGATCACGCCGCTCGCCACCAGCCGGTGCCAGATGAACAGCACCACCACTGCGCCGAGCGTGGCCATGATGAAGCCGGCGCCCTGGTCGGGGCTGTAATGGCCGATCGCCTGGCCGATGAAGGTGGCGAGAAACGCGCCGGCGATGCCGAGGATAGTGGTGAGGATGAAGCCGCTCGGGTTGTTCGGTCCCGGCGCCAGCCAGCGCGCGATGAGGCCGGCGATGAAGCCGACGACGATGATCCACAACAGGCCGCCCATGCTCATGAGTATGCTCCCCTTCCCGAAAGCGCGTCGATCAAGGTCCGATTAAAGTTTGCCCGAGAGCTCCTGCTCGGTCGGCAGCCGTCCGTCCGGCGTCAGATGATCGATCACCTGCGGCAGATATTGGCTGAGGCCGTTGAGCAGTTCGTCGCGCGACAGGCCGCTCTGGGCGGACAGGCTTTCGATCTGGTCGGCGCCGAGTGCGTTGGCGAGATCGCCGGGTGCGATCGGCTTGTTCTGGCCCTTGCCAACCCAGGAATTCGCGGTGTCGCCGTGGCCGCCCTGCTGGAGCTGGTTGAGGAGGTCGCCAAGGCCGCCGCTCAGCACGGATCCGGCCGCGCCGCCCGCGAGCAGGCCGCCGAGCCCGCCTTTGAGCAGGCCTCCGAGACCGCCAAGACCGCCGCCGTCGGCGTTCACCGGCGGAGGGGCAGGCGTCGGCGACGGCTGCGGCGCCGTACCGGACTGGTTTGCGGTCATGTGCTTGAACGCCTTCCAGGCAAGCAGGCCGAGCAGCGCCATCGTCATCGGCGACATGCCGCCGGAGGATTTCTCGGAGCTCGGCGTAGAGGGGCCGCGCGGGCCGTTCTGCATGCCGTTGAGGACGTCGAGTAGACCCATGGTGCTCTCCTTTGGCGTCTCGTCCGGCGAGCGCTCGCCGCTGACTGCCCCCGGGGCGAAAACATATGGGGCGCTCATGACCGTTACAAGTCGGATGCGACGCGATTGGTTGCCGGCCTCCCCTCTGCTATCGAGGGCGGGTCGTTCAGGGAGCAAGGCGAGGTGATGACGGATCGACCGATCGTGGTGGCCGGCGCGGGCGCCATCGGCTGTTTCGTCGGAGGCCAATTGGCCGCCTCGGGCCGCCGTGTCGCGCTGCTGGTGCGGCCGCGGGTGAAGACCGAGATCGAGCGGTTCGGCCTGCGGCTCACCGGCTTCGACGGTTCCGAGAAGAAGCTGGGTGCGGGCCAGCTCGCGCTGTCGGAGGATCCCGCGATCTTCCACAGCGCCGGCATCGTGCTGGTCACCGTGAAGAGCGCCGACACCGCCGATGTCGCGGATCAGATCGCGCAGCACGCGCCTGAGGATGCCGTCATCGTCTCGCTCCAGAACGGTGTCGGCAATGTCGCGGTGCTGCGGGAGCGCCTTGGTAACCGCCGCGTGCTCGCCGGCATGGTGCCGTTCAACGTGATCGCGATGGGCGAGGGCCGTTTCCACCGCTCGACCTCCGGCGACATCCATATTGGAGAGGATGCCGGGAACACGGCCGCGGCGCTCTCGGTGGCCGGTCTCACGGTGCGCGCGAGCCGCGACATCGCCGGCGTGCAATGGGGCAAGCTGATTATCAATCTCAACAACGCGCTCAGCGCATTGTCCGACTTGCCGCTCGCCGCGCAACTGGCAAACCGCGACTGGCGCAGGCTGTTCGCCGATCAGATGGCCGAGGGGCTCGCTGTGCTGAAGGCCGCCGGCATCGCGCCGGTCTCGGCGACGCCGATTCCAATGAACTGGACGCCGACGCTGCTGCGGCTGCCCGACGTGATCTTCAACGCGATCCTGGGGCGGACCATGAAGATCGATCCCGAGGCGCGCTCCTCGATGTGGCAGGATTTGAAACAGGGCCGCAAGACCGAGATCGACTATCTGCAAGGGGCGGTCATCGCGCTCGCCGAACAAAATCATGTCGAGGTGCCGCTGATGCGCCGCATTGTTGCGCTGATCAGGGAAGCCGAGGCGGCCGGCAACGGTCCGCCGCGTCTGACGCCGCAGCAGATCCGCGGCAGGACTTGAGTAAGAGGAGATGTGCGATGAGGCGTTGGCGAATGATGGGACTGGCGCTGACCGTGCTGTTAGGCGCATCGACACTCGCGCATGCCAGGCCGCCGACGGTCCAGACCTCTCCCGGCTATGACAGGCGACTGCAGGAGAGCCGGTCGCAATTGGGCGGCTCGCCGACAGTCACGGTGCCGGCGGATGTGCCGGTGGCCAAACCGAAACACGGCAAGAAGAAGTACAAGAACTGAGGCTCCAGGTCCCGCTCTAGGGTGGGCAAAGCGAAGCGTGCCCACCAACTCTCTCAATCATTGATGAATGGTCGGCACGGCGCTTTGCGCCTTTGCCCACCCTACAGGTCAGTGCAAGAGACTCAGCCCTTCTTCGCCGGCTTGCTCGGGGTCGGATTGAACAGCTTCTTCAGATCGTTCAAGCCTTCCGACAGCCGCGGCCATTCGCACGAGAACGAGCCCTTGGCGCAGGGCGCGCCCTTCCGCTGGCCGATGGTCTGCTGCACCTTTGGCCGTTCGACCGGCATCGGCACGCGCTCGACGTCGGTTCGCAATGCGACCTGCTGGATTTGCCGCGCCTGTTGCTCCTGCTGCTCGCGCTGCTGACGCGCGGCAGCCTCGGCCGCTTCGTTGTTGCGGCGCTCCTTGGCGAGATAGGCGGTATAGGCTGCGTCGATCTTCTTCTGCTCCTCCGGCGTCGGATTGGGGCCGGCGATGTCGAAGGTGCGATCCTGCAGGAAGTCGTAATAGGAATAGCCGCCGCCCGGCTTGCGGCGGCCGGCGAACTTGGCGTTGCAATCGGCGAGCGCGGCTGTCTTCTCGGATTTGGTCGCGGCTTTCTCGGCGGCGTCGGCGCATTCCTCGAAGTCGACGGGCGCGCGTTTCCACCATTGCGCCTGGGCATGCGCATGCGTCAGCAGAAGAAGCCCTGCTGCGGCAACGAGAAGCAGCGCCGCACGACGCAATGCAATCACGGACGACATTCTACAAGAGCATTCCTTGCCAAACTCAACCCGAACTGAGTCGAGCCGGATTTTTGCCTCTTTATCGTCGGCTTGTCACCCGTGGAACCCGGGAATTTCATGGCTGGGATGCTGACATTTTGTGCTTGACGTGGCGCGGGAGTCACAGCGCCGCAGTCCGGCAAACTGCTACACTTCGACCTGCGAGCGCCTCACCTGAGGCGACGCCAAGAAGACGAAGTGGAAACGCCTGATGCTGCTGCCCCTGTCCGACGTGCCGCGCTGGTACGCTGAACGCAAACCGCAAGGTACGATCGCGATCCGCCATGGGCAGGACACGCTGACATGGGACCAGCTCGAGCGCGGTGCCAACCGGCGCGCGCGGGCGTTCATGGCCAAGGGCGTCAAGCCTGGCGATTTCGTTGCGATCGGGTTGCCGAATGGCAATGCGTTCTTCGAGACCTCGTTCGCAGTTTGGAAGTGCGGGGCGACGCCGACCTCGCTGTCATGGCGGCTGCCGCGCGGCGAGGCCGCTGCCGTGCTCGACATTCTCAAGCCCGCGCTGGTGGTGGGCGGCGAGGCCGATTGGAACGCGCCGAACCGTCTGCCGGCGGATTTCGTTCCGGAAGGTTTTTCGGATGAGGCGCTCGATCCGCCGGTGGCGCGCTACTGGAAGGCCATGACCTCCGGCGGCTCGACCGGCCGGCCGAAAGTGATCCTCGATCATCAGCCGGCGGTGACAGATACCGTGGCCGTGCCGCCGCTCAATATCCCGATCGGGGTCTCGCTGCTCAATCCGGGGCCGCTCTATCACAATGCACCGTTCATCGTGTCGCATTACGCGCTGTTCACCGGCGGCCAGCTCACAGGCCTTGCCAAGTTCGACGCCGAGGAGACGTTGCGGCAGATCGAACGCGAGCGCGTGCAATGGATCAATTTCGTCCCGACCATGATGCACCGGATCTGGGCGCTGCCCGAGCAGGTGCGCAACGCCTATGATCTGTCGAGCCTGCAGACCGTGTTTCACATGGCCGCTCCGATGCCGCCCTGGCTGAAGGAGAACTGGATCGCCTGGCTCGGCCCGGAGCGGATCTGGGAGCTCTATGGCGGCACCGAGCGGCAGGGCGCCTGCATCATCTCCGGCACGGAATGGCTGACGCACAGGGGCTCCGTCGGCAAGATCGGCGACATGGCGAAGCTTCGCATCATCGGCGAGGACGGCAGCGACGTTGCGCCGGGCGAGACCGGCGAGATCTATTTCCTCAACAATGACGGCAGGGACGCCACTTATCACTATCTCGGCGCCGAGCCGAAGCGGCGCAGCGACGGCTGGGAATCGCTCGGCGATATCGGCCGTCTGGACGCGGAAGGCTATCTCTATCTCGGCGACCGTCTTGCCGACATGGTGCTGCGCGGCGGCGCCAACATCTATCCGGCCGAGGTCGAGGCTGCGGTCTCCGAGTGTCCGGGCGTGCGCTCCTGCGTGGTGGTGGGATTGCCCGACCCGGAGCTCGGCCAGCGCGTGCACGCCATCATCGAGCCGGAGGCCGACAGCGATGGCCAGGCGATCGCCGACGGCATGGCGGAGTTCTTGAAGGACAGGCTCAGCCGTTACAAGCACCCTGAAAGCTTCGAGTTCGTCGGCGCCCCGCCGCGCGATGATTCCGGAAAAGTCCGCCGCACCCTGTTGCGCGACGAGCGCGCAGCGTGGATGAAGGAAGGGCGCGCCTTCCGGATATGGCCGGCGAAGGCGCGGGCGCAGGCCGATTGATTGACGGAAGGAATCCAGGACATGACGATCACCATCGCAGCCAACAGCGTGCCCAAGCCGCCGGCCGGGATCATCGAAGGCTTTCGCGGGGCGCCGACCTCGGTCATTTCAGACAATCTCGCCCGGCTCCCCGGCGCGGTCGGGCTGAAGCCGTATCATCGCGGGGCCAAGCTGGTGGGCACGGCCTTCACCGTGCGCACCCGTCCCGGCGACAATCTCGCCATCCACCGCGCGCTCGAGCTGGTCGGGCCCGGCGACGTCATCGTGGTCGACGGCGGTGGTGACGAGACGCGCGCGCTGGTCGGCGAGATCATGAAGAACATTGCACAATGGCGCAAAGCCGAAGGCTATGTGATCGACGGCGCGATCCGCGATGTCGCGGCGTTCGCAGGCGACGACTTTCCATGTTACGCCCGCGCCGTGATCCACCGCGGCCCCTACAAGAACGGGCCCGGCGAGATCAACGTGCCCGTCACGATCGGCGGCAGCGTGATCTCGCCCGGCGACATCGTCGTCGGCGACGAGGATGGCGTGGTGTCGTTTCCCGCCGCGGGCGCGGCTGCGCTGCTGGAAGCCGTGCGCGCCCAGGTCGCTCGCGAGGAGGAGACCATGAAGGCGATCCGCGAGGGCCGCTATCAGGGCTCCTACGGCAAATCCTGATCACAAGAGCAAAAGGGAGGACGGCGTGAGCCAGAAGGAAGAATTCCACAATATCGACGATCCCAGCGACGGGCTGTTCCGTGAGCTCGCGGCGGGGGTGACCACGCGCATCTTCTCCGGCGAGCAGGCGATGCTGTCGGTGGTGACGCTGGCCCCGCATGCGCAGGGCACGCTGCACCATCATCCCGAGGAGCAATGGGGCGTGCTGCTCGACGGCTCCGCCATCCGCGTCCAGGGCGATGAGGAGATTGCGGTGAAGAAGGGCGATTTCTGGCGCACCCCGGGCAATGTGCCGCACACCATGCGCGCCGGCCCTGACGGCGCCCGGGTGCTGGACATCTTCAGTCCGCCTCGGCCAGAATACAAGAAAGCGGGATCGGGCTTCGGCACGACCTGAAGCGCTTAAAAGCAAAAAGCAAAGCGCAAAATAAAACAGGGAGGGGACCATGACGATCACACGACGGGCGCTGCTGGCCGCACCGGCCATTCTCGCATTGACGCCGGCAAACGCGCAGGCCGGCAAGATCACGCTGGTGGTGCCGTTTCCGCCGGGCGGCTCGACCGACGCGATGGCGCGGCTGCTGCAGGCCAGCCTGCAAACCAAACTCAACCGCATCGTCGTGGTCGAGAACAAGTCTGGTGCAGCCGGCGCGCTCGGCGCGGCGCAGGTCGCCAAGAGCCCGGCGGACGGCACCTCGTTCCTGGTCACCTTCGATTCCCACGCGGTGATTCCGTCGATCCTCGACAAGCCGCCGGTCGACGTCGAGCGCGAGCTGATGCCGGTGCTGCTGATCGGCACCGCGCCCTATGTGATCGCCGCCGGCGCCGGCCGCCCTTACAAGAGCTTCGCCGACGTGGTGGCGGCCTGCAAGGCGACGCCGGGCGCGGTGAAATATGCTTCCGTCGGCATCGGCACGCTCGGCCATCTCGCCATGACCGTGCTCGGCAGCAAGGCCGGCGTCGAGATCATGCACGTGCCCTATCGCGGCGGCGGGCCTGCCATGAACGACGTGCTCGGCGGCCATGTCGATCTCATCGCGGGATCGGCGGCGCTGGTCGCCGCCCAGCTCGGCACCAACATGCTGCATCCGATCCTGCAGCTCGGCCGCGAGCGATTGCCGGCCCTGCCTGATACGCAGACCGCGATCGAGGCGGGCTTTCCGGATTTCGAGACGCTGGCCTGGTGGGGCATCTTCGCGCCCGCAGGCACGCCGCCCGATGTCGTCGCAGCCTTCGCGGCGGCGTCCAAGGAGATCCTCAGCGAGCCCGCGACCGCCGCCCAGCTCAAGGATACCCAGCAGATGACGCTGCTGCTCCAGGACGGCGCAGCCTTCAAGACCTTCTTCGACAAGCAGGTCGCCACTTGGGGCAAGGTGGTGAAGGACAACAATATCAGGGCGTGACGGGCCCGCCGACGGCTGCATTGATCGCGGCGAGGGCTTCCGATTCCGCCCCCGCTTTGATATGAACACCTCCAGGCAACCCGCCTCGCTGGCGGGTTCCGCGGTCCCGTAGCTCAGCCGGATAGAGCGGCGGTTTCCTAAACCGTAGGTCGCATGTTCGAGTCATGCCGGGATCGCCATTTTGTCATCGGTAACGGCCGCCATTGGCAGGCCCTCCGGCGCAGGAATTGCTAGAAGCAACAGACTTCCTTCCTGGCCTCGCCGGCCTGTCGGCCGCGCCTCACTGCCTCATCCGGAGACGACAATGCCTTTCGACTTGATCCTGCGCGGCGGACGCGTCGTCGACCCGTCCCAGAAGCTCGATGCCGTGACCGATGTCGCCTTTGCCGGCGGCAAGGTCGCTGCGGTCGGCAGCGGGCTCAAGGCCGATCCGGGCACTGACGTGCGCGACGTCTCGCAGTTCATCGTGACGCCTGGACTGATCGATCTCCACACCCATGTCTATTGGGGCGGCACTTCGCTCGGCATCGACGCCGAGGAATTCTGCCGGCTCTCCGGCGTCACCACCGCGGTCGACACCGGCAGCGCGGGCCCCGGCAATTTCGCCGGCTTTCGCAAGCATGTGATCGAGCCGAGCCAGGTCCGCATCCTCGCTTATCTGCACGTCTCGCATGCCGGCATCTTCGGTTTCTCGCACCGGATCATGGTCGGCGAGAGCGAGGAACTGCGGCTGATGAATCCGATCGAGGCCGCGAAGGTGGCCGATGCCAACCGCGACCTCATCGTCGGCATCAAGGTGCGCGTCGGCTTGCACTCCTCGGGCACGTCGGGCGCCGTCCCGCTCGACATCGCGCTGGAGGTCGCCAACGAGGTCGGCATGCCCTTGATGGCGCATATCGACCATCCGCCGCCGAGCTATGAGGAGGTGCTGGCGCGTCTGCGTCCCGGTGACGTGCTCACCCATGCATTCCGCCCCTTCCCGAACACGCCGGCAACCGCGCAGGGCACGGTGAAGAAGGCGGTGCTGGACGCGCGCGAGCGCGGCGTGCTGTTCGACATCGGCCACGGCAAGGGCTCGTTCGCCTTCAAGACCGCGCGCGCGATGCTCGCCAACGGCTTCTATCCGGACACCATCTCGTCCGACATCCATCAGCTCTGCATCGACGGCCCGGCCTACGACCAGGTCACGACCATGTCGAAGTTCCTGTGCATGGGCATGGAGCTGTCCGACGTGATCGCGGCCTCGACCGTGAACGCGGCGATGGCGCTGCGCCGCCCCGAGCTCGGCAGCCTCAAGCCCGGCAGCGTCGGCGACGCCACGCTTGTTACGGTGAAGCAGGGCCAGTTCGACTATGAGGACGTCGTCGGCGAGCACCTGACCGGCGACCGCAAGATCGTCTCGGAAGGCGTCGTCATCGGCGGCCGCTGGTGGCATCCGAACTGACGACTGGCCGGAATTAGTGACGCGCGGGACACACGCTCAGTCGCGTCCTGCCTCCATGATGGCTTTGGCGAGCCGCGCCGGATCGGAGAAGCAGAGCTCGTGGCTTCCGGATACCTGAACAAGGCGGAAAAGGCCGAGCTTCTCCGACAACCGCGGATGCCAGGGATGGCTGTGCGGCATTGCGATGTCCTCTGTGCAGTTGATGTAGGATTTGGCCAGCGGCATCTCCGCCGGATTGGTCTTGAGCGTGATCTTGTCGGTGAAGGTCGCCATCGGATGCGGATTGAGGATGTTATAGGCGCGCTGCGCCGTTTCCAGATCTGCATCGTTGATGAAAGCTTCCCGCCAGACCGGGAACGGCAGCACCACTGAGCCGTCGCCGCGTTCGGCCGCGATGGTGTCGAACAGTCCGATATAGTGCGGCGGCACCATGTCGTTGAGGCATTCGCCATTGTTGGGCACGAAGGCATTCCAGTAGACCAGGCGGCGGATACGCTCCGGCGCGAGGTCGGCAACGCCCGTAATGATCATGCCGCCATAGGAATGGCCGAGCAGGATGACGTCCTTCAGATTATTTTCGGCAAGATAGTCGGCGATCGACTGAATCGCTTCCTTCAGTCCCGTCGTCTTGGCATCGCCCGGGCGGTTGCCCTTGATCGTAGGCGTGTAGACTTGGTGCCCGGCGGCACGGATCGGTGCCGCGACAGGCTCGAACTCGGCACCGGTGTGCCATGCCCCGTGAACGAGAACGTAGGTCGACATGTTGTGGCCCCTCCTGAGGGTGTGGTTAGATCGACAGAGGTAGGCCCCCTTGCGGCTCGCGCGAGGCACGCAGCGGACAATTCTTGTTGTACGAAGTGTGAACCGGCTGGTTATTTGCCGCTTGGCTGGAAGTGAACCGGATTGGTCTCGGAGTGAACCGATGCAGGAGATCGAGCGCGCCGTTCCGTCACGCCAATCGGCCTGGAACACCGCGGATATCAGGCTAAGCGAGCAATTTGCCTACTACCGCGAGGCAGTCTGCCAGGCCTTTATGAAGTTGACCCCGGAGCCGATGGCGGCCGCAGGCTTCCGCGCCAGTGTCGAGAATGTCAGGCTCGGCGATGCCGCGATCAACCGCGTCAGCTTTCCCGAGCACGTGGTGCGTCGTTCCGCGGCCGACATCGCGGCGTCCGACCGCAGCTGCTTCTATCTCAATCTGAAGCTGGCCGGCCGCTGCCGCATTCGGCAGGACGGTCGCGAGATCAGTCTGTCGTCAGGACAGGTCGGAATTTTCGACAGCGACCGGCAGTTCGCCCTTCTGCACGACCGTGGTCCGCAATTGCGGGTCGCCTCGTTCTGGGTGCCGGCGGAGGTCCTGCGCGAACGCTTGCCGGCGTCGTTCGACGTTACCGCGTCCCGAGTCTCCGACGACCCCTTTGTCGGCCATCTCATCGTGGAGACGGCGCGCACGCTCAGCGACGGTGCGCTACGCATGACCGAGCAGGAGGGCGTGCGGTTGTTCCGGGCGCTGATCGAACTGGTCGCCGTGAGCCTGTCGCGGCGGAGCCGGGCAGGTGCTGCGGCGTCCGAGAGTCTTGCCGACGCAACCACGCTGGCGCTGAAGCGCGCCATTCACCGGCGGCTCCGCGAGCCCGGCCTTGCGGTCGCCGATGTCGCCGAGGCCGTCGGCATCAGCGAGCGGTACGTCCACAAGCTGCTGGCACGATCGGGCTTCAGCTTCACCGATTATGTCATCGACCATCGGCTCGACGGAGCGGCCAGGGATCTCGGCGATCCCGAGATGGCAGGCCGTGCGATCGGCGCCATCGCGTTCGACTGGGGCTTTTCGGACCTCTCTCACTTCACGCGGCGCTTCAAGCAGCGCTTCGGCTGCCGGCCGCGCGACTGGCGTGCGCGTTGACCTACAGCGACCTCGCGATCAACAGCTTCATGATCTCGTTGGTACCGCCGTAGATCTTCTGGATGCGGGAATCGATGAAGATGCGCGAGATCGGGTATTCCTGCATGTAGCCGTAGCCGCCGAACAGCTGGAGGCATTCGTCGGCGGTCTGGACCTGCTTGTCCGAGCACCAGTATTTCGCCATCGACGCCGTGACGGTGTCGAGGTCCTTGGCGACGAGCCGCTCGATGCACCAGTCGACGAAGACGCGCGCGATCATCGCTTCGGTCTTGCGCTCGGCAAGCGTAAAGGCGGTGTTCTGGAAATCCATCAGCGGCTTGCCGAACGCCTTGCGTTCCTTGGTGTAATCGACGGTGAGTTTGACGGCGCGCTCCATCGCGGCGACGGCGCCGACGGCGAGCGCGAGCCGTTCTTGCGGCAGTTGCTGCATCAACTGGACAAAGCCCTGGCCTTCCTCGTTGCCGAGCAGGTTTTCCGGCGCCACGGTCACATTGTCGAAGAACAGCTCCGACGTGTCGGAGGCATGCAGGCCGATCTTGTCGAGGTTGCGCCCGCGCTTGTAGCCGTCGGCGCCCTGGGTTTCGACCACGATCAGCGAGAGGCCTTTTGCGCCGGCCTCGCCGGTACGCGCCACGACCACGACGAGATCGGCAGCCTGGCCGTTGGTGATGAACGTCTTCTGGCCGTTGATGACGTAGGAATTGCCCTGCTTCCTGGCCGTGGTCTTCACGGCCTGCAGATCCGAGCCGGTGCCGGGCTCGGTCATGGCGATGGCGCCGACCATCTCGCCCGAGGCCATCTTCGGCAGCCAGCGCTTCTTCTGCTCCTCCGAGCCGTAATTGAGGATGTAATGCGCGACGATGGCGCTGTGCACGGAGACGCCGGTGGTCAGCTCCGGCACCGTGCTTTCGAGGTCGTCAAGTACCGCCGCGTCATAGGCGAAAGTCGCGCCCAGGCCGCCATATTCCTCGGGCACGCTCGCCAGCAGCGCGCCCATCTCGCCGAGGCCGCGCCAGGCGAAGCGGTCGACCATCTTCTGCTCGCGCCATTTCTCGGCATGCGGCGCCAGATCCTTGGCGAGATATTTCCGGAACTGGTCGCGGAACGTGTCCAGCTCTTCGGTCATCCACGATGATCGGTAATGCATCGGCGCCTCGCTTTTCAGACTATCAGGCCGCCACCGGCGACGACCACCTGGCCGCTGATATAATTGGATTCCGGGCTGCAGAACAGATAGACGGCGTCGGCCGCCTCTTCCGGTGTGCCGCCGCGACCGAGCGGGATCATGCGCGACATCGCTTCCAGCATCTGCGGCTGCACGCCCACCTTGATGTCGCGCCCGGCGACGTCGATGGTCTTCTGCTGCGCCTCGATCGGCTCGGTCAGGCGGGTGTTGATCAGGCCGAAGGCGACGCAATTGACGTTCACCTTGTAGCGGCCCCACTCCTTGCACATGGTTCGGGTCAAACCGATCAGCGAGGCCTTGGCCGAGGAATAGCTCGCCTGTCCGGCATTGCCGTAGAGGCCGGCGATCGAGGAGATGT
Organism: Bradyrhizobium amphicarpaeae; assembly: GCF_002266435.3. Classification (NCBI taxonomy): domain Bacteria; kingdom Pseudomonadati; phylum Pseudomonadota; class Alphaproteobacteria; order Hyphomicrobiales; family Nitrobacteraceae; genus Bradyrhizobium; species Bradyrhizobium amphicarpaeae. Next base: position 719,758 of record NZ_CP029426.2, read on the forward strand.
TCACGACCTTGCGGAACACCTCGCGGCCCTGCTCGGCTTCCTTCCTGGCGAAGACGCGGATCGGCTCGGCCGCCGCGCGCAGGAGTCGGAACGGCGCGACGAGATGGACGTCGAGCATGGCCTGAAACTGCTCGTCCGTCATCTTCTGGATGGTGGAGTCCCAGGTGTAGCCGGCATTGTTGACGATGATGTCGAGCCCGCCGAACTTGTCCAGCGCGGCGCCGACAAAGCGATCGGCGAAGCCGGTGTCCGCGACGCTGCCGTTGACGGCGACGGCATCGCCGCCGAGCGCCTTGATCTCCGCGACCACGGCGTCGCCGGGCTCGGCATCGAGATCGTTGACGACGACGCGAGCGCCTTCGCGCGCGAGCTTGAGCGCAATCGCGCGTCCGATGCCGCGGCCCGAGCCGGTGACGAGCGCGACTTTTCCTTGCAGCTTTGCCATGTGGTCTCCCTGGATTCTGTTACAGCGCGATGACGGCGCTGCCGTCGAGCTTGACCTCGCCGCGTTCGTCCCTGGTGGTGAGCGCGAGCCTTGCGCGCCGCTCGCCGCTTTCGGTGAAGAGCTCGGTCACGGTGCCCTCGCATGTCAGCCTGGCGCCGAGCTGGGTCATGGCGACGAACCGGGTCGCGAAGGCGCGGAGCTTCGATGGCGGCACCGCATCGGTGAGCGCCTGGCCGAGGCAGGCCATCACCAGCATGCCGTGGGCGAACACATCAGGAAATCCCGCCGCCTTGGCGAAGTCGAGATCGACGTGGATCGGATTGTGATCGCCCGATGCGCCGCAATAGAGCGCGAGCGTGTGGCGGGTGATCGGCGGAAAGACCTTGTGGACGATGCGGTCGCCCGTCTTGATGTCTCCGGATGCGATCACGACGCCACCTCGTTGCGGACGACGATGGTGCGCGCGGTATCGGCGACATGCACGCCGTCCTGGTTGGTCACCGTGCACCGGATGCCGATCAGCGTCATCGCGCCGCCCTTCTTCTCCGCGACGCTGGTCACACTCGGACGAAACGTCAGGGTGTCGCCGACCAGAACCGGGGCGTGATAGACGAAGCTCTGCTCGCCGTGCAGTACGCGGGCGAGATCGATGTCGAGCGCGGTGAACATTTCGAAGGGATCGTCGACGTCCATCATCTCCAGGCAGAACAGATAGGTCGGCGGCACCGGCGTGCCGGCGAAACCGGATGCGCGCGCAGCATCGGCGTCGCGATAGACCGGGTTCTGTTCACCCAGCGTATTGAGGAAGTAGCGAAGGCGGCCCGGCTCCACGCGCGCGGTGACGGGCGTGAAGCAACGCCCTACGGCGGACTGATCGACCATGGCGGATATCAGTGCCGCTTGTAGAGGGTGACGACGCAGGCGCCGCCGAGGCCCAGATTATGCTGGAGCGCGACCTTTGCACCCTCGACCTGGGTGGGGCCTGCCGTGCCGCGCAATTGCCGCGTCAGCTCATAGCACTGCGCAAGCCCGGTGGCGCCGAGCGGATGCCCCTTCGAGAGCAATCCGCCGGACGGATTGGTCACGATCCGGCCGCCATAGGTGTTGTCGCCGTCATTGATGAACTTGCCGGCTTCGCCCTCGCCGCAGAGGCCGAGCGCCTCGTAGGTGATCAGCTCGTTGTGGGCGAAGCAGTCGTGCAGCTCGACCACGTCGAGATCGCCGGGCCCGACGCCGGCGCTTTCATAGACTCGGCCGGCCGCCGCTTTGGCCATGTCGTAGCCGACCAGCTGCATCATGTCGCCGGCCTTGAAGGTTGAGGGCGTGTCGGTGGTCATGGCCTGCGCCGCGATCCGCACCTCCTTGCCGATGCCGTGCTTGTCCGCAAACCGTTCGGACACCAGCACGGCGGCGGCGCCGCCGCAGGTCGGCGGGCACGCCATCAGGCGCGTCATCACGCCGGGCCAGATCACCTGGTCGTTCATGACGTCGTCCGCCGTGACCTCCTTGCGGAAGAGGGCGAGCGGATTGTTCTTGGCATGGCGGCTCGCCTTGGCGCGCACCTTGGCGAAGGCGTCCAATGGTGTGCCGTATTTCTTCATGTGGCTCAGTCCGGCGCCGCCGAAATAGCGCAGCGCCAGCGGAATGCCGGGCGCGTCGATCAGCTCGTCCGCGGCCGCGTCGAATTCCTCGAACGCGCTCGGGCGATCGGTGTAGACGCTGCCGAGCGCACCGGGCTTCATCTGCTCGAAGCCCACTGCCAGCACGCAATCCAGCGCGCCGCTCGCGATCATCTGCCGCGCCATGAACAGCGCGGTCGAGCCGGTCGAGCAATTGTTGTTGACGTTGACGATGGGGATGCCGGTCATCCCGACATGGTAGAGCGCGCGCTGCCCGCAAGTGGAATCGCCGTAGACGTAGCCGACATAGGCCTGCTCGACCTTCTCGTAGCCGAGGCCGGCGTCGGCGAGCGCGAGCCTGGTCGCCTCGGTCCCCATCGCGTGATAGGGCGCGCTGGCGCCCGGCTTGGCGAACGGGATCATGCCGACCCCTGCGACGATGACGTCAGACATCGTTCCTCCGATAATTTACCCGTTGGACTTTTTCTTACCAGCGGGTAATATATCGGCCGGTATCCTCCGGAGTCAACGCAGTCGAGCATGGATTCAGCGCCGCCCACTCCGCCGTCATCGCCGCCGTCTTCCTCCCCTTGGCTGCCGTTCGAGAGCCGGCGCCGGGCCCGGGACGAGAAGCGCGAGGCGGTGCTGCGCGCCGCCGTGCAGCTGTTCCTCGAGCAGGGTTATCATCGCGTCACGCTGAACGAGGTCGCCGAGCGGCTGAACATTACCAAGCCGGCGCTGTACAATTACTTCCGGGGCAAGGACGAGATCCTGTTCGAATGCTGGTCGATGGGTGCCGAGCTCGTCGACAGCGTCATCACCGAGATCAATGCCGGCAGCGGCTCGGGCCTCGCCAGGCTGCGCAAGCTGGTGTATGCCTATGCCGCACTGATGGCGACCGATTTCGGTGCCAGCCTGGTGCGCTTCGACCTGCGCGACCTGACCGAGCGGAACGCCGCCGTCGCCCGCGCCGCCAAGAAGCGGATCGACGCCACGTTCCGGGACTATATCGCCGCAGGCATGGCCGACGGTTCGATCAATCCTTGCGATCCCAAGCTTGCCGCGTTCGCGATCGCGGGCTCGCTCAACTGGATCGGCCATTGGTATCGACGGGACGGCGGTTTGTCGCCGACCGCGATCGCCGACGAGTTCACGGCTCGGCTGACCGAAGGCCTGGCGGCTGCCGTACCGCAACACACGATAAAGAAAAACAAGACGCCGGGGGCGCCGCAACGGCGCAACCCAGGACGCAAGACAACAGGGAAGAAGCGAACAGGGGGAGGACCACGATGAACATCACGCACGGCCTGCGGCGCGCGCTGCAGATCAACCCGAACGGGCTCGCCACCGTCTACGGCCAGCGGCGGCGAAACTGGGGCGAAGTCGGTGAACGCGTCGCCAGGCTGGCCGGCGGGCTGCGCACGCGCGGCGTCAGCGACGGCGACCGCGTCGCCGTGCTGTCGTTCAACTCAGACCGCTATCTCGAGCTTTACCTTGCCACCGGCTGGGCCGGCGGCGTGATCGTGCCGCTCAACATCCGCTGGAGCGCGCTGGAAAACGAGGATGCGCTGCGCGACTGCCGTGCTTCCATTCTGGTCATGGACAAGGCCTTCGCGCCGATCGGCGCACAACTCGCGGGCGCCATTCCGGGGCTGAAGCTGATCTATGCCGACGACGGCGAGGTGCCGGCGGGGATGGAGAGTTACGAGGATCTGGTCGCAGGCAGCGCGCCGGTTGCCGACGCCATGCGCAAGGGCGACGATCTCGCCGGCATCTTCTACACCGGCGGCACCACCGGACGTTCCAAGGGCGTGATGCTCAGCCACCGGAATTTGATGGCCAATGCGCTCAACGCACTCGGCGAAGGCCTGTTTCCGACGAGCACGACCTATCTACACGCGGCGCCGATGTTCCACCTCGCCAACGGGGCGGCGATGTACTCGCTCCTGCTCTCCGGCGGCTCCAACGTGATCGTTCAGGGCTTCACGCCCGAAGGTGTGATGGCCGCGATGCAGAACGAGCGCGTCACCGACGTGCTGCTGGTGCCCACGATGATCCAGATGCTGGTCGATCACCCCGCGATCGGAAACTATGACCTGTCGGCGCTCGAACACATCATCTACGGGGCTTCGCCGATCAGCGAGGCGGTGCTCGATCGCGCCGCGCGCGCCCTGCCGCATGTGCGCTTCACGCAGGCCTATGGCATGACCGAATTGTCGCCGATCGCGACGCTGCTGCACTCCGACGAGCATATCGGCGAGGGGCGCAGGAAGGGACGTCACCGCGGCGCCGGCCGTGCCACGCTCGGCTGCGAGGTGCGGATCGTCGACGAGAACGATCGGCCGGTGCCGGCCGGAAGCGTCGGCGAGATCGTGGTGCGCGGCGACACCGTGATGATGGGCTATTGGGAGCGGCCGGAAGAGACCGCGCGTGCCGTCGTCGACGGCTGGATGCACACCGGCGATGGCGGCTACATGGACCAGGACGGGTTCATCTACGTCGTCGACCGCGTCAAGGACATGATCATCTCGGGCGGCGAGAATGTCTACTCGGTCGAGGTCGAGAACGCGCTGGCGCAACACTCGTCCGTGCTGCAATGCGCCGTCATCGGGATTCCCAATGAGCAATGGGGCGAGCAGGTCCATGCCGTGGTGGTGCGGCGCAGCGGCAGCGAGGTCTCGGCCGGCGAGCTGATCGAGTTCACGAAGACGTTGATCGCGGGATACAAGTGCCCGCGCAGCATCGATATCACCGAGACACCGCTGCCGCTGTCCGGCGCCGGCAAGGTATTGAAGCGCGAGCTGCGCAGGCCGTTCTGGGAGGGCCGGGACCGGCGGGTGAGCTGACGTCGCCGCACGCGGTCTGGCGCCCGAAGTTTCGTGTTTCCAGATCGCGGTCGCGCGGCTACCAATGGCGGGATTCATCGGGAGATGTCGGGTCTTGATCGAGACGCGCGAGCTGAAGCTCGATATCGAAGTTGCGGACACGGTCTCGGCACTGCTGCAGCTGCCGGCGAACGCGCGCGCCTGTTACGTTCTCGCGCATGGCGCCGGCGCCGATATGCGGCATGCGTTCATGGAGAAAGTCGCGGTGGGCCTTGCCGAGCGCGGCATCGCGACGCTTCGTTTCAATTTCCCCTACATGGAGAAGAAGCAGGGACGCCCCGACCGGCCGGCCGTCGCGCACGCTGCCGTCCGCGCGGCGGTCGCGGAGGCGGGGCGGCTGTGTCCCGGGTTGAAGCTCGTCGCCGGCGGAAAGTCGTTCGGCGGGCGCATGACATCGCAGGCGCAGTCCAAGGCGCCACTGCCGGGGGTGAAGGGGCTCGCCTTCCTCGGCTTTCCCCTGCATGCCGACAAGAAGCCGTCGTCAGAGCGGGCCGAGCATCTTGCCGGCATATCGGTTCCCATGCTGTTCCTGCAGGGAACACGGGATGGGCTTGCCGATCTCGGTTACCTCAAGCCTGTCGTCGAGAAGCTCGGCCCGAAGGCGACGCTGCACGAGGTCGCTGGCGGCGACCATTCCTTCGCGGTGCTGAAAAAGTCCGGCCGGACGAATGAAGAGGCGCTGACAGAGGTGCTCGACACGCTCGCGGCCTGGATTGACCGGCTCGCCTGAGCTTCACGCCGCATAAAGCCCCTTGTCGCGCGCCTTCTGGATCGCCAGCGCGGCGATCAGGTCGAGCGTCGGCGTCGATAGGCCGGCGGTACGTGCGAAGGCGGCGGGCGCTTTCACCAGCACGTCGATCTCCATGGCGCGGCCGAGCTCGTAATCCTGCAGCAGTGAAGGCTTGTGATTGGGAGCTGGGCCGCTGCGCGTCACGCGCTTGACCTCGGGGATGAAATGCTGGGCGATATCGTTGGCTTCGTTCAGCATGCGCGGAATGACGTCTGCAAAGGCAGGATCGTCGCGCACGCCGCGTGCGGTCTGGCCGGTGAGCAGGCACAACACCGACAGCGACATGTTGGTCAGCAGTTTTGACCAGATCGCCTCGCGGATCTCGGCGACCGGCGGTGACTCCAGCCGCGCGTCGTTGAAGACGTTGCGCAGCCTGGTGATCCGTTCGCAATTGCGGTCGTCGCACTCCCCGATCAGCAGACGGTTGCGGTCTGGCGTCAGGTTCTGCACCACGCCGGGTGCGGTCACCTCGTTGGAGGAGAAGACGACGCCGCCGATGATCCGCTCCTTCGGGATGCAGGCGCGCAGGCGTCCGCCGGGGTCGAGGAAGGAAATGTCCGGCGGTGTCGCGTGCCGCGGCGGCAGGCCGATCCCGTACCACCAGGGAATACCGTTCTGGGCGAAGACGATGGCGGTGTCATCCTGAAGCAGCGGCTTGATGCTGGCGACCAATCCCGGGAGCGCGGTGGCCTTCAAGGTCGAGATCACGACGTCCTGCGGACCGAGTTGGGCCGGATCGCCCGAGGCGTTCACCTTGGCGGAGACCTCGGAATCGCCGACGCGCAATTTGAGGCCATTGGCCCGGACCGCCTCCAGATGCGCTCCCCGCATCACGCACGAAACGTCATGACCGGCGCGCGCCAGCCGGACCGCGATGTGGCTGCCGACGGCGCCCGCGCCGAAAATGCAGATGCGCATGATGATTCCCTGGTCCCGAACTGTCGCCCGGCGCCACCATGACACAAGCCGCCATGCGATGGGCGCGACCGCCCCACGCTGGAAAGATATGGATCGGAATGCGTTGCCTCGGCCATAGTGGAGGGCAAACAACGACCGGAGGATCGCCGATGACTGCCAGCCCCGTGCTGTGGACCCTTGACGAGCGTGGGGTTGCGACCGTCACGTTGAACCGGCCGGAGGTCAACAACGCCTATGACGGCGCGCTGATCGCGGGCGTGCTCGCGGCGATGGACGATCTCGGCAAGAAGCCCAACTTGCGCGTCGTCGTACTCAGGGGCAACGGCAAGCATTTCCAGGCCGGCGCCGACCTCAAATGGATCAACGGCGTGCGGCCGCAATCGGCCGAGGCGAACGAGGCGGCCTCGCGCGCGACCTTCGAGGCCGTGCAACGGCTGAACACGCTGCCGATCCCGACGGTGGCGCTGGTGCAGGGCGGCTGTTTCGGCGGCGGCACCGGCGTGATCGCGGCTTGCGACATCGTGATCGCCGCGGACAACGCCCTGTTCTCGATCACCGAGGTGCGCTGGGGCCTGACGGCGGCGATCATCATCCCGCAGCTCTGCGACGCCATCGGCGTGCGGCAGGTCCGCCGCTATGCGCTGACCGGCGAACGCTTCGGTGCCGAAGATGCCCGCCGCATCGGTCTGGTCCACGAGGTGGTGCCGCTCGCCGAACTCGAAGCTGCCGGCGCCAAGGTGGTCGGGCAGCTGCTCGCCAACGGGCCGGATGCGATGGCCGAAACCAAGCGTCTCGCGCTGGAGAGCTCGTTCGGCGGCATGGCGGTGGACGATGCCGCATACACGCGGCTCGTGCACCTGCATTCGCTCAAGCGCCAGAGCGCGGAAGCGGCGGAAGGGCTGGCCTCGTTCGCGGAGAAGCGGGCGGGGAATTGGGGCGGCGGGAAAGGCTGAGCGTCAGCAGCCGCGGCAGATGTTGTTGATGCTGCGATAGACGGCATCGTCATCCTGTCGCATCTGGCGCAGCGTGTCGAGCGCCTGGCCGTCATTGGCGGGGGCAACGGGCTTGCGCTTCGCCGCGAGTTCGTCCTCCTGCCGCTTGTAGCAGGCTTCGCGCTCGGCCTTGGCCTGGATGAAGCGGCAGCTTTGCTCCACGGCCGCGGCGGAAGAGGTTGAGATCGCGAAGGCGGCGAGGGCGGGCAGGGCGAATTTCAGGACTGTCGAATTCATGGCGGTCCTTCTCTCAGGTTCGTTGATCGAGAGCAATTGCCAATTTGTTACGACGGCGTGTAGCCCGGATGAGCGAAGCGATATCCGGGAATGCCGCGAGAAGTCCCGCATGTCGCTTCGCTCATGCGGGCTACGGCTGTCATCTTGACGATGAGGCAAGGTCTACAGCGACGGCGCGAGTGACGCTTTCAACAGTGTCAGCAGCGCCTGCACCGCGGCGGCGTTGCGCCGCCGCTCGGGGATTGCGGCCTTCACCCACAATTCCGGAATCGGAAAGTCGCGCAGCACCGGCTTGAGCGTGCCGTCCCGCAACGCGTCCGCGACGAGGTAATGCGAGAGCAGCGCGATCCCGTTGCCGGCGATGGCGCTGCGCGCCAGCACGTGTCCCTCGTTGGAGGAGAGCAGCGGGCTGACCTGGATGCTGATGCGGCCTCGCGGTCCGTCAAAAATCCATTCCGGGCCGGTCGGCAGAAAGCTGAGGCAGCGATGCTCGACGAGATCGCGCGGGTGCTTTGGCGTGCCGTGTTTCTTCAGATAGGCGGGTGAGGCGCACAGCAGCCGCTTCAGCGCGCAGAGCGGCTCGTCGACCACGCCGCCGAACGAATGCGGGAAGGCGCCGATGGCGATGTCGAATCCTTCGGTGACGGGATCGACCGGGCGATCGATCAGCACGATGTCGAGTTTCAGCTTCGGGTTCTGGGTCTGGAACGCGCTGAAAGCGTCCGCGAGCCGAGCCACGGTCAGCGAGGTCGGCGCCTTGATGCGTAGGTGATCGACGAGATCGTGGCCCTTCTCGCCCATGCGCGAGAGCAGGTCGGTGGCATCGGTCACCACGCCGCGTGCGCGATGCACATAGCGCTGTCCGGCCTCGGTCAGCCGCAACTGCCGGGTCGAGCGATGAAACAGCGGTGTGCCGATGCGCGTCTCCAGCTGCGTGACGCGCTTGGCCACGACCGAAGTCGAAACGTTGAGCTTTCGCGCGGCGGCTGAAAAGCCGGCCGCATCCGCGGTGGCAAGGAAGGCCTGGAGGTTCACGAGAATATCCATCTCGACCTTTCTCGATTCGCGACAACTGATCGCGTATTTTGGTGGATTGTAGCGTCTCTCGCATTAATTCATAGTCGAACCCAAGCAAGAGATTTTGGGAAGGAACGCGCCATGCGGGCCATGACGATCGAAGAACCGGCACGACAGGTGCCGCTCTATGGCGAATATGAAGTCGTCGTGCTCGGCGGCGGCCCGGCCGGCATCGTCGCCGCGGCGTCAGCGGCGCGCGCGGGGCGAAAGACGCTTCTGATCGAGCGCTACGGCTTCCTCGGCGGCATGGGCACCGCTGCCGGTGTCACCAATTTCTGCGGCCTGCATGGCAATGTCCATGGCGAGCATCGGCGGCTGGTGCAGGGCATGGCGTCCGAGCTCTTGGCGCGGATCGATCGGTTGGGCGGCCTGAACACGCCGCATCTGATCCTCGGCAAGGTCTTTGCCCAGGCCTATGACACCGCGGCCTACAAGATCGCGGCCGACCAACTGCTGGCGAGCCACAATGTGCATATCCTCTTCCACGCGCTCGGCGCGGGCGTGGTGATGAATGGCGATCGCGGCATCGACGCGCTGATGGTCGAGACCAAAGCCGGCCGGCAGGCGGTGCGATCGGAGATCTTCATCGACTGCTCCGGCGACGGCGACCTCGCGGTCTGGGCCGGTGCGCCGTTCGAGATCGGCGATGAGCACGGCCATCCGATGTATCCCTCGATGATGCTCCGGCTCAACGGTATCGACCCTGACAGGGCCGGCGAGGCCTGGCGCACCATTCCGCAATTGATGGAAAAGGCGCTTGCCGCCGGCACCCACACATTCCCGCGCAAAAGCGCCATCGTGCGACCGCAGAAATCCGGCATCGAGTGGCGGGTGAACTTCACGCAAGTGGCGCGCGAGGACGGCCACGCCATCAACGGCGTCGAGCCCGACGATCTCACCCGCGGCGAGATCGAGGGCCGCAAGCAGGCGCTCGCGGCGTTCGAGTTCCTGCGCACCGTGCCGGGCTTCGAAAAATCCTACATCGTGGACCTGCCGCCGCAGCTCGGCATCCGCGAGACCCGCCGCATCAGGGGCGGCTACCAGCTCAGTGGCGAGGACGTGCTCGGCTGCGCCTCCTTCGAGGACTCCATCGGCGTCAATGGCTGGCCGATCGAGGCTCACGTTCCCGGCGACGTCGTCTTCACTTTTCCGCCGATCCCGGAATCCCGCGGCTATAACGAGCTGCCGTATCGGATGCTGGTGCCCGAAGGTGTCGACAATCTGCTGGTCGCCGGCCGTTGCGCCTCGATGACCCATGAGGGCCAATCTGCGGCGCGGGTCTCCGGTGCCTGTTTCGTGATGGGGGAGGCGGCCGGTTCCGCCGCCGCGCTGGCGCTCTCCGGAAACCGGATTCCACGCGACATCCCCATTGAAAAGTTGCAGGAAACGTTGAAACAACAGGGCGCCTTCATCGGACGGGACCAGCCGGTGCCCGAAGGCCTGTAACGGACTGCAAGATAAACGACGGCGGAGGAAGCAGGATGATCGGAATTGCGCGGCTTGCGGCAGCCAGTCTCTTGGCGATCGCGGCGATGGGGACGGCCCACGCCGAGGATGCGCTGAAGGCCAGGATCGGCGTGCTTCGCCTGTCGTCCTCCGCGCCGGTCTTCATCGCGCAGGACAAGGGCTATTTTCGCGAGGCAGGCCTTGAGGTCGAGCTGAAATTCTTCGACGCGGCGCAGCCGATCGCGGTCGCCACGACCTCGGGCGATGTCGATTTCGGCATCACGGCCTTCACCGCCGGCCTCTACAATCTCGCCGGCAAGGGCGTGCTGAAGGTGATCGGCGGCATGAGCCGCGAGAAGGCCGGCTATCCCCTGATCGGCTATTTTGCCAGCAACAACGCCTACGCGGCCGGATTGAAGACGCCGAAGGACCTCGCGGGCAAACGCGTGGCGATGACGCAGGTCGGCTCCTCCTTCCACTATTCGCTCGGACTGCTCGCCGACAAATACGGCTTCAAGCTCGCGGACGTGAAGATCGTGCCGCTGCAATCGCTGTCCAATGCCGCCGCCGCGCTGAAGGGCGAGACCGTCGATGCGGCCCTGCTGCCGATCTCGACGGCGCGAAAGCTCACGGATGAAGGCGGCGCGAAATTCCTGGGCTGGGTCGGCGACGAGACGCCGTGGCAGCTGGGTGCGGTGTTCGCCTCGCCGAAGACGCTGACCAACAAGGCGCTGGTGACGAAGCTGCTCGGCGCCCTGGCGAAGGCCGACCGCGAATATCACGACGTCATCCTCGCCGCGATGAAGGACGGTGTTGCGCCGATCAACGGGCAGACGAAACCGCTGCTGGAGATCATCGCAAAGTACACCAACCTCCCGGTCGAGCAGGTGGTCGGCAATTGCGCCTATATCGATCCCGACGGCAAGCTCGACGTGAAGAACGTCGACAACCAGATCAAATGGCTGCAGGAGCAGGGCTTCGTCGACAAGGGTTTTGACGCGACCGCGATCGTCGCGAAGGACTATGTGAAGGCGGATTGATGCGACGCGCACCACTCTCTCCCCGTCACCCTGAGGTGCCTGTCTTGCGGCTTGCCGCAAGACAGGCCTCGAAGGGCGAGCGGTCCGGATGCGGCGGGGCCGCCCATCCTTCGAGGCTCGACTTGCGGCAAGCCGCAAGCCGAGCACCTCAGGATGACGAATCGAGAGTTGAAGGTGCCGCGTGGACCTGATCGCCAACCACATCTCCCACCGCTTCGGGGACCTCGCCGTGCTCGACGACGTCTCGTTCACCGTCAGCGCGGGCGAGGTGGTGGCGATTGTCGGGCCCTCCGGCTGCGGCAAGAGCACGCTGCTGTCGATCCTCGGCGGGCTGTTGCAGCCGACATCCGGCGCGCCCGAGCTGCGCGGCGCACCGCCGGCGGGCAGCCTCAATCCGCTCACCTTCGTGTTCCAGGATTTCGCGCTGCTGCCCTGGGCGACGGTCGAGGAGAATGTCGAGTTTCCGCTGCTTCATGCGCAACTCTCCGCAACCCAGCGCCGCGCGCTGGTCGAGGACGCCCTCCGTCGCACCGGGCTGACCGATTTTCGCAAGACCTATCCCAAGCAGCTCTCCGGCGGCATGCGCCAGCGCGTCGGCATCTCGCGCGCGCTTGCGGTGAAGCCGGCCATTCTGCTGATGGACGAGCCGCTGTCGGCGCTGGATTCGCAAACCCGTGAGCTGCTGATGGAGGACTTCATCCGCCTGCTCGCCGACGGCGGCATGGGCGCGGTCTATGTCACCCATAATCTCGAAGAGGCGGCGCGGCTCGCCGACCGCATCGTGGTGCTGTCGCGGCGCCCGGGGCGCATTCGCGAGGTCGTGACCGTGCCGCTGTCGCGCGCCGAACGTGGCGAGTCGGTGGCGCGTGAAAGGCTGCTGGCGCTGCAGAACCAGATCTGGTCGCTGATCCGCAACGAGGCGATCGATGCCGAGCGCGAGGTCCAGCATGCTTGATCGCTCGGCGACTGACATTGCGAAGGACGGAGCGACGCGGCGCGTGCGGTTTCGAGGCGCCGGCTTCGTGCCCGCGAGCAGTCGCTATGGCGGCTGGCTCGCGCTCGCCCTGGTGATCGCGCTCTGGCAGGCGGCGGGCAGCACCGGCCTTGTCAATCCGCTGTTCCTGCCGGCGCCGTCAGCGATCGTGCGGGCGATCTACCAGCTCGCGATCTCAGGCGCGCTCTGGCAGCATCTCTCGGCGTCGCTGCTGCGCATCGGCGTCGGCTGGCTGCTCGGCACCGCAGCCGGTGTGGTGGTCGGCTTTGCCATCGGCCTGTCGCGGCTGGCGCGGAGTGTCGGCATCACCTTCATTTCAGCGCTGTTCCCGATCCCGAAGATCGCGCTGCTGCCGCTGCTCATCCTCTGGCTCGGCATCGGCGAAGAGCCGAAGATCGCGACCATTGCGCTCGGGGTGTTCTTCTCCACGGCGATCTCGGTCTACAGCGGCGTCGACGCCGTGCCGCGTAACCTGATCCGCATGGCACAGAGTTTCAACGTTCCCTTCGCGACCATCGTGCGCAAGGTGATCTGGCCGGGCGCGCTGCCGGCGATCCTCGCCGGCTTCCGCATCACGGCCTCCGTGGCGCTGCTCCTCGTCGTCAGCGCCGAGATGATCGGCGCGCAATACGGCATCGGTGCCTTCGTGCTGCAGGCCGGAAACCTGATGCAGACGGACCAGCTCCTCGCAGGCGTGGTGATCCTGTCGGTGTTCGGGTTGGCGGTCGGCAAGGTGATCAATCTTCTCGAAATCAGGCTGTTGCACTGGCGTTAGCCGCAATCACCGCTGCCGTAGGGTGGGCAAAGCGCAAGCGTGCCCACCATTCCTTCATGAGACGCGAAGACGTGGGCACGGCGCTTTGCGCCTTTGCCCACCCTACGAGACCCTCACGCATTCCCGCGATCTTCCCTGAATAGATCCAGCTTCTGCTGCACCGGGCGATCCGAGAAGCTGAACAGCACGGCATCCTCGTCCGCCTCGTGCGTCACCCATTGCCAGCTCGGCACCACGAACAGATCGCGCGGGCCCCATTCGAACACGGCGTCGCCGATCCGGCTGCGGCCACGGCCTTCGATCGGGCAGAACACGGTGGCGTCGGTCGAACGATAGCGCGCGGTCTTGAATCCTTTGGGCAAGAGCTGGATGAAGGTGCCGATGGTCGGCATCGCGAAGTCGCCGGTCTCGGGGTTGCTGAATTTCAGCTTCAGCCCGTGGCAGGCGTCCCACTCCTGGCTGGTGCGGGCCTTCTCCAGCGCTTCGCGCGTATAGGCGTAGGGATAACTGAAGATCGGCGAGGTCTTCGAACTCCGCTTGACGTCGACCGGCAGCAGATTGTGGCCGTAGCGCGCAAAGCTGTCGCCGACAGGCTTCGTGATCTTCTGCTGGTCGTCCTTCGAGCCTTCCGCAAAGGAGCAGTCGAAAAACTGCACCAGGGGAATGTCGAGGCCGTCGAGCCAGAACATCGGCTGATCGGTCTCGTTGGAATGATCGTGCCAGGTCATCGACGGCGTGATGATGAAGTCGCCTGGCTCCATCGCGGTGCGCTCGCCGTCCACCGCGGTATGGGCGCCCTTGCCCTCGAGCACGAAGCGCAGCGCAGACTGGCTGTGCCGGTGGGCGGGCGCGACGTCGCCGGGCACCACCATCTGCACGCCGGCATAGAGCGAGGTCGTGATTTTCGATTGCCCGCGCAGGCCGGGATTTTCCAGCACCAGCACGCGCCGCTCGGCTTCCTTGGCCGTGATCAGTCGGCCTGCCTCCGTCATGTAGTCGCGGATGACGTCGAATTTCCAGAGGTGCGGCCGGCAGGCGCTCTTCGGTTCCGGCGTGATCAGGTCGCTCATCACCGTCCACAGCGCGGTGAGATTCTCGCCGTCGATCTTCTTGTAGAAGGCCTCGCGTTCCGGCGTCTTGGTCACGGCTTCCATGGCGGCGCTCCCGTTCGTTTTGTTGATTGACAGTATACTGACGATCTAGGTAGCGTCAATGTGACGAACAATAGCGAAAAGGGAGGGTTTCGATGAAGCTGCACGGCTATTTCCGCTCCAGCGCCGCCTATCGGGTGCGGATCGCGCTGAACCTGAAGGGTCTCGGGGCCGAGCATCTGCCGCATCATTTGCGCAAGGGCGAGCAATGCGCGCCCGCCTATCTCGCCATCAACCCGCAAGGCCTTGTACCGGCGCTGGAAAACGGCGGTGCGGTGCTGACGCAATCGGTCGCGATCATCGAGTGGCTCGACGAGACCCACCCCAACCCGCCGCTGCTGCCGAAGGATCCGCTGCGGCGCGCCAAGGTGAGGGCGTTCGCGCTGGCGATCGCCTGCGACACCCATCCAGTGCAAAACCTGAAAGTGCTGGCGCGGCTGCGCGAGATCGGGCTGGCCGAAGAGAAGGTCCAGGACTGGGCGGCGTGGGTCAACCGCGAGGGACTGTCGGCCTGCGAGACGCTGATCAGGGACGAGCCCGGGCCGTTCTGCTTCGGCGATGCGCCGACGCTGGCCGATCTCTGCCTGGTGCCGCAGCTCGCCAATGCCCGTCGTTTCGGCGTCGATGTCTCGGCCTATCCGCGCCTGCTCGCGGCGGAAGCTGCTGCCAAGGTAATCGCCGCGTTTGCCGATGCCGCACCGGAGAAGCAGCCCGATGCCGAGTAAGGCTTCTCCACCCATCACGATCGACGCGGTCTATGCCGCGCCGGGCTATCTGTTCCGGCGCATGCAGCAGATCGCGGTCTCGATCTTCATGGAGGAGTGCAAGGCATTCGATCTCACACCGGTGCAATATGCAGCGCTGATCGCGATCCACACCCATCCCGGCATCGACGCGACACGGCTGTCGGCGGTGATCGCCTTCGACCGCTCCACGCTCGGCAGCGTGATCGAACGTCTCCAGGCCAAGGACTATGTCGAACGCAAGCCGGCCCCCGAGGACAAGCGGATCAAGCTGCTCCATCTGACCAGATCGGGCGCCGCGATCCTGCGCGAGATCATCCCCGCGGTCGAACGCGCCCAGGCGCGCATGCTGGAGCCGCTCAAGCCCGCCGACCGCAAGACGTTGATGGGGCTGATGTCGCAGCTCGTCGATCTCAACAACGAGGCGTCACGTGTGCCGCTGCGGGCCGAGGACGCGCTGGAGCATCTGGGGAAGACGGGGTGAGGGAGGTGAGGAAGGCGCCGCTGTTGCAAGAATTGTGGTGTCATTCCCCGCGGAGGCGGGGAATCCAGTACGCTGCGGCCTGTCAGTTCAATCACAACTGTCTCGGAGTACTGGATCGCCCGCCTTCGCGGGCGATGACCGCGGTTGTGTGGCGGCGTGAGTTGCGCTACTCGCCGCGGCCGTCCTTACATCCGCAGCAACGCCTGTCGATCGATCTTCCCCGTGCCCGTCTTCGGCAGTTCGTCGGTGAAGATCACTTCGCGCGGATATTTGTAGGGCAGGAGCTTGCCCTTGACGTAATCCTGTAACCGCCGCGTCGCATCGTTGTGGTCGATCGCGCGGCTGTTCATCACCACCACCGCCTTCAGCGTCATCCGGCGGTCCGGCAGTTCGGCGGCGAATACCGCGCATTCGCGGATGTCGGGGTGGTCGGCAAGGCACAGCTCGACTTCGAGCGGGTAGACCCACTGTCCCGAGATCTTGATGAGATCGTCGGCGCGGCCGCGGAAGAAGTGGAAGCCGTCGGCATCGCGGATGAAGCGGTCGCCGGTGTAGATCCAGCCGCCTTCGCGAATGGTCTCGGCAGACTTTTCGGGCCGGTTCCAGTACAGCGGCGTGTTGGAATCGCCGCGCACCCACAAGATGCCTTCCTCGTTGTCGCCGACGTTGCGACCATCCTTGTCGCGCAGCGCCAACTCATAGCCGGGCACGCGCAGGCCGGCGGCGCCGAGCTTCTTCTGCTCGGGCCTGTTGGAGAGATAGATGTGCAGCACCTCGGTCGAGCCGAGGCCCTCGACGATCTCCAGGTCCGTGAGCGTCTTCCAGCCGTTGAAGACCTCCGCCGACAGCACTTCCGCAGCCGAAAGCGACATGCGCAGCGACGAGAAATCGGTCTTGTTCGCCCCCTCGGCCTTGGTCAAGGACGTGTAGAGCGTCGGCAGACCGAAGAAGACCGTCGGCTTGTACTGTTCGATCGCCGAGAAGATCGTGGCGGGCTTCGGCTGGCCCGGCAGCAGCAGCGTTGCGGCACCGGCTGAGAACGGGAAGGTGACGGAGTTGCCGAAGCCGTAGGCGAAGAAGATCTTCGGCACGGAGAAGCAGATGTCATCGGGCGTCAGCTTCAGCACGTTCTGCGCAAAGGCGAGCTCACTATAGGCCATGTCGTGCTGGAGATGCACGATGCCCTTGGGGCGGCCGGTCGAGCCGGACGAGTACATCCAGAACGCCATCTCGTTGCGATGGGTGTCCGCTTCCGCCAGATCGGCCGGGAATTGCGCGAGCCAATCCGCCGCCGCAAACGCGCTCGGCGCGGCGTGATTGCCCGCCTCTCCATTGACGACGATCAGCGTCCGCAGGCGCGTGTCCTTGCAAGACTCTGCATTGAAGCGGCCACAGAACTCGGCCTCCGCCACCGCAATCTCAGCTCCGGAATCGGCGAGATAGAATTGCAGCAGGTCCGGCGGCGTCAGCGTGTTGATCAGCAGCGGCACGAAGCCGGCGCGCACCGCGCCGAAGAACGCGGCCGGGTAGGCCGGTGTGTCGTCGAGAAACAGCAGCACACGGTCGCCGCGCTTCAGGCCGAGTGACGCAAAGCCGTTGCCCCAGCGGCAAGCCTCGTCGCAGAGCTCGGCATAGGTCCGCGTGCCGGCCGGACCCATGAGCGCGATCCTGTCGCCACGGCCCTTGGCAAGATTGTCGAACAGCACGCGGCTGGCGTTGTAAGTTTCAGGAACGGCAAAGCCGATCTCGCGCGCGCCCCCGCTGTCGGCGGGCACCTGGTCGAAAATCTGGTTGCTCATGCCTCGTCTCCGCCGTTCCTGGCGGCCTCGTAACGCGCCATGAAGCCCGGCGACATGTGGCGCAGGCGTGCATCGTCGATGCGGCCGGAGCGAGTGATGTAGCTATAGGCGAAGTCCATCAGGCCCTGCTGCATGTGCTGGGCAAATTGCTCGTACCAGAAGGCGCTGGTGCGCGCCGCGTTGACCAGTTTCTGCACCACGGGCTTCCGCGCTGCCTGATAGCGGTGCAGCGCGGTCGCAAGATGTGCATCCGATTCCAGTGCCTTGACCAGCGCAATAGCGTCCTCGATCGCGAGTCGGGTGCCCGAGCCGATCGAGAAATGCGCGGAATGCAGGGCATCGCCGATCAGCACCATGTTCTTGAACGACCAGTGCTCGTTCCAGACCCAGGGAAAGTTGCGCCAGACCGATTTGTTGGAGACGAGGCAATGGCCGCCGAGCGTGTCGGCAAACACCTCTTCGCAGACGCCCTTGGATTGCTCGACGTCCTTGTAGGCGAAACCATAGGCCTGCCAGGTCGCGTGGTCGCATTCGACCAGGAAGGTGCTCATGGCCGGCGAGTAGCGGTAGTGATGCGCGTTGAAGGCGCCGCGATCGGTCTTCACGAAGGTCTGCGACAGCGTGTCGAACCGCTTCGAGGTGCCGTACCAGACGAACTTGTTGGAGGAGTAGGACAGCGAGGTGCCGAAATCACCTTCGAAGGTGCGGCGCACCAGCGAGTTCAAGCCGTCCGCGGCGACGATCAGATCATATCCGTTGAGCTGGTCGACGGCCTGAATCTGCGTATCGAAGCGCGGCGTGACGCCGACGTCGAGCGCGCGCTGCTGCAGGAACCGCAGCAGCTCGAGCCGCCCGATCGAGGAGAAGCCGACCCCGTCGATGGCGACGCTGTCGCCGCCGAGGCTCAGCGTGATGTTCTCCCAGCTCTCCATGTGCGGCGCGATCGCGTCGACCGTCTCGGGGTCGTCGGCGCGCAGGAATTCCAGCGCCTGGTCGGAGAACACGACGCCAAAGCCCCAGGTCGCGTCGGCCGGGTTCTGCTCGAACAGGTCGACCTGATCCTCGGGATGACGCCTCTTCCAGAGATAGGCGAAGTAGAGCCCACCGGGCCCCCCGCCAATCACGGCGATCCGCAAATTCTGCCTCCCTAATTGACAGTATACTTACTATCTAGGGGTAGACTAATGTGCTCCAGCGGCCCGCGCCAGTGGAATTATCGGTCGAGCGCAGGCGCGCCGACCGCATCTTCGGATACGCTTGCGCGTGTCCGAAACCGTCAGATCCGAATCATAGCCAAACCGCGCCGGCTTGGCCATCCTGCCGTCAGACGCAGCGCTTTACGTAGACCCCGTTCACCAGGACCCTGGTGCAGCGGACCACCGGAACCGGCTTGCGGACCACGACGGCCGCGTTCGGCCCGGCGCAGCCGGCGCGATAGACCCCGCGCGCGCACACCACCGCATTGGCGTCGGTGGCCTCGAACGTCATGGTGGTGCCGAAGGCGAGGAGGGCAGAGGCGATGAGCAGCAATGCACGCATGTCTTTCTCCCGGTTTGTCGCAATTGAAATCGGATACGGTAAAAGGCTTGTCGCAGCAGGCGCGCGAGACATCATGACGCGCGACGCAAGGTGTGTCGATGCGCGCCGCCTATCGCACAGTAAAGGGCGCCAGCACGTCCCTGCAGGCGGGTGACAGCGAGGCGGCATTGCTGGCAACGCATTGGATGATCCGGCCGCCACCTGGCGTCACGCTGCCGCACAGCGTGCGGACGTCCTCGCGGCATGCGGACTGGACGATGAACAGCTCTTCGCGTGGCCGCAGCGGCCGCAACACGAGCACGGTGGGCGCTGCGGCAGGCGCTGCTGCTGCACCGGCCGCCGGCGTGGCTGTCGTTACTGCGCCGCCGGATGCCGCGCTCAGCGCACTCTGGCAGGACGGTGAGACCTTGGCCTTGTTCTTCTCCAGGCAGTCGAGCGCGGGGGCGCCGCCCGTCGGCACGCCGGCGCATACTTTGGGGTAGTCGCCACGACATGCACTCTTGATAGCAGCAACCTGCGCGCTGCTCGGCTGCTTGGCCGCCGCGGCTTTCGGCGCCGGTGCAGTTGCCGGCTTTGCCACGGGAGCGGGTTCAGCTTTCGGCGCCGCAGGCGCGGCCTTGGGAGCAGCTTCGGCCTTCGGCGCGGCCGGAGCGGTTTCGGTCTTCGCTGCGGGGGGAGCCGGTTCGGCCTTCGGCGCGGCGGGAGCAGCTTCAGTCTTCGGAGCGGCCGCAGGCTCGACCGCGCGAACCGCGGTCTGGCATCCGCCCGACAGGCTCGACATGTTCTTCTTCAGGCATTGATAGGCTTCGACGCCGCCGGGCGTCACGCTGGCGCAGTGCGCCATGAAGTCCGAGCGGCATGCGGAGCGGATGGCGCTCTTCTGGGCGTCGGTCGGCGCTTGCGCGAATGCGCCTGTTGCAGTTGCGAAGAGCGTTGCCGCCAGCACCGCCGCGCGCGTTGACGCATGTTTCAACGTGTTGAACATCTGAGTGAATTTCTGCCCTGTCGGTAACGCCGAAGCCTTGTCAAAAGTGATGCAAACAATCGTCGCGCGTGGTGGCGCGTGAAGCGGCATCTTTGGCCGCTTCTGCTTCTGCCGCAAGTCAATATTGCCCGCGCAATTGCGATGTAACGACGTCGCTAGAGCCTGACCATCCGCTTGCCGCGATTCTCGCCCGCAAGCAATCCGATCAGCGCCTTCGGCGTGTTCTCCAGGCCGTCGATGATGTCTTCCTGCACCTTCAGTCTGCCGGATCTGACCCAGCCCTGCAGCTCGGCGAGCGCGCGCTGGCTCTCCTTCATGTAATCCATCACGATGAAGCCCTGCATCACCAGCCGCTTCACCACGATCAGACCCGGCACGCCGCGCGGACCGTGAGCGGAAGGCGCGCCGTCATATTGCGAGATCGCGCCGCAGCAGGCGATGCGGCCGTAATTGTTCATCTGCGGCAGGCAGGCCTCCAGAATGTTGCCGCCGACATTGTCGAAATAGACGTCGATGCCCTCAGGCGCCGCGGCGCGGAGCGCCTTGAAGACCGCGCCGTCCTTGTAGTCGACGGCGGCATCGAAGCCGAGCTCGGAGGTCAGCCAGTTGCATTTATCTGCGCCGCCGGCGATGCCGATCACGCGGCACCCCTTGATCCTGGCGATCTGGCCGACGATCGAGCCGACCGAGCCCGCAGCCGCGGAAACGACGACGGTCTCGCCCTCCCGGGGTTTGCCGATCTCCAGCAGGCCGAAATAAGCCGTGAGGCCGGCGATGCCGAACACGCTGAGCAGATGCGTCATCGGCTCGAGCTTCGGCATCTTGGTGAGATGCTTTGCCGGCACCGCGGCAAACTCCTGCCAGCCGGTGTCACCGAACACGATGTCGCCCGCCGCAAGCCCTTCTGCCTTCGAGCTGACGACCTCGGCGATGGCGCCGCCGGCCATCACGCTGTTCGCTTCGACGGCGGAGCGATAGGTCGCGCCATGCATCCAGGCCCGGTTGGCGGCGTCGAGCGAAATGTATCGCACGCGCAGCAGGGCTTCGCCGTCGTTTGGCGCCGGCACTGTGCCTTCCACCATCTTGAAATGTTCGGGGCCAAGCTTGCCGCTGGGCTTTTCGACCAGCAAGATCTGGCGATTGACGTTGCCGCTCATGGCGTTTCCCTCTTTGATCGTCTTGACGATTATTGAAGCAGCCGCCGCAAACAAAACGTGCAGGCCGCGTGCGTTGTGCGCTGCATGAAGGCTAGAGCGCGGCGCTTCATTTCACAACGGGAACATCCTGAAAACGCGATCACACGCAAAGCGTGTTGCGTGGCTGTGATATCTGCGACATCATGAAGCGCCGGTGTACGTAGGGGTAAGCGATGTCGAACAGGTTTACGCAATACATTCTGGCGGCGATGGTGCTCGGGATCGTCATGGGGGCGGCGATCTACAACTTCCTGCCGGATACCCGCGGCGAGTGGGCCTCTGCCATCAACCTGATCGCCATGATGTTCCTGCGCCTGATCAAGATGATCATCGCGCCGCTGGTGTTCGCGACCCTGGTCGGCGGCATCGCCCATATGGGATCGGGCTCCAAGCTCGGCCGCATCTTCGCCAAGACCATGGGTTGGTTCATCAGCGCCTCCTTCATTTCGCTGCTGCTGGGCCTCATCATGGTCAATCTGCTGCAGCCCGGCGCGAATTTCCCCGGCACGCTGCCTGCGGCGGGCCAATCGACCGGCCTGCCGGTCTCGGCCTTCTCGATCGAGAAGTTCCTGACCCATCTGATCCCGACCTCGATCGCGGACGCGATGGCGCAAAACGAGATCCTGCAGATCGTGATCTTTGCGGTGTTCTTCTCGGTGGCAATGGGCGCAATGCCCGAGCGGTCAAAGCCGATCCTGGCGCTGATCGACGACATCGGCCACATCATGCTCAAGGTGACGAGCTACGTGATGCTGTTCGCCCCGCTCGCGGTGTGGGCCGCCATCACCGCGACGGTGGCCAAGAACGGCCTCGCCGTGCTCTGGAAGCTCGTCGTCTTCATGGGCGGCTTCTATCTCTCGCTGATGATCCTGTGGGCCATCCTGGTCGTCGTCGGCTTCATCGTGATCGGGCCGCGCTACAGCCATCTCTTGAAGCTGATCCGCGAACCCCTGATGATCGCGTTCTCCACCGCAAGCTCGGAGGCGGCGTATCCGAAGACGCTGGAGGGGCTCAACCGCTTCGGCGCCTCGTCGCGGATATCGAGCTTCGTGCTGCCGCTCGGTTATTCCTTCAACCTCGACGGCACGATGATGTACTGCACCTTCGCCAGTATCTTCATCGCGCAGAGCTACCACATCGACATGCCGCTCGGCACCCAGCTCGCGATGCTGGCGACGCTGATGATCACCTCGAAGGGCGTCGCCGGCGTGCCGCGCGCCTCGCTGGTCGTGATCGCCTCGACGCTGTCGCAGTTCAACATCCCCGAGGCCGGCCTGTTGATGATCATGGGCATCGACACCTTCCTCGACATGGGCCGCAGCGCCACCAACGTGATCGGCAACACGCTGGCGACCTCGGTCGTGGCCAAGTGGGAAGGCGAGCTCGGGCCGGAGCATGCGATTGGCCCCGGCGACGCCGTGCCTGATGACATGATTCCCGGCGAGGTGCCCGCGATGGCCGGCCATGGATAGGAGCGAACCATGGGCCAGATATCGGCGAGGTCACTGACCTCAGGCGGCTTGCTCCTTGCGGCATCGTTGCTCGCGACCTCCTTGTTCGCCACCTCGGCGTTCGCCCAGACCGGCGGCGAAGGGCTCAGCCCGACGCTGGCGGCCGTCAAGACAGCGCACACCGTGCGGCTCGGCTATCGCGAGAGCTCGCCGCCGTTCTCCTTCCTCGACCCGTCAGGCCGTCCGATCGGCTACAGCCTCGAGCTCTGCGAGGCCATCGTCGAGGAGATCGGCGTCGAGGTCGACGATCCCAGTTTGAAAATCGACTACGTCAAGGTCACCTCGGATGACCGCATCGACGCCGTGCTCCAGAACAAGATCGACCTGGAATGCGGCTCGACCACCGCCAATGCCGAGCGCGGCAAGCGCGTCGCGTTCTCGCCGCTGATGTTCGTCGCCGGCACTAAGCTGATGGTGCCGAAAGCATCCAGCGTCCAGGCGCTGGCCGATCTGAAGGGCAAGACCATCGTGGTGACGAAAGGCACCACGAACGAGCAGGCGATCCAGGCGGCGGACAAGAAATTCTCGCTGGGCCTCAAGATCGTCACCTCTCCCGACCACGAGCAATCCTACCAGATGCTCGCCGACGGCAAGGCCGATGCGTTCGCGACCGACGACATCCTGCTCTCCGGCCTGATCGCGCGTCACAAGGCGCAGGACAAGTTTCGCGTCACCGGCGATTATTTGTCCTACGACCCCTACGGCATCATGTTCAAAAAGGGCGAGCCGCAGCTCGCGGCCGTGGTCGAGCGCGCCTTCCGCAAGCTCGGCTCCAACCGCGACCTGGTCCCGCTCTACAACAAATGGTTCACCGCACGGCTTCCCACCGGCGAACGTCTGAACGTTCCGATCTCGCTGCAGCTGGAAGAGGCGTTCAAGGCGATGGACGATTCAGCGGGGGCGAGTAATTGAGCGGCGGCTGTTCGTCGAAGAGTCGGCGGTGTAAATCCCGTCATCCTGAGGTGCGAGGCCCGCGATGCGAATGCATCGCGGGAAGAGCCTCGAAGGATGTGCGGCCGCGCTGTTGCAGCCGGGCTGTCGCCCTTCGAGGTTCGCCGAAGAGGCGAGCACCTCAGGGTGACGAAGATAGATCAGCGCTCTGATTGAACCTCCCCAAACACCCGATCCAGCGCCGCGTCATACGCTGCCTGCACCAGTTGCGGATACAGCTTCCCCAGCGCCTCCATCATCACGCCGGAGTTGATCTCGAGCACGCGCCACTCGCCATCGACGCGCACCACGTCGATCGACGCGAAGGCGATGCCGATGGCGCGCGCGGCATCGGCCGCGAGCTTGACGCAGGCCGCTCGAACTTCGCCGTCCTCCAGCAACACCGGCTTGGCGCCGGCATCGAGATTATGCCGCCAATCCGTGCCGCGCTGTTTGCTGTAGACGACGAGTGGCAGGCCATCGAGCAGCACGACGCGGACCTCGTCCTCGATCGCCACATAGGGCGAGATGACGAGCCCCGTGCTCATCGAAAACACCTCGCCGGCCGCGTGGTCGAGCTCCGCCTCCGTCGTCGCCTTGAACACCGCGCGCCCCGACGTTCCCTCGTTCGGCTTCACCACCACGCCTTGAAGATTTTCGTGAAGCAGCGCGATCATCGCCTGACGCCAGCCGGCGCCAACGACCTTCTCGCCAAGCTTCGGGTTGAGAAAGAGATGATGCGGAATGCAGGGCACGCCGTCCAGCGCCAGCGCCTCTGATGTCGCCGATTTGTCGTTGGCGAGGCGGTGGGCGATGGCGCTGTTGAGGCCGATGTCGTAGCCGAAGGCGAAGCGCCGCTCGTCGCCGCGGCGCATCGCGATCAGCCAGCCACCGGCGCGGACCTCGACCGCGATGCCATGCTCCGCGCCATAGCGCCTGATCGCCTGGACGAAGATTCGCTCGTCGCTTGTCGCCATACGCGTCTGTCGGGTTTCAGGCGTTCCTGGCGCTAAAAGCCGCAAAAATGCGGGAATCGGCGCCAAACCGAGGTGAAAGTCAGAGCTATTCTTAATGAAATTATCGCGAGCGCGACGGAAATTAAGTGCTGCATTCGAACGCCGCAGGGAAAAGAAATTGCCCGCCGCGCGCGCCCGGCAGCAAATTCATTAACAATATGACCAATTCCGCCGCAAATGCCGATTTGACCGGCATCAATTGCATCTGGAACGAGGTTGATTATTGGTCTCAATCGCGTAGATCACACACGCGAAATCCTCCGCCATGGCAATGGTGTCCGCCCGGTTTACAGGGCCGGGCAACGCTTTTGCCCTAAAACCGCAATTATTCGGAATATCGAAAATCATGAGCGCGTTTTACCGAGAGAAGGTTCTTTCCGTCCAGCACTGGACCGACACGCTGTTCAGCTTCCGCGCCACGCGCGATACCGGCTTCCGTTTCCAGAACGGCCAGTTCGCGATGATCGGCCTCGAGATCGACGGCCGTCCGCTGCTGCGCGCCTACAGCATGGCGAGCGCCAACCACGAGGAAGAGCTCGAGTTCTTCTCGATCAAGGTGCAGGACGGCCCGCTGACCTCGCGCCTGCAGAAGATCAAGGAAGGCGACACCATCCTGGTCGGCCGCAAGGCGACCGGTACGCTGATCACCGACAATCTGCTTCCCGGCAAGCGGCTGATGCTGCTCTCGACCGGGACCGGCCTCGCGCCGTTCGCGAGCCTGATCAAGGACCCCGAGGTCTATGACCAGTTCGAGTCCATCGTGCTGGTGCACGGCTGCCGCCAGGTCTCCGAGCTCGCCTATGGCGAGAAGCTGGTCGCTTCCTTGCGCGAAGACGAACTGTTCGGCGAACTGCTCGCGGACAAGCTGATCTACTACCCGACCGTGACCCGCGAGCCGTTCAGGAATCGCGGCCGCATCACCGACCTCATCAACTCCGAGCAGATCTTCAACGATATCGGGCAATCGCCCCTCGACATCGCCACCGACCGCATCATGATGTGCGGCAGCCCGGGCATGCTCGAAGAGCTGAAGGTGATGTTCGAAGGCCGCGACTTCATCGAAGGCAGCGGCAACAAGCCCGGCCATTTCGTGATCGAGAAGGCGTTCGTCGAGCGGTAAGCATCGCTGTCCCGCTCGCGCGGGACGGCTTCGCCGCACACTCTCTCGTCGTCCCGGACAAGCGCGCCTCGAGCGCGCGCCGATCCGGGATTCACACTCCCAGGACGTGGTTGGGCGAAGACCAGCCGTTCGGTATTGCCACCAACTGCGACCGATATATCACGCGGTCTGGATTCCGGGTCTGCGCTTACGCTTGCCCGGGACGACACCGTTCGTGTGTGGCGACAGCTGATCCTTCCTCCCCGCCTCTTTGCTGCACCGCACCCCACCCATCGGGCTGATTGATTTATCCCGGCCGAATTCGCTAGCCTGAAACAAGGGCCGCGTCATATCCGTATGACAGGCGAAGGCGTATCGTACCGCCTCATGCTGGCGAGAGGATGGGAATCGTGGCCGACGACACCAAGACGCAGGACTCCTCCCAACACGCGTCCCACAAGCGCCTGCCGCTGGCGGAGGAGGGGATCATGGAAACCCTGCTACTGCCATTCTCGCCGCGCTTCATCGTGCTGACGATCTGCGCGGTCGTCACCGCGCTCCTGATCGGCATCGGCATCGCCGACCGCAAGATCTTCGACATCCTGCTGGTGCCGATCCTGATCTTCGGCGCGCTGACGCTGCTCGGTGTCCGCGATCTCTTGCAGAAGAGCCACGCGGTGCTGCGCAACTATCCGATTTCGGCGCATATCCGCTTCCTGCTCGAAGAGATCCGCCCCGAGATGCGGCAATATTTCTTCGAGAGCGAGAAGGACGGCATGCCGTTCTCGCGCGACACCCGCGCGGTGGTCTACCAGCGCGCCAAGATGGAGCTCGACAAGCGTCCGTTCGGCACCCAGGAGGACGTCTACCGCGAGGGCTACGAGTGGATGCATCACTCGGTGTCGCCGAAGACGCATGCCGAGGAGAAGTTCCGCATCAGCATCGGCGGGCCCGACTGCAAGAAGCCCTATTCGGCCTCGGTGTTCAACATTTCCGCGATGAGCTTTGGCGCGCTCAGCCCCAACGCCGTGCGCGCGCTCAATGCCGGCGCGAAGAAGGGCGGTTTCGCGCACGACACCGGCGAAGGCGGCGTCAGCCCCTATCATCGCGAGATGGGCGGCGACATCATCTGGGAAATCGGCTCAGGTTATTTCGGCTGCCGTCATCTCGACGGCACCTTCGATCCCGAGGCGTTCGCGCGCGTCGCCGGCGACGACCAGATCAAGATGGTCGAGCTCAAGGTCAGTCAGGGCGCCAAGCCGGGTCATGGCGGCGTGCTGCCGGCGGCGAAGGTCTCCGAGGAGATCTCCAAGATCCGCGGCGTCGCGATGGGCGAGGACTGCATCTCGCCGGCCTCGCACCGCGCGTTCTCGACCCCTGTCGGCATGATGCAGTTCATCGCCGAGATGCGGCGACTGTCCGGCGGCAAGCCGACCGGCTTCAAGCTGTGCATCGGCCATCCCTGGGAATTCCTGGCGATCTGCAAGGCGATGCTCCAGACCGGCATCTATCCCGATTTCATCGTCGTCGACGGCAACGAAGGCGGCACCGGCGCGGCGCCGCTGGAATTCATGGATCATCTGGGCACGCCGATGCGCGAGGGCGTCAATTTCGTCCACAACGCGCTGATCGGGATCAATGCGCGCGACCGCATCAAAATCGGTGCGTCCGGCAAGATCGCGACCGCCTTCGACATGGCCCGCGCCATGGCGATCGGTGCCGACTATTGCAACTCGGCGCGCGGCTTCATGTTCTCGCTCGGCTGCATCCAGTCGTTGAGCTGCCACACCGACCGCTGCCCGACCGGAGTGGCGACACAGGACCCGACACGTGCGCGAGCGCTTTACGTGCCGCTCAAGATCGACCGCGTGCACAATTATCACCACGCGACGCTGCATTCGCTGACCGAGCTGATCGCCGCGGCGGGCCTCGAGCATCCGCAGCAGCTGCGCCCGATTCACTTCAGCCAACGGACGTCCACGACGCAGGTCCAATCCTTCGCGCGGCTCTATCCGGCGCTGCGTCCTGGCGAACTGCTCGAAGGCACCGAAGACCCGCGCTTCCGCGAGGCCTGGCGGATGGCGCAGACCGACACGTTCCAGCCGGCGCTGTAGGGAGGCGTCCACCGCATGATACCGCCGCGTCTTGCGGCGGCACAAATCATCGCGAGCGCACCGTGTCTTAATGTCTGTGTCAGCTTCGGGTGTAGATTGTCCCTATGGACGAGCGACGCGACAAAGCCAGACACCGTGTGCTGAAGTCCGGAACGATCGAGTTCGGCGGCGGCGCGATCGACTGCACCGTCCGCAATTTCTCGGACACCGGCGCGGCGCTCGACGTCACCAGCCCGGTCGGAATTCCCGAACGTTTCACCCTGTTCATCCCGGCCGACGGAACGCATCTGGCCTGCACCGTGGTCTGGCGCAAGGAGAAGCGGATCGGCGTGAAGTTCGGGTGAGGATGAGTTGGTGCGTGCATAAGCGCGCTCGAACTACCCCGTCTCGACCTCACTCAACCGGCTCGCCAGAATCTTGTCGATCCGCCGCCCGTCGAGATCGACCACCTCGATGTGCCAGCCGCCGAAGTCGAAGGCGTCGCCGGTATCGGGCAGCATGTTGAACTGCTGCAGCACCAGGCCCGCCACCGTATTGTAGCGGTGCGGCGGCAATTCGACACCGAGCAATTCGCCGAATTCGTCGACCGGCATCCAGCCGGCGATCAGGAGCGAATCGTCGGCACGCCTCACAAAGGCCGGCTCCGGCGGTCCCTCCTCCGAATGGAACGCGCCGACGATCGATTCGAGGATGTCGGCGGCCGTCACCATGCCTTCAAAGCCGCCGTATTCGTCGTAGACGAAACCGACATGAACCGGTGCGGCCTTCAGGATGGTCACCACGTCGCGCGCGTCTGCCGACGCCGGGATGCCGGGCGCCTCGCGCACGAGCGCGCGCAGATCCGGCGTCCGTTCGCTCATATAGGCGACCAGCAGGTCCTTGGCCTGGAGCACGCCGATCGGCTTGTCGCGGTCGCCGTCGGAGACGGGAAAGCGCGAATGCGGGCTCTTGGCGATGATCTCCTGGATGGCAGCGGGATCGTCGTTCAGGTCGATCTCGTCGACCTCCGTGCGCGGCGTCATCACCGCGCCGACCGGCCGGTCGCCGAGCCGCATCACGCCGGCGATCATCTCCTTCTCACCGGGTTCGAGCACGCCTGCGCTCTCGGCCTCGTTGACGAGGTGATGGATCTCGTCCTCCGAGACCTTCTCCTCCGCCTTGCCGCCGCGGCCGAGCATGGTGAGGATCAGCTTGCCCGAAAGATCCAGCAGAAAGACCAGCGGCAGCGAGACCTTCGAAAGCACGTGCATGGCGGGCGCGACCCTGACCGCGATGCTTTCGGGGTCGCGCAGCGCCACCTGTTTCGGCACCAGCTCGCCGACGATCAGGGTGGCGTAGGTGATGAGCGTGACGACGATGCCGACGCCGACGATGTCGGCAATGCCTGCGGACAGGCCGAACTCGAGCAGCCATTGCGTCAGCCGCTGCCCGAGCGTCGCGCCGGAGAACGCGCCGGAGAGCACGCCGACCAGTGTAATGCCGATCTGCACCGTCGAGAGGAATTTGCCGGGATCGGCGGCCAGCGTCAGCGCCCGCTCGGCGCCGCGCACGCCCTTGGCGGCGAGCAGCGACAGCCGCGCCGGGCGGGACGAAACCACGGCCAGCTCCGACATGGACAGGAGGCCGTTGATGACGATCAGGACGACGACGATGATGAGTTCGACCGAGAGCATTGACATTCCGAGGTAAGCTAGTGTGGCCAAAAGGCCGCGCAGGCTCTTGATATAGGTATTCGGCGAGGAAGTGCTGGCATTTCTGCGCGTTTGTCGCCCAAGGAACCGCGTGCGGTAGCGTTCCAGGGCCCTCCCGCGACAACCTGGCGCTCCGCGGAACTACGGACCGTTGCTTAACGCCCTCTTAGTGGCCGGCGACTAGGTTTTCGACATTGCAGAAATGTATTCAGGGGACCCAGGATGCGCATCGGGAAACTTTTCGCGCTGTCGATGCTGACGGTGACAGTTTTCGCAGTCATCCTCGGCGCCGAGGTGCTGATACCTCAGACGCGCATCTTCACGAACCGCTCCGACGCGATCAAGACCGTCGATGCCTTTGGTGCCATGCTGACGGTCAGCCAGCACGTCGCCGGACTTCGTGCGCCCTACATCTCTCCCATCTTCCAGGAGGGCGTTGCGACGCAGGCTCAGAGCGAAGCTGCCGGGAAGGCTGCGAAGGCGGCCGATGCCGGCTTCGAGGCCGCCCGGCGCGCCATCACCGCACTCGATGGCAGCGCAGCTATGGTCGAAACCCTGGATCGCGCCGCCCGTCGGCTCAAGGACGTCTATACGGCGGCAGATCGCGCGATGAGCGTGCCCCTGGCGCAGCGCGACGGCGCCGTGGTCAAGGGCTTCCTGCCCGGTGTTGCCGAGGTCATCAGCAATATCGAGCCCATCATGAACCGGCTCGAGGGACAGGTCGTCAATGCCGATTCCTCGCTCGCGGCGTTTCTGGGCCTGGCACGGACGGCGCAGGATCTGCGCGTCTCGGCCGGCAGCCGCGCCGCCACGCTGTCGCCGGCGCTGTCGGCACGCCGTCCGCTGGTGGCGGCCGAATTCTCGCTGATGGATCGCATGCAGGGACGTGTGGAAGCGGACCGCGAGCGTATCGAAGCCGGCATGGAAATGCTCGGCAATCCGCCCCGGATTGCCACCGCGCTGAAGGCGGCGACGGAGTCCTATTTTGGCAAAGCCGCGCTGGTCGTCGAAAAGGAGATGCCTGCGGCGAGGGGTGACGGCAAGTACGGTGTCAACGCCGATGAGCTGGCGAAGGTCATCGTGCCGGCCATCCAGATGTTCTACGGCGTACGCGATGCCGCATTGGCCGAAGCGGCCGACCGTGCCTCGGCGGCGCGCGACGGCGCCCTGGCGATGCTCGCGCTCGCTGCCGTGGTGGTGCTGGCGCTGCTCGGGACGCTCGGTGGCGTGACCATGATGCTGCGCAGGCGTGTGGTGACGCCGCTCGGCCGGCTCGCGGACGTGATTGGAACGCTCGCCGCCGGACAGCACGAGGTCGAGATCCCCGCGACGGGCCGCAATGACGAGATCGGCCAGGTCGCGGGCTCGCTGCAGCACTTCAAGGATTCTCTGCTCGCCAAGAAGGCCGCCGACGAGGCGGCCGCGGTCGAAGCCGAGGCGAAGCTCCGGCGCAGCCAGCGCATGGACCAGATCGCGCGCGAATTCGAAGCCATGATCGGCGACGTCATCAACACGGTGTCATCGGCCTCGTCGGAGCTGGAAGTGTCCGCGGGAACGCTGACGAGCACCGCCGACCAGTCGGAGAAGGTCACCGCAACCGTTGCGGCCGCCTCCGAACAGGCCTCCACCAACGTGCAGACCGTCGCTTCGGCGGCCGAGGAGATGGCCTCGTCGGTCGACGAGATCAGCCGGCAGGTGCAGGACTCCGCGCGCATCGCCGGCGAGGCGGTCCAACAGGCCGGGCGGACCAACGACCATGTCGGGGAGCTCGCCAAGGCCGCGGGGCGGATCGGCGACGTCGTCGAGCTCATCAGCCAGATCGCGGGCCAGACCAATCTTCTGGCTCTCAATGCCACCATCGAGGCGGCGCGCGCCGGCGAGGCCGGGCGCGGCTTCGCCGTCGTCGCCTCCGAGGTCAAGGCACTGGCCGAGCAGACCGCCAAGGCCACCGGCGAGATCAGCCAGCAGATCACGGGTATTCAAAGCGCCACGGAGCAGTCCGTCGGCGCCATCAAGGCGATCGGCGACACCATCACCCGCATGTCCGAGATCGCCTCCGCCATCGCCTCGGCGGTCGAGGAGCAGGGCGCGGCGACGCGGGAGATTTCACGCAACGTGCAGCAGGCCGCGCGCGGCACCCAGCAGGTTTCCGCCAGCATCGTCGACGTGCAGCGCGGCGCCAGCCAGACCGGCTCGGCGTCCTCCAATGTGCTGGCGTCTGCAAGGTCATTGTCGGGCGAGAGCAGCCGTCTCAAGACCGAGGTCGGAAAATTCCTGGACGCAATCCGCGCGGCCTGATCGCGGGTCGCGGCGGGTGCAGGATGACGGCTTCAGCCCGGATTCTCCAGGCTGAACGTCTCCGACTGCTCATCATAGGCAAACAGCTCGGCGTAGCGGCCCCAGGACACGATCGTCTTGATCGTGTCGTCCGCATTCTCCTCGGACATGTAGTCCTCGAGCTCGTTGCGGAATCGGGTTGCAGGCGCGGTGTGCGAAGGACGCTCGTCCAGCACGCGTCGGATCAGTCCCATCACCGGCACGTAGGTGACGAGATGCTCGGCGAACAGCTTCTTGCGTGCGTCGGTCTCGATATTGGCAAAGCGCTTTCCCGCGTCCGTGAGCATCAGGTCGCCTTCGCTGAGCTGCGCAAAGCGCAGGAGCTGGAGCGAATCGCCGAGATGAATGATCTCGTCGGCTTCGAACTGGAGCTGGCTCGCGAGCACGGGCAGGTCGGCGTGTCCATGATAGGGCGGCGCGGCCAGCGTCTCGATCAGGCCCGAAAGAACGTTGGATGAGACGTGGTGCAGGACCATGCCGACGCCGGTGCCGGGAATGCCCTCTATCGAAGCTGCTCTCGGCTCGGCGCGCTGGGTCATGCGCGCGTAGATATTGTCGACGAGCTGCCGGAAATACGGATCGAGCCGGTTGCGCGGATGCTTCAGGTCGACCTTGATCTCGGTCGCGACCCGGCCCGGATTGGACGAGAACACCAGGATGCGATCGCACATCAGGACCGCTTCCTCGATGTTGTGCGTCACCATGAGGATCGACTTGATCGGTAGGCGGCCTTCGATCCAGAGATCGATCAAATCGGTGCGCAGCGTCTCTGCCGTGAGCACGTCGAGCGCAGAGAAGGGTTCGTCCATCAGCAGGAGATCGGGATGCACCACCAGCGCACGGGCGAAGCCAACGCGCTGGCGCATGCCGCCGGACAATTCCTTGGGATAGGCCGATTCGAAACCGTCGAGACCGATCAGGTCGATCGCGGCGAGTGCGCGCTTGCGGCGCTCGGCGGCATCAATTCCGAGCGCTTCCAGGCCGAGTTCGACATTCTGCAGCACTGTCAGCCAGGGAAACAGTGCAAACGACTGGAACACCATCGCGACGCCGTTCGGCGGGCCCACGATGGTCTCGCCGCGGCAGGTGGCGCTCCCCGAGGAAGGCGTGACGAGGCCAGCGATGATCCGGAGCAGGGTCGATTTGCCGGAGCCGGAGCGGCCGAGCAGGCCGACGATCTCACCGGAATGGATCGTGAGATCGACCTTGTCCAGCACCAGAAGCTGTTCGCCGCTGCCCTTGGGGAAGGACCGGCAGACGTCGCGGATGTCGACGAGGGCGGATGGCTTTACCTGGTCGAGCATGATTGTCCCTCCTCATCAGCCGAGACGCAGGCGGCGCTCGCCGAAGGCATAGAGTGGCCGCCAGAGCAGACGATTGAACAGCGTCACCATGATACACATCGTGGCGATTCCGAGCACGACCCGCGGAAAGTCGCCTGCCTCCGTCGCCGCGGCGATATAGGCTCCCAATCCTGTGGCCTGCAAATGCGTCTCGCCCCAGCTTGCGACCTCCGCGACGATGGACGCGTTCCACGAGCCGCCGGACGCCGTGATCGCGCCGGTGATGTAGTAGGGGAAAATGCCGGGCAGGATCACCTTGAACCACCAGCGCCATCCCCGGAGGTGGAAGCTGCCGGCGGCTTCGCGCAGGTCGGTCGGGAACGCGCTCGCACCCGCGATCACGTTGAACAGGATGTACCACTGCGTGCCCAGGATCATCAGCGGGCTCAGCCAGACATTGGCGCTCAACCGATAGTGGACGATGATGAAGACGAAGACGGGGAACGCGAGATTGGCAGGGAACGCCGCCAGGAACTGCGCCAGCGGCTGCACGCGCTCGGCGAGCTTGGGCCGAAGCCCGATCCAGACGCCGATCGGCACCCAGATCAGCGTGGCGATGCTGATCAGCACGATGACGCGCAGCAGGGTGATCATCCCGTCGCGGATTGCGATGAAGACGTCGGACAGGTCGAGGCTGGCCGAGAGGTAGCGATAGGTCAGCCAGGCGGCATAGGCCGTGCCGCTGAGGATCACGGCGACCCAGAACGCGTCGACGAGGCGCGAGGGGCGGCTCCGCTTGTTGCTTGCCGAAGGAGACAGCTTAGGCAGCGATATGCGCAAATTCGAGACCATCCTGTTCGCTGCTGTGAAGCGAAGCGTGAGGGCGCGCAGCGCGCGGGTGCGGCGGAACAGGTCGAGCATCCAGGAGCTCGGCGCCTCGCCGGAGGCGGTCTGCTCGAAGCGGAATTTGTCGGCCCAGGCGACGATCGGCCGGAACAGCAGTTGGTCATAGACGATGATGACGAGCAGCATCGCCAGGATCGCGTAGAAGATCGCGGAGAGGTTCTGCTGCTGGATCGCCATCGCCACATAGGAGCCGATGCCCGGCAGCGTCACCGTGGTGTTGCCGACGGTGATTGCCTCCGACGCCACCACGAAGAACCAGCCGCCCGACATCGACATCATCGCGTTCCAGATCAGGCCGGGCATCGCGAAGGGGACGTCGAGGCGCCAGAAGCGCTGCCAGCCGGAGAGATGGAAGCTTTGCGTTGCCTCCTCCAGATCCTTCGGCACGTTGCGCATCGACTGGTACATGCTGAACGTCATGTTCCAGGCCTGGCTGGTGAAGATCGCGAGCACCGAGGCGAGCTCCGCGCCGAGCACTTGGCCCGGAAACAGATTCATGAAGAAGACGACAGTGAAAGTGAGGAAGCCGAGGATCGGCACCGACTGCAGAATATCGAGCAGCGGGATCATCACCATTTCGGCGCGCCGGCTTTTTGCGGCGATCGCGGCATAGATGAAAGTGAAGATCGTCGAGCAGACGATGGCGAGCAGCAT
Organism: Bradyrhizobium amphicarpaeae; assembly: GCF_002266435.3. Taxonomy (NCBI): domain Bacteria; kingdom Pseudomonadati; phylum Pseudomonadota; class Alphaproteobacteria; order Hyphomicrobiales; family Nitrobacteraceae; genus Bradyrhizobium; species Bradyrhizobium amphicarpaeae. Next base: position 754,414 of record NZ_CP029426.2, read on the forward strand.
CCGCATCGTGGTGCGTAGCGCATAGAGCGGCAGATGGGACGGATCGAGCGACACCGGCGCGCGCTCGAGGTCGGACAGAGGCGCCGTGGTCTGCTCGCCGCCATAGACGATCAGCACCATGGCGCCGACGACCAGGATCAGTGCGGCTATGTCCCAGACATTGGGACGTAGCGCCTGCCCGATCGCGGCGCTACGAAAATCCTGGAGTCTCATGCGGCCTGCCCTTCTGGAAGGTTGGGCTGAAGTGGTGGGCTAGAACTCGGCGTGCAGGCGCCCCGAGAAGATCGAGACCGGCCCGCGGTCGGCGTTGTAGGCCGGATTTGTGATGAACTGGTAGTCGAACGTCATGGTCGTCCAGGAAGTGAGCTTCCAGGCATAATAGGCTTCGAGGATGCGCTCCGGACTGTAGTTGAGCTGTCCGTCGCCGATCAGCAGGCCGGTGCCGCCGGCAGCAAGGAAGTCGCGGTGCGCGGCGGAAAGCCCGTTGACGGCGCCGCCGATGCCGATCGTATCGTCCGGCCGCCCCCAAAAGCTGCCCTTGATCGACAGGCCGCCCGATACGCTGCGGTCGATATCGGTGAAGGACAGGATCTGGTTCTGGCCGTCATTCCAGCTCCCGCGCGCGAACAGCCCGACGTCCTTGACGATCTGCTGCTCGAGGTTGACGTAGAAGCCGTATTTCGAGCGGTCGCGCTGGTTGGCGACGGTGATGTCGTTGATGTCGAGCGCAGGGTTGGCAGCGGCGATCGCGACCACTTCGCGGTAATTGGCAGTATTGCCGCTGTTGTAGAACGCACCGACCCGCAGCTTGCCCGGCTGCTCGAAGATCGAATGGCGCTCCTCGAACTCGACGACCGCGCCGCCCGTCTTGTAAACCAGCGTATCGCTGTTGGGCGCATCGGGGACCTGGAACAGGCCGCCGCGCACCGCCCAATCCCTGCGATTGAGCTCGACCACGGCGCCGCGAGTGTAGCCCGGCAGATCGGCCGGGAAGTCGTAGGCCCCCGACGACCACATCGCCCAATTCATGAAGTCGGCGCGCGGGTCCTTGGCGTAGGAATTGCCGTCGAAGAAATCGCCGACGGCGAAGCGGCCGACGATCAGCGTGACGCGGTCGATATCGCGCTTGCCGGCAAGCTGGTTGGGGGCGTCCGGCACATCCTCCTGCTCGCCGCCGAGGCCGAAGGTCTGCTTGAAATAGTAACGCTGCGCACGGATTTTCGGGAATGGAGCGCCGGCCTTCTGCGCCTCGCCATTGGAGAAGCCGGCAAGGCCGAGCGTGCCGTTGATGCCAAAGCCCTGCGCCAATTCCGGATTGAAATAGAACTCGCCGCCGTCCCACAGCCGCGCGCCCAGGAAGGCCGTGGTCGTCCACGTCGCCTGAAACTGGCCGCTGCCGGGAAGGCTCTGCGGGCTCGCATAGGGCGAGCGGATCGGCCCGTAGCCTTGCGGCAGCAAAGTCGTCTGGGCGTGGACGTTCCAGTCGTTGGACTCGGGGAGTTTCGTCTTGCCGTTGACCGGCGCCATCCAGGGCGTGTCGCCAAACTGGTAATTCAGGCCAAGCTTGAACAGATGAACGCGCGGCTCGACCTCGACATTGGCAAGGCCGAAGCCGCTGAGATCGTAGGTTCGGCGCGACAGCGCGACGTAATCGTACTCGGCCTTTGCGGTCCAATTGCCGCTGACGGCGAATTCGAGGCCGAGTCCCGCCGTCCACCCGGTCTGATATTTTCCGACCGGAAACAGCTCCGAGACGCCATCGGCATCGTTGACGTTGATGTGCGTATGGCCCCAGGCGAAACCGCCGCTGACGAAGGGCATGAAACGGTCGAACGCGTAACCGATGCGGCCGCGCACGGTGCCGACATAGTCCAGCGTGGTGTTGAAGGGCGCGGGGGACCGTTCATGCGCGACGACGTCGCGAGCACCGCTGAACGTGGAGTCCGCTTCGATGCCGAGCACGACACGGTTGGCGAGCTGGCGATTATAGCCGAGCTGATAGCCGCCGCTGAACCCGGTGGCACTGGGCGGCAGGATCACGCCTTGCAGCGGCAATGAATTGGTGCCGGGTCCGAAGCTCGCATCGCCGTAGCCGAAATGACCGCCGGCATAGAAACCGGTCCAATCGTAAAGGGTCTTTGCTGCGCGCGCCTTCAGCGGCAGGTCAGCTGCCTGGCTTGCACACGGAACAACCAGCGCGCCCGATGCAATCGCCGCGGCCGTCCGCAAGTACCTGTAACGGTGACCTCTCAACGTCAACACACGCCCCCAAAACGCAAACATGCCCCAGCCGCCGACATCCCTGCCGATTCGCGGCGATCCTGTCACCAGGTTTGGGTTGGTCACGCGATCGGCCGAGATGATCTATTCGACGTGACGCCGTCCCAAGTCCCCGCAGCTGTTGCAATGTTTATTGCAATTAATTCGCAATAGCAACTATTGAGCATTGCAGCGGACGCTGGTTCGCATCTCTGTGTGACTGGACGGCAACAAATTTCCGCGGCTCCAAACGAATGACCCCGCCCGGGGGGACAGCCGGGCGGGGTCGGGGGCACGACACGGGGTGGATGAGGCGCCCGTGTCGGACGCAGGATCCACGTAAGATCGGCCTCAGGTACTCAGATCAGTAGCAGGTACGAACGCGGCCCATGTACTGGCCGAAAGCGTTGTACTGGGCGACCCAGCCGCAGCGGTGATAGCCGTAGTAATAGGGATCGTTGTTGGCGGCGATCGCGGAGCCGACGACGGCGGCGGTGGCGAGGCCGGCACCGACACCCCAGACCCAACCGGGCGGCTTGGCTTCGGCCGAGGAGGTGGTGGACACGATGCTGCCGGTGACGGCGAGGGTCGCGAGCGCGAGAGCGGCAATCTTGGTCTTGATCGACATATGAAACTCCATCCGGGTTGAGGCGGTCCGTTGTGGCCCGCGTGCCCAGTTTTGACGGAGGCTCCCCGCGTCCGGTTCGAATGCGGCAAATCCGCTCCCGGAGCGAGGAGTTTTCGTGAGTTAATCCAAGAGGATATGAGCTAACCGAGAGGTCCCTTGACGAGCCTGTTCACGTCGAAGTTATCGACCTCGCCCAGCAGCTCGCAAAAAGCACGGGCGCCCTGATCGATGAGTTGCTCGCCCTTCGCCGCCACGGCCAATGTCGCATTGCCGACGGCGCCGCAGGCGTTGAGATCCTGCGCCTGCCAGGCAAACGGCGCGGGCCGTTGCGTCGACAGCCAGCGATATTGCCGTTCCAGCGCGACGCTGCTCGCGGGAAAATCCGCGATCGCATCCTTGCGAACATGATCGGGATAGCGCGCCAGCATGATCGAGGTCTCGACCGCGCCGCCATGAATGCCGTGGCGCACTTCGTCGGCCGGGAACAGTTTGTCGGCGCCTGACAGGCGCGACCACGACGTCGTCACCACGAACAGTTTTTGATACGCGCGCAGATCCTGCGCGATCAGCATCATGGCCGCGCTGTTGCCACCATGGCTGGTGATGATGACGAGCTTCTTCACGCCGCGCCGCGCGACCTCCTCGCCGATGCCGGTCCATCGCTTCAGGGCGGTTTCGGTCGCCAGAGTCTGCGTGCCCGGATAGTCGATATGCTCGGTGGAAATCCCGACCGGTTCAACGGGAAGGAAAATGGCCGGAACACTCGGAGGCAACAGCTCGCGGACACGTGCGAGATAGGCGTCCGCGATCAGAACGTCGGTCTCGAACGGCAGATGCGGGCCGTGCTGCTCGGTTGCCGCCAGCGGCAGCACCGCGATCCAGCGCGACGTGTCCGCGGGGGGCGCATCGGCCCAGCGGATTTCGGTCCAGTCGCGGGATGGCGTCATTGAGTATTCTTTGGAGGTTTCATTGCCCGAATTTGTCACGTAATTTGGGGTATCAGGGGATGCGGGCCCGGCCGGCTCGCGTCCCCTGATGTCATGCGGTTTTATCGCGTTGCGTTCACATGAGCCAGACGCGATTGGCCGGAAGCGATCGACGGAGTGCCATTATGACCCCCTTCCATCTGCGGCGAGCGCTCATTGCGGGCTTGATGGTGGCTTTCGTCTGGTGCGTCGGGGCGCAGGCCGAGACGCTGGACAAGGTGACTTTCGGCACCAATTGGGTCGCGGAGGCCGAGCACGGCGGCTTCTTCCAGGCGGTCGCCGACGGCACCTACAAGAAATACGGTCTCGACGTCACCATCGTTCCCGGCGGTCCGAATGAGAACAACCGGATGCTGCTGATCGCCGGCAAGATCGATTTCTTCATGGCCGCGAACACGCTGATGTCGTTCGATGCGGTTGCCAACAACGTGCCTGTCGTGACCATCGCCGCGATCTTCCAGAAGGATCCGCAGGTGATGCTGACGCAGCCGGATGCCAAGGTCAGCAAGATCGAGGATCTCAAGCCGCTGACGCTGTTCGTTTCCAAGGAGGGCATGGGCAGCTATTTCCAGTGGCTGAAGTCCGAATACGGTTTCAACGAGAAGAACGTCCGCCCCTATAATTTCAATCCGCAGCCCTTCATCGCCAACCCCAAGAGCGCGATGCAGGGCTACGTCACCTCCGAACCGTTTGCGGTGGAGAAGGCCGCCGGTTTCAAGCCCAATGTGCTGCTGCTGGCCGATTACGGCTTCAATACCTATTCGACCCTGATCGAGACGCGCCGCGACGTCGTCGAGAAGAAGCCCGACCTCGTCCAACGTTTCGTCGATGCCTCCATGATCGGCTGGTACAACTATATCTACGGCGACAATTCCGCCGGCAATGCCATGATCAAGCAGCTCAATCCCGAAATGACCGACGATCTGCTGAAATACTCCGTCGCCAAGATGAAGGAGTACGGCATCGTCGATTCCGGCGACTCCGTGAAGAACGGCATCGGCGCGATGAGCGACGATCGTTACACCTCCTTCTTCAACAAGATGGTCAAGGCCGGTGTCGTGAAGGGCGATCTCGACTTCCGCAAGTCCTATACGCTGCGCTTCGTCAACAAGGGCGTCGGCGTCGAGCTGCGCCCGAGCAAGCCGTAGCGCAAGGTCGATGTCGTCAGTCAAAACCTCGCCCGCAGCCGACGCCGGCCTGACGCATCTTGCCGTCAGCCTGCGCGGCGTGACGAAGACCTATGACAACGGCGTCATGGCGCTCGGGCCGTTCGACCTCACCGTCCGCAAGGGCGAGTTCATCTCGCTGCTGGGCCCGTCCGGTTGCGGCAAGTCGACGGTGTTGCGGTTGATCGCCGAGCTCAGCGCGCCGTCCTCCGGCATCGTGCGGGTGGCCCATCGCGAGGGCGTGGTGCAGCCGGGTCACGGCATCGGCTTCGTGTTTCAGGAGCCGACCCTGATGCCCTGGACCAGCGTGCGCGAGAATGTGCGGCTGCCGCTGAGGCTCGCAGGCGTGCCGAAGGCGGAGGCGCGCGGGCGTGCCGACGCGGCGCTGGCCAGCGTCGGGCTCGCCGATTTCGCCGATGCGTTTCCGCGCGAGCTCTCCGGCGGCATGAAGATGCGGGTGTCGCTGGCGCGCGCGCTGGTCACCGAGCCGGATATCCTTTTGATGGACGAGCCGTTCGCCGCGCTCGACGAGATCACGCGCTTCCGCCTCAACAACGATCTGCTCGCGCTGTGGCGCAGCCTCGGCAAGACCGTCATCTTCGTCACCCATTCGGTGTTCGAATCCGTCTATCTGTCGCAGCGCGTTGTGGTGATGACGGCACGGCCCGGCCGCATCCAGGCCGATATCCGCATCGAGGCGGTCGAGCCGCGCGGCGAGGCGTTTCGCACCTCGACAGCCTATGGCGACTATTGTCGCAAGGTCTCCGACGCGCTTGCGCCGTCTTATTCGGGACAGCCGCTGCTATGAACGCCCAGCCCGCGATCGTTTCACGGCCGCCAGCGGCGCAACGCGCGATGCGCCTGCTGCTTCCGGTCATCGTCTTCGCGATCGGCCTGATCGTCTGGGAACTGGTGGTCCGCCGCAAGGGCATCCCCCCTTACGTGCTGCCGGCCCCCTCCGTGATCATCCTGACATTGATCAAGGACTGGGCGGTGCTGTCGCAATCGCTCGCCACCACGCTTCTGACCACGCTCGAAGGGTTCGTCGCGGCCAGCATCGGCGGCATTGCGCTGGCGCTGCTGTTCAACCAGTCGAAATGGGTGGAATATTCGCTGTTCCCCTATGCCATCGTCCTCCAGGTCACCCCTGTCATCGCGATCGCGCCGCTGCTGCTGATCTACCTGGAACAGCAGACCGCGGTCGTGGTCTGCGCCTTCATCGTCGCCTTTTTCCCGGTGCTGTCCAACACCACGCTCGGGCTCAATTCGGTCGATCGCAATCTCGCCGGCCTGTTTCAGCTTTATGGCGCCTCAAAGCCGCAGACGCTGCGGTTTCTGAAGCTGCCCGCCGCACTGCCCTACATCCTCGGGGGCCTGCGCATCGCCGGCGGCCTGTCGCTGATCGGCGCGGTCGTGGCCGAGATCGCGGCGGGAACGGCAGGCGCCGGCTCCGGCCTCGCCTACAGGATCGCCGAATCCGGCTACCGCTTGAACATACCCCGCATGTTCGCAGCGCTGCTGCTGTTGTCGCTGGCCGGGATTGTCATCTATGGGGTGCTGGCGCTAGTTTCGCACCTCGTTTTACGGCGCTGGCATGAGAGCGCGCTTGGAAAGGAAAACTGATGGCTGCCGGTTCGATTTCGTCCGAAAAGATCGACCTTCTGATCTATGGGCCGGTGCGGCCGATCCTCGAGAACGGGTTTTCCGACCATTTCGTCGTGCACAAGGCCGAGACGCGCGGCGACCTCGAGCGCCTGACCCCGGCGATCCGCGAAAAAATCCGCGGCGTGGCGGTGACCTATCACACCGTCCGCGCCGACAAGGAATCGCTGTCGCAGCTGCCCAAGATCGAGATGGTGGCGAGCTTCGGTGTCGGCTACGACCATATCGACGCCAAATATGCCGCCGAGCATAACATCATTGTCACCAACACGCCCGACGTGCTGACCGAGGAGGTCGCCGACGTCGCGATGGGCCTGCTGATCTCCACCTTGCGTGAATTCGTCAAGGCCGACCGCTACGTGCGCTCCGGCCTCTGGCAGACCCAGAACTATCCGCTCAGCGTCGGCTCGCTGCGCGACCGCAAGGTCGGCATCGTCGGCATGGGCCGGATCGGCCAGGCCATCGCGCGCCGGCTCGACGCCTCGCTGGTGCCGGTGGTCTATCACTCGCGCAACCCGTCCAAGGACGTCTCGTACAAGCATTACCCTGATCTGATCGAGATGGCGAAGGCGGTGGATACGCTGATGGTGATCGTGCCCGGCGGCGCGGCTACCAACAAGATGATCAACGCCGAGGTGTTCAAGGCGCTCGGCCCGCGCGGCGTGCTGATCAACGTCGCGCGCGGCTCGGTGGTCGACGAGCCGGCGCTGGTGCAGGCGCTGAAATCCGGCACCATCCTGGCCGCCGGCCTCGACGTGTTCGCGGCCGAGCCGACCGTGCCGGACGAGCTCAAGGCGATGCAGAACGTCGTGCTGCTGCCGCATATCGGCTCGGCCTCGGTGGTGACGCGCAACGCCATGGACCAGCTCGTGGTCGACAACCTCAAATCATGGTTCTCAGGAAAGGCGCCGTTGACGCCGGTCGCCGAAACGCCGTTCAAGGGGCGCTGATGCGAACTCTTCGGGTCGTCGCATTCTCCGTCGCGGCCCAATTGGCCGTGATCGGCGCCGTCGCGGCCTCCCTGGCCGCGATCGGCATCGCGCATGCGCAGGATGCGACGACGCTGAAGAAGGAGATGCTCGGGCAGTGGGAGCTCTCGACCACCGAACGCAGCAAGACCTGCGTCGTCACGATCAAGGGCGACCCGGTCGCGCTGGGATTCAAGCTCGAACTCGAGCCGGCCTGCAAGACCGCGCTGCCCTTCACCAAGGACATCGTCGCCTGGAGCGTCAGGGGCCTCGATATCGTCCGTCTGCAGGATGCGACCGGTGAAGCCGTGATCGACTTCACCGAGGTCGAGGCCGGCATCTTCGAAGGCCTGCGCCAGGGCGAGGGCGTCTACATCCTGCAGGATCTCGCCGCCGCGCGCTCGATGGCCAAGTCGATGGACCAGATGATCGGCGATTGGGCCATGGTGCGCGGCAACGGCCAGCCGGTCTGCGGGCTGACGCTGACCAACACGGAAGCCGGCCCCGACAATTTCCAGGTCTTCCTCAAGCCGAAATGCGACTCGGCCGTCGCGCAGTTCAACCCGACCCAATGGCGGCTCGAGCGTGGCCAGATCATCCTGATGTCGAAATCGGGCGACGTCTGGCAATTCGAGGCCGACGACAACGCGCAGTGGCGGCGCGTCCCCGATACCGCCGATCCCCTGATCATGCTGCGGCAGTAGGCGGCCCATTTCATTGGGATACCCGCATGGCCAAACGCGTCCTCGCGATCGGCATCGAACCCGGCAGTGTCGACTACAGTGCATTCCCGCAGCTCACGCCGGAGCTCGTGCGCAGCTACATCGAGGCGCAGCTGCTACGCCTGCGTGATCTCGGCTTCGAGGTCACGAGCTGCCTGATCGATCTCGACGCCACCGCGGAAGCCGGCGTCGCGGCGGCGCTGCGCGACCAACACTTCGACTGCATCGTGATCGGCGCCGGACTGCGCGAGCCCAGGGAGCGCCTCGTGCTGTTCGAGAAGGTGCTCAATCTCGTCCACCGCCTCGCGCCGGAGGCCGCGATTTGCTTCAACACCAATCCGGCCGACACCGTCGATGCAGTGCGGCGTTGGATCGAGCCTTGAACAGCGGCCGCGCCCGCCCTTGCGTCTTCGGGCCCGGCGAGCCGTGGTGCTGGCAGGCCCGGTATCGGATCCGTGCTTTCCTTTGCGATGGCTCAATAACGGCGGCCGCCGCCCGGGGTAGGTTTTCTTCGATTATCGTGCCGGCCGCCAGTTCCGAAATTGGGGGATGGCGCCGACTTTACTCTGCCCCAGGCGCGACGCATGTGTGCCGGCAAACTGGAGGATTCGGAATGCTTCGCGGAATTGCTCTTGGAATTGCAGCCTGTCTCGCGGTTGCTGTAACCATGCCGGTTCGTGAGGCGGTAGCCCAGGACGCCATCGGCGGCGCCATCATCGGCGGTATCGGCGGTGCGGTCGTCGGCGGCGCGATTGGGGGAGGCCGCGGCGCTGCCATCGGCGCCGTCGTCGGTGCCGGCACGGGCGCTGCGATCGCCTCCGAAGGCGAGCGTCGCCGCTCCGGCTACTACGCCTATCAGCGGGGCTGCTACATGCAGCGCCCGGACGGATACTACGTCCGGGTCAATCCGAGATATTGCTATTGAGCGATCGGGCTCAATTGCATCGCCCGACGGTGCCGCTGGCGGCGCCGGCCTCGAAATCGCCCGGCGCGATCGCGTGCCCGTCGAAGAGCACGCCGATCTGGTTGCCGATTCCGAATTGCTCGGACCCGCGGCGGCGTTGATTGAGCAGCTGGACGATGTTCCACTCGTCGTGGGACCCGGCGCTGAACGTGACCGCAGCGCGCAGTGCATAGTAGTTGCGGAAGCCGCGTTTGCTGAGCCCGCCGGCATTCACGGTCTTCACCAGATCGGGATCTGATCCAAGCCGCCGGTCGAAATAGGCCTCGATCCTGTCCGCATCGCCCGCGCCGGTAAGTCCGAAAAACTGTGCGAAATCGGTCGGACCGGCGAAGTAGAAGAAGTCGATATCCTCGCCATAGCCTCCGCGCCCTTCGAGGATCTGGGTCCACATATACATGTAGTCCGCGCCTGTGGCCGTCTCCGGCAGATTGCCCTCTGCGCCCGGATTGAGAACCCAGGTCGCTGACGATCCAAATCGCTGCTCGATCCGCTCCTTGGTTTTCTGGGCAACATCCCGGTTCACTCCGAAATAGCCGCCGCCCAGCGTCGACAGCGGGATGCTCAGATAGCCAATCATCCTGCCGGTCGCGCGCTGGTCTGCGAGGAGTTGTCTGACCCTTGCGACATTGGCGGCGATCGCGTCCCGATTTGCCGCCGTGACGCAATAACAGACGTTGGTCAGGGTGCAGGCGGTGGTCTTTTCGACAGGCGTCGGCCATATGCTGTTGAGGATCTGCGCAAGACGCGCGCCGCCCTTGGCGAGCTGATCGTGCTTCAATTCGGCCTGCTTGGTCGCATACGCCGCCTCATCGTCAACACGCACCTCCCATCGGCCGCGATTCGCTGCGGCGAAGCTCAGGCCGGCGAATGCCGCATGCGAGACCATGACCGTCTCGCTTGCCCAGGTCGCCGCAAGCGCGTCGATCGGTCCGGGTGTCTTCCCGACCGCTTTCGCCTTCTTGATCAAATCCGGGCTCGCATTCTCGCCGAGGTCTTCCGCAATCGCGTCCCATTGGCTGTGCAGATTGTTCTCGGCAGGGCCGAGCAGGTTGCCGCCCCGCGTCTCGGTCGCGGGATTGAAGTCGCCCTGGTCCGGATTCACGAGCTGGCCGGACTGATCGAGGTAGACGGCGCCAACATGCAGCGGCTGGTGCAGATCGCCGACGAAATGCGCCAGCAACAGCAACGCTTCCTTCTTGTCGCGGATCGAGAACGGCAGCGGCGCCGGATTTCCGCGAAGGACCGAAATCGCGGCATTGATGGCGCCAACGATATCGTGGTCGCTGGTGCCGACATAGCCGCGCTTGTAATCGTCGTGCTGGATGGCGACGTCGGCGAAATGGTAGGCTTCGCCGCAGCCGTGCCCCTTCGCGGCTTCGCAATCCAGCCAGTTGCGCGAAACATAGTCCTCCATGCGTGCTGTCTCGGCCGGCGTCTCGAAGGCCGTGCAGGGAATCCGGTATTCCGGCTTGGTCGGCGCGTAGCGGAAGGTCCCGTCGGGCAACCGCGCCACGCTGCGGACGCAATCGGCCCAGGGGGCCGCGACGCGGAGCTCGAAGCCGAGAATGTTGGCGACCTGCTGCCGCGCGTTGGGACCGAGCAGTTGATCCGCAATGGCGCCGGTCACCTCGTGGCCCTGATAGGCCCAGGCGAAGGCGCGTTCGCTGAAGCTGATGAAGGCGATCACGGCAATGACAAAAATCCGAGCGGCCATGGAGATCTCCAAAAAAGAGCGATCGGAAAAGTGGCCGCGCCTGACGCGGCCGTCTCTGCAATGATACTACCTTACATCGTGTGATGGAATTATTGCAATCCGAGGCCCCGCGGTCCGGTCATCCCTGGATCAGCCGTAACCCGCGCAGGCTTGCGTGCCCGTTCCGGCCGACGATGATGTGATCATGCACGGCAATGCCCAGCGGCTTGGCGATGTCGATGATCGCCTTCGTCATCTGGATGTCGGCTTGCGACGGTGAGGGATCGCCGGAGGGATGGTTGTGCACCAGGATCAGCGCAGTCGCCGATAATTCCAGCGCGCGTTTGATCACCTCGCGCGGATAGACCGGGGTGTGGTCGACCGTGCCGGTCTGCTGCACCTCGTCGGCGATCAGCTGGTTGCGCTTGTCGAGGAACAGCAGGCGAAACTGTTCCTTGTCGGCAAACGCCATGCTGGAGCGGCAATAATCGATCACCTCGTTCCAGGACGACAGCGCGTTGCGGCTGTTGACCTCGCCTTTGGTCACGCGGCTCGCGGCAGCCGCGATCAATTTGAGCTGGTTGATCGCGGCCTCGCCGACACCGTCGACCTCGCGCAGGCGCGCGACAGGGGCGTGCACGACCTCGGCGAACGAGCCGAAAATCTTGATCAGCGCCTTTGCCAGCGGCTTGGTGTCGCGCCGCGGCAGCGCCGGAAACAGCGCCATCTCCAGCAGTTCGTAATCGCTCAGCGCATCCGCACCCGCGCTGTAGAAGCGCTCGCGCAGCCGCTCGCGATGGCCGAGATAGTGCGGCGCGTCGTCAGGCTTGCTCTTGTCGTGGTCCGGCTTGGCGGGCATCGCCGCCAGCATTGCCGGGGACCCGCGTTTTTGCAACCGTCAATTGCGGGGCGGCGAGATTGGTTAGTACCCAGCGGACGCGCCTAAAAGCTCACCCGACCTGCTTCTCGCCGTGCCGCTCCGACAGCGTGAAAATCTCGACGCCCGTCGCGGTCACGCCGACGGAGTGCTCGAACTGCGCCGACAGCGAGCGGTCGCGGGTGACGGCGGTCCAGCCGTCGGAGAGGATCTTCACATGCGGCTTGCCGAGATTGATCATCGGCTCGATCGTGAAGAACATGCCGGGCTTGAGCTGCACGCCTTCGCCGGGCCGGCCGATATGAATGATGTTCGGCTCGTCGTGGAACATGCGCCCGAGGCCGTGGCCGCAGAAATCGCGCACCACGCTCATGCCCTGCGGCTCGACGAAGCTCTGGATGGCGTGGCCGATGTCGCCGGTGGTGGCGCCGGGCTTCACCGCGGCGATGCCGCGCATCATCGCTTCATAGGTCACCTCGATAAGCCGCTCGGCCTTGCGTGCGATCGGGCCGACCGCATACATCCGGCTTGAATCGCCGTACCAGCCGTCGACGATGAAGGTGACGTCGATGTTGACGATGTCGCCTTCCTTCAGCGGACGGTCGCCGGGCATGCCGTGGCAGACCACGTGGTTGAGCGAGGTGCAGGTCGAGTAGCGATAGCCGCGATACATCAGCGTCGCCGGATAGGCGCCATGGCTGAAGGCGAAGTCGCGGACGAACTGGTCGATGCGCTCGGTCGGGACGCCGGGGCCGACGATGTCGGTGAGCTCGTCGAGGCACTTCGCCACCAGCGCGCCCGCCTTGCGCATGCCGGCAAACGCGCTCGGTCCATGCAGCTTGATCTGTCCGGTCTTGCGCAGGGAGGTATCGGAGGCTTCGACGTAGCTCATGCGGGGCTGGTCTCGATGACGGCGGAAAGGCTTGAATTCAGGCCCCAATCTAATGATTGCGGGCTTTCGTGCAAGCCAAGGTTGGCAGCCCTGCGCCCGAAAGCGGGCCTAATTCGGGACTTCTACGGTGGTTTCCACCGGCAGCGCGCCGCCCCGGATGCGGATCTCGCGGACGGGGTAGGGAACCCGGATGCCCTCGCGCTTGAAGGCGTCCCACAGCGCCAGCATCACGTCGCTCTTGACGTTGTCCATGCCGTCGGGGTCCGCAATCCAGAAGGTCAGCGAGAACTTCATCCCGGCTTCCGCGAACTCGGTCAAAATGCTGTTCGGCGGCTTGCCCTTCTGCGCGCGGGGATGGGCGGCCGCGGTCTCGGCGGCGAGCCTGGTGACCAACCTCGGGTCGGCGTCGTAATTGGTGCCGAAGGCGATCTTCACCAGCGTGTTCTTGTCGGTATAGGTCCAGTTGACGACCTTCTGCGTCACCAGGTCCTCGTTCGGGATCAGGAACTCACGGCCGTCGCCGGCGGCGACGGAAATATAGCGCGTCTTCATCGCGCTGATGCGGCCGGTATTGTCGCCGATGGTGACGAGGTCGCCGGGCTTCACCGATTTGTCGGCGAGCAGGATGATGCCTGAGATGAAGTTGGCGACGATCTTCTGCAGGCCGATACCGATGCCGACGCCAACCGCGCCGGAGAACACCGCGAGCGCCGACAGGTCGATGCCGACCGCGCCGAGCGCAATGACGATTGCGATGGCAAGAAGCCCGATGCGGATGATCTTGACCAGCAGCACCTGCACCGACGGCGTCAGATCGGTGGTTGCGTTGATCCGGCTCTCGGCGAAATTGCTCGCGATGTTGGTGGCCCAGAGCGCGATCAGCAGGAGCGCGCCGGCCTTGAGGACCAGCAGCGGGGTCAGCCTGAGGCCCCCGAGCACGATCGCGTAGGCGTCGAGCAGATCGACGGTCGTATCGAGCTGGCCGAGGATGGACAGCGCGGCGACGAACCACGCCGTGATCGACACCAGGCGGACGATGAAGGCATTGCGCAGCACCGTCGTCACCAGCCGGATCACGAGCCAGGCGAAGCCCAGCTTGGCGGCGACCATCAGCAGATAGGAGCGGCTCGGCCAGGTCGCGTGGTACATCACCACGCGGGAGACGATCACGAGCAGCGTGAACACCGCCGTCGAGGCGCTGGAGACCATCACCCGGGCGAAGTGCCGGAGCGGCAGCGGCCAGCGCATCGCCAGCGAGCTCATGTCGACCCGGTTGCGGATGGCGGTGTCCGCGGCATAGGCGATGCCGGCCGCGGCCAGGATGAGACCGAATTGCAGGTAGAACCAGGGCGAGGAGATTTCCGCCCCGACGCTGCGCGCCGTGGTTTGCACGAACTCCATGAAGTCCTTGAGGTCCATGTCCATCGGTCTCGTCGGCAAACAAGGGAGGAATTGATTCGAGGGAGCCGCAGAATCCCACAAAGGGCGCGGCCGGGCCATCGATACACCGGCATGTGATGGGCGTTAAGGCCGTAAAACGCGGGCAGATTGCCGCGAGCGGGAGAAATGGGTTGGCGTGCCCGGGCCGCAACGATATGGAATGCCCCTCCAGCTGTTTTTGCCCGGAAGGTGGATGGCTTCCCTCGACTCCGTCAGCATCGCCATATTGCTCGGTGCCGTCCTCGTGATGGCCGGTATCCTGTCGAGCCTGCTTGCGCTGCGCTTCGGCGCGCCCTTGCTGCTCGTCTTCCTCTTGATCGGCATGCTCGCCGGCGATTCCGGCCCCGGCCAGCTTCAGTTCGACGACGTCCGCACCACCTATCTGGTCGGCTCCGTCGCGCTGGCCCTGATCCTGTTCGACGGCGGCCTGAAGACGCGCTTTGCCAGCATCCGGACCGTGCTCGCGCCGTCCGTGGTGCTCGCGACCGTCGGCGTGCTCTTGACCGCGCTGATCACGGCGCCGTTCGCCAAATACGCGCTCGACCTCAACTGGACGGAGTCGCTGCTGGTCGGCGCCGTGGTGGCCTCGACCGACGCCGCCGCGGTGTTCCTGCTGGTGCACACCCAGGGCCTGCGTCTGCGCCCGCGCGTCGGTGCGACGCTGGAGGCCGAATCCGGCACCAACGATCCTTTCGCGATCTTCCTGACCCTGATGCTGGTCGAATACATTTCGCTGGGATCGAGCTCCGCAGGCCACGTGCTGATGGAGTTCGTCCAGGAGGCGGTGCTGGGCGCCGTGGTCGGCGTCATCGGCGGGCGTCTGGTCGTGCTCGCGCTCAACAAGGTCGCGCTGCCGCAGGGGCTGCACGCGCCGTTCGTCACGACCGCGGCGCTCGTGATCTTCGGCGGCTCGCAGATCATGCACGCCTCCGGCTTTCTCGCGGTCTATCTGGCCGGCATCATCATCGGCAACCGGCCGACCCGCGCGCATAATTCGGTGGTGACCTTCCTCGATGCCGCGACCTGGTTGGCGCAGATCGTGATGTTCGTGCTGCTCGGCCTGCTGGTCTCGCCGAGCCGGCTCGGCGCCAGCATTTTGCCGGCGGTCGGGGTCGCCTTCGTGCTGATGCTGGTGGCGCGGCCGATCGCGGTATTCGTGTGCCTGGCGCCGTTCCGCTTCAACTGGCGCGAAAAGACCTTCATCGCCTGGACCGGCCTGCGCGGCGCGGTCGCGATCTTCCTGGCCTCGATCCCGATGCTGGTCGGCTTGTCCAAGGCCTATCTCTATTTCGACGTCGCCTTCGTCGTCGTCATCATCTCGCTGTTGCTGCAGGGCTGGACCCTGGCGCCCGCCGCGCGCAAGCTGCACGTGGCGCTGCCGCGCGCCGAGCGCGGCCCGCGGCGTGTCGAGCTGGATCTGCCCGGGCAGCTCGAGCAGCAGCTGGTCGGCTATCCGGTGCGGCCCAAGAGCCTGTATTTCCGCCGCGGCCTGATCCCGTCCTGGTCCAAGCCGACGCTGGTGATCCGCAACGAGAACATCCTGACGCCGCTGGAGGCCGACCCGATCGCGCCCGGCGACTACATCTACCTGCTGGCCCCGCCGGAAAAGGCCGAGTCGCTCGACCGCTTCTTCGTCGACATGCAGCCGAGCTCGGCGCCCGATCCGCATCTGCTCGGCGACTTCCTGGTCTCCGGCGAGCACACGCTGGCCGAGCTTGCCGGCATCTACGGCGTCAAGGTCGGCGAGGACGAGAGCAAGCTGACCCTCGCCGACTATTTCGACGTCCATCTCGACCGCGCCCCGAAAGAGGGCGCCGAGCTGCCGCTGGACGAGATCGTGCTGGTCGCGCGCAGCATCTCCGGCGGCCGCGTCAACGTCGTCGGCCTGCGCCTTCCGGAAGAAGACGAGACGCCGCCGACGCCGACGCGCGCGCAGGCGCTGCGGCGCAAGCTGGCGGATGTATGGATTTCGGTGGCGGGGATTTAGGAACGCCCTCGTGTCCCGGACGCGCTGCAACGCGCAAGCGTTGCTGCGCTGAGCCGGGACCCATGGCGCGGCGTGGGGCCCGGCTCTGCGATGCATCACTGCGTGCTGCATCGCGTCCGGGGCACGACACTCTCTTTACGACAGCATCTTCACCCCGCCGAGACTCGTCACCCGTCCCTGCTTCAGCATCACGATCTGGGTGGCGAGCTGGCGCAGTTCGGCGACGTCGTGGCTGACATAGACCATGGGGACATTGGCCTCGTCGCGCAGCCGCACCAGGTAGGGCAGGATCTCCAGCTTGCGGCCCTCGTCGAGCGCGCCGAGCGGTTCGTCGAGCAACAGCAGCCGCGGCTTTGCCAGCAAAGCGCGTCCGAGCGCGACGCGCTGGCGTTCGCCGCCGGAGAGCTTTCCGGGGCGGCGGTCGAGCAGAGCGCCGATGTCGAGCAGCTCGATGACGCGTGTGTGCTGCGCCGGATCGGGCGCGAGGCGGTTCATGCGCCGTCCATAATCGAGATTCTGCGCGACGCTGAGGTGCGGGAACAGCCGCGCGTCCTGGAACACGTAGCCGATGCGGCGGCGCCAGGTCGGCGCATGGACGCCGGCCGCGGTGTCGTCGACGATCTCGCCGTCGATCACGATGGTGCCGCGGTCGGGCCGCAGCAGGCCGGCGATCATGTTGACCAGCGACGTCTTGCCGGCACCGGATGCGCCGAACAGGCCGATGACACGGCCTTGGCTGGTGAAATCGGCCTGGAGCGAGAATTCGCCGAGCTGTTTTTCGATGTCGACCCGCAGCATGGTCAGTTCCCGTGCAGGCGCGCAGTGGCGCGGCGGGCGAACCATTCGGCGGCGATCAGTGCGCCCAGCGCCAGCACGATCGAGACGATCACGAGCCGGCCTGCCGCAGCGTCGCCGTCGGGGGTCTGGATCAGCGAATAGATCGCCGACGAGATCGTCTGGGTCTCGCCGGGAATGTTGGAGACGAAGGTGATGGTGGCGCCGAACTCGCCGATCGCTTTGGCAAAGCCCAGCACCATGCCGGCGAGCACGCCCGGCAACGCCAGCGGCAGCGTCACCGTAAAGAACACCTTCCACGGCGCGGCACCCAGCGTCTCCGCCGCCTGCTCGAGCCTGCGATCGACCGCCTCGATCGACAGCCGCATCGGGCGCACCAGCAGCGGGAACGACATCACGCCGCAGGCCAGCGCCGCGCCGGTCCAGCGGAACGAGAACACGATGCCGAGATAATCGGCGAGGAAGCCGCCGACGAGGCCGCGGCGGCCGAACGTCAGCAGGAGCAGATAGCCGGTGACGACCGGCGGCAGCACCAGCGGCAGATGCACGACGGCGTCGAGCATCGACTTGCCCCAGAAATCGCGTCGCGCCAGCAGCCATGCCAGCGCGACGCCGAATGGCGTCGCCACCAGCGTTGCGATGATCGCGACCCTGAGCGAGAGCAGGATCGCGGTCCATTCGGCGGGAGAGATGTCTGACATCAAGTGATGAATATCAGGTCGCAAGACTTAAGTGATGGGGCTGACCAGGAACTTGAAGCCGTATTTTTCCAGGATGGTCTTGGCGGCGGAGGAGCGCAGGAAGGCGAGATAGTCGCCGGTCCCGTCCTTCGCAATCGTGGTCGCGGCGACCGGATAGATGATCGCGGGATGCGACTCCGCCGGGAAGGTGCCGACGATCTTGACGCCGGGCTCGACCTTGGCGTCGGTGGAATAGACGATGCCGAGATTGGCCTCGCCGCGCGCGACCAGCGTCAGCGCCGCACGCACGCTCTCGGCCATGGCGAATTTCGGCTCGGCGGCCTGCCATGCCCCGAGGCTCGTAAGCGCCGCCTTGGCGTATTTGCCGACCGGCACCGACTTGACGTCCCCGGTCGCGATCCTGCCGTCGCCGGCGAGTTTGGCCAGGTCGAAACCTTGCGTGATGGTGACGTTGTCCACCTTGGAATCCTTCGGCGCGATCAGCACGATGCTGTTGCCGAGCAGGTTCACTCGGGAAGGCTCGTTGATGGTCTTCCTGGAGATCGCGTAATCCATCCAGTCGGTGTCGGCCGAGACGAACACGTCGGCCGGCGCGCCCTGCTCGATCTGCTTGGCGAGCACCGAGCTTGCGGCATAGCTGACCGAGAACTTGATGCCGGTCTTGGCGGTATAGGCCGCGTCGACCTCGTCGAGCGCGTTCTTCATCGATGCCGCGGCGAACACGGTGATGGTCTTGTCCTCGGCGCTGGCGGGCGAGCGGGCCGCGCTTGCGAGGATCACGAAGGCGGCGAAAAGTCCTGAAATACGTAACATGGGAGCGCTCCGTGCGAGTCCGCGCGCGCAGGATGCACGCACAGGTCTGGCGTTGGTGGGTCAGGTCGCGACGGGTGGAAGCGCTGTCCACGGGGCCCGGCTGCGGCTTACGGCCGGCAGGGATATCGCAATCGCGAAGATAGCAGGCTGGCGCCTGAGGTCAAAGGGCGACTGTTGGTCCGGTCATAGGCTATTGCCCGGGCAGGATCGCGATCGAGACTGAATTCTCCTTGGCGCCGCTGATCTGGAGCACGAAGGGCTGCGCCGACAGCTCGTATTTCACGGTCTTGCGGATGCCGTCGCAATCGGTGGCACCGCTGAAGGCCACGGGTTTGAGGACGTGCCCATCCTGGACCACGTCGATCCAGGCGCCGGTGGACAGGCTGATCGTGTAGAGCCCGGCCTTGGCGGACTTGATGCGCGTGAAGCCGGCAAAGCTGCCGTCCTTGGGCGCGCGCTCCGGCGGCGTCGGCAGTTTTGCATCACTTGAGGCCGCCAGCGCCAATTTGACTGCCGCGGACGGCAACGCCGCCTGCTCGCTGCCCGATGCGAGCGTCGCGCGATCTGGAGCGGTGAGCGCGGCACGCTCCCGCTCGATCGGCCATTTGAACTTGTCGCAGCCGCTGGGCTCCTCAGCAGCAAGAGCGGAGGTCGCGCCGAACGAGAGCGCAGCGAGGACGGCGAGGACGCGCATGTGAAATCCCATCGTTGGCCCTGCGAACGGCGCGAGGCTTGCGGTCAGGTTTGTTTGAATGACGGGATGCGCGTCCCGGGGGCCGCGGGCTTACGGCGGAGCGGCCAGCCAACCCTAGCGCACTATTATGACGTGAACCAACCAACGAGTTCGTCATCCCGGAGGCGCGCTTGCCCGGGGACGACAGCATTGGGTGAGGTGGCAGCCGCGCCTTACGGCTTTGCATCCGCCGCGTGCAGCACCACCTTGCAGGCGGCTGGCATCTGCGCCAGCGTCATCGGCGGCTTCGGTTTTGGCGGCTCCGGCGGCGGCTTGGGGTGCAGCACCGCGTCGGAGAACCAATAGGCGAGATCGGCGGGCTTGCAGCCTTCGTCCTCGGATTGAGACGGCTGGCCCTCGCATTCGCCGGCCCCTGCGGGGCAGCGCATGCGGATGTGGAAGTGGTAGTCGTGGCCCCACCAGGGGCGGATCTTCGACAGCCAGGCGCGGTCGCCCTTGGCCTCGCGGCACAGCGCCTTCTTGATCGCGGCATTGACGAAAATGCGCTGCACCGCCGGCTCCCGCGCCGCGTCGCGCAGCACCAGGACATGGCTCGGGGTGAACACCTTTGGATCGACGTCGAGCCGGTCCTGGCGCACCATCATCACCGCCGACATGTCCTCGCGCTCCTCGCGCGAGAGGCGGTGGTCTGGCGAGGGCGTCAGCCAGATGTCGGCATCGAGACCGATCTGATGGCTGGCATGGCCCGACAGCGCCGGGCCGCCGCGCGGCTGGGCGATGTCGCCGACCAGGATGCCGGGCCATCCCGCGTCCTTGTGCGCCCTGGCCGCGAGCCGCTTGATCAGGGCGATCATGTCGGGGTGGCCATAGCTGCGATTGCGCGACAGCCGCATCACCTGCCAATGGTCGCCGTTGACCGGGATCTGCTCGGCGCCGCCGATGCAGCCCCTGGTGTAGGAACCGATGACATGCGCCGCCCCCTTCGACGGCAGCAGCTTGCGCGCGAACAGCTCCTTGGCGGCGATATCGGGGGCGTTGGGATTGGCGAGCGGCGGCAGCGGCTTCGGATTGACGCTGCCCTTGTCCTGGGCCAGCGCGCCCCCGGCGGCCAGGAGCGTCATGACGAGCAGGAGAGGGGTGAGGCGGCGGAGACTCATGCGCAGCCCTTATAACCCAACACGGCGCCGGGGTTAAGAATCGGTCTGTGCTGAGGTGGACGAGCTCACGGCGTCTCGACGCCGTTGCCCCGCAGCGAAGGCGCTCCCGGCATGATGATTTCGGATCCAACAAGGTTGTCCAAAAGTCGTAGTTATTTCGCGGAGTCAGCCGATTTTTAACGGTGCGATAACCGTATCCTGCATTGACCAAAATTCGTGCGCGGGGCCGGGTTCGTTTCCATCCCGTATGCAATCGGGCCCGCGCCCCGGAAATGATTCATGGAGAGCGCGTGCTTTTGCATTCTCTCTCTCTTCGATTGCGATGACGCCGCGGCTTTGGCGGGCCGCACGGCCTGCCTGCGCCTCGTAAACAGGCACGAGCGCCGGGCTTTCGATGCTCGCAAGACGGTGCCGTGGCTGCCGCGGCCACCCAAGATTACTTTTCTTTCAGACACTTGCCCCAAAACTTGCGCCGTTGGGCGCGACTGGGACGAGTGAAGTTGAGTTTGGGGTCTCGAAAAACAAGAAAGCGAAAGCAACGCGTGCTTGCCCGGGCCGGCCGATCGCCGCGCAAGCCGCGCTTCGCGCGCGCGCCGCGCGCCATTTCGGAACGCGAGGAAGTCTTGCGCAGCCGCGCCGAGGCGGAAGCTGCGATCGCGGACGCGCGCAAATCCCATGAGCGCCTGCGCCAGGCCGTCGACATCCTGCCGCAAGGCATCGTGTTTCTCGACGCCGAAGGCCGCTACGTCCTCTGGAACAAGAAATACGCCGAGATCTACAGCAAGACCGCCGATCTGTTCGAAGAGGGCGCGCGTCTGGAAGACACGCTACGCATCGGCGTTGCCCGCGGCGACTACCCCGAGGCCGTCGGCCACGAGGACGAGTGGATCGCCGACCGCCTGCAGAGGCTTTATCAGCCCGGCGCCCGCCACGAGCAGAAGCTGTCGGACGGCCGCGTCATCCTGATCGACGAGCGCCTGACCGAGGATGGCGGCGTGGTCGGCCTGCGTGTCGACATCACCGAGTTGAAGCAGCGCGAGGCCTCGTTTCGCCTGTTGTTCGACGGCAATCCCGTTCCCATGATCGTCTGCGCGCTGGATGACGAGCGCATCCTCGGCGTCAACGACGCCGCGGTCGCGCATTACGGCTACGCCCGCGCCGAGTTCGAGCGGTTGAATATCCGCGCCCTGCAGGCCTTCGAGAGTGAGCCGCCCTGGATGGCGGACCCGACTTGCGAGGAGCAGGCCGGCCGGACCTGGAAGCATGTCAAGGCCGACGGCGGGCTGATCGACCTTGCGATCTATTCCCGCGAATTGACCTATGCCGAGCGGCCGGCGGTGCTGCTCGCGCTGATGGACATCACCGAACGCAAGCGCGCCGAGGCGCGGCTCGCCTTCATGGCCCAGCACGACACCCTGACCGGCCTGCCCAACCGCAGCCTGCTGCGCCAGCAGGTCGACGAGATGCTGCTGCACACGCGGCGCAGCACCGACAAGGTCGCGCTGCTGATGCTGGGGCTCGACAGCTTCAAATCGGTCAACGACACGCTCGGGCATGCGGTCGGCGACAAGCTGCTGCGCGGCGTTGCCAAGAGGCTGCGCTCGACCTTGCGCGAGGAAGACGCGCTGGCGCGGCTCAACTCCGACGAGTTCGCGATCGTGCAGAGCGGCCTGGCGCGTCCCGAGGACGCGGTGATGCTGGCCAAACGTCTGCTTGCGGCGATCGCCGATCCCTATCTGCTCGACGGCCATTCCGTGGTGATCGGCGCCTCGATCGGCATCGCGATGGCGCCGGGCGACGGCGATGATTCCGAAAAGCTGCTCAAGAGCGCCGACATGGCGCTGTCGCGCGCCAAGCTGGACGCGCGCGGCAGCTTCGCCTTCTTCGAGGCCGCGCTCGACGCGAAAGCGCAAAGCCGGCGCAAGATCGAGGTCGAGCTGCGCGATGCGATCCAGAACGACGTGCTGCGCCCCTATTACCAGCCGCTGATCGACCTCCAGAGCGGCCGCATCACCGGTTTCGAAGCGCTGGTGCGCTGGCCCCATGCCGAGCGCGGCATGATCTCGCCGGCCGAATTCATCCCGGTCGCGGAGGACACCGGCCTGATCAATCCGCTCGGCGGGTTGATGCTGCGCCGGGCGTGCCTCGACGCGGCGAACTGGCCTGACGACGTCCGCGTCGCTGTCAACCTGTCGCCGCTGCAGTTCCGCAGCGGCAATCTGCTATCCATCGTGACGGATGCGCTGAAACATTCCGGCCTGCCGCCGCGGCGGCTCGAGCTCGAGATCACCGAGACGCTGCTGCTGGAGAAGAGCGCGCAGGTGCTGGCGACGCTGCACGCCTTGCGCGCGCTCGGGGTGCGCATCTCGATGGACGATTTCGGCACCGGCTATTCCAGCCTGAGCTATTTGCGCAGTTTTCCGTTCGACAAGATCAAAATCGACCAATCCTTCGTGCGCGATCTCGGCGCCAACCGCGAGGCCCAGGCGATCATTCGCTCCATCGTCAGCCTCGGCAAAGGCTTGGGCGTCACCATCACCGCCGAAGGCGTCGAGACCGAAGCCGAGCTCAGCTGCCTGCGCACCGAGGGCTGCGACGAGGGCCAGGGCTTCCTGTTCAGCAAGGCCCGGCCCAACGCCGAGATCATCGGCCTGCTCGCCGCACAGCGCGGCATTGACGGCGACGAGGACGCCGCGCTGGTGGCGTGAGCTTGCGATAGCCGGCCGCAAAAGCGGTGCGCTCCCTCTCCCGCTTGCGGGAGAGGGTTGGGGAGAGGGTGTCTCCACAATCGAGAACCCCCAAGAGGATAGAACCCTCACCCGGCGCTTCGCGCCGACCTCTCCCGCAGGCGGGAGAGGTGCACCGAGTTTGCGGCTCGACCTTTGAAATCAACTTACACTACGCCGCCCGCAGCCCCGCAAGGAACGTATCCACGCTTCGCATCAGCGCCGAGGCGTGCTGCCCGAGCTCGCCGGAGGCCGCCATCACATTGCCTGCCAGCGCCCGCGATTGATCCGCGGCCTGGCTAGCGCCGGCGACGTTGGCGGAGACGTCGGTGGTGCCTGCCGAGGCCTGCTGCACGCTGCGCGCGATCTCGCGCGTCGCGGAGCCCTGCTCTTCGACCGCGGCGGCGATCGTGGTGGCGATGCCGCTGATCTCGCGGATGGTGTCGCTGATCCCGGAAATCGCGGTGACGCAATTGCCGGTGGCGGCCTGGATCGCGGTGACCTGGCTCGCGATCTCGTCGGTCGCCTTCGCGGTCTGGCTCGCCAGCTCCTTCACCTCTGAGGCGACCACGGCAAAGCCGCGGCCGGCTTCGCCTGCGCGCGCCGCCTCGATCGTGGCGTTGAGCGCAAGCAGATTGGTCTGGCTCGCGATCTCGCTGATCAGACGCAGCACGTCGCCGATGCGCTCGGCGGCGGTGGCAAGGCTCGTGACCATCTCGGTCGTCTCCGCGGCCTTGACCACGGCGTCGCTCGCGACCTTGCTGGAATGGGTGACCTGGCGGCCGATCTCGTTGACCGACGAAGCCAGCTCCTCGGTCGCCGCTGCGACCGCATTCACGCTGGTCGAAGCCTCCTCGGAGGCCGTCGCTGCGGCGGAGGCCCGCTGCGAGGTGCCGTTGACGCTGGTAGTGATGTCGCCGGCGACACTCTGCATGCCCTCGGTCGCCCTGGCCACGGCAGCCACCACGCCCTTGACGTCGGCTTCGAAGCGGTCGGCCATCTGGCGTTGCAGGGCGTGCTTCTCGATCTCTGCCCTGGCCTTGTCGGCCTCCTGCGCCTCGCGCATGGTGCCTGCTTCGAGCATGTTGCGGCGGAACACGTCCACCGCCTTGGCCATGGTGCCGAGTTCGTCCGGGCGCTCGCTGCCGGGAATGGTGACGCTGGTATCGCCGCTCGACAGGGCGTTCATGACCGCGGTGATCGCGGTGAGCGGCCGTGACAGGCCGCGCCCGAGCAGCAGCGCCAGCACGATCGCGACGGCGAGGATGGCAACCGTGCCGAGGATCAAATTGCGCTCGGCCGTGGCGAACGCGGCTTCGTACTCGCTGGTGTCCTTGATGATCTCGATCACGCCGACCGGCGCGCCCGCATAGTTCTTGATCGGCCCGGCATAGACCTCGACCGGATGACCGTCGAGCTCGGCCTCGTGCCGGACCGCAGAACCGTCGATCGCGTTCTTCAGCTGATCCATCGTGGTGACGACCGTGCTGCCGAAGGTCGAAGACAGCTTGTTCAGGGTCTTGCCGTCCAGCGAGTAGACCGCGAGGTCGATGCCGAAGCGCTTCTTGGCACGGTCGACGAACTCCTTGCCGAAGGCGGCGCCGATATCGACGTTGGCGACGGCTTTGCCGTCGCGCATGATCGGGGTCATGCCGAAGATGCCGAGTGCCTCGCGGCCCGGCTCGACGCCGACGATCTGCCGGCCGCCCTTCATCGCCTCGACGACGGTCTCGCGGCGCGCCGAAACGTCATCGCCGAACACTTTGGGAGCGTGCACGCGGTAGAACGCCACCGCAGGCGGAACCTGGAAGGTGATGAGCGGGATACCCTGCGCCTTCAGCGATTTGTTGGCCTCGCCGAGCAGCGCGGCCAGGCTGTCGCGGTCGCCCTTGGCGATGGCGTCGCCGACCGGCGGCAGCGCCGCGATCACGGCGGAGACCGCCAGTGCCGAGCGTCCCTCGTAGTCGATCGCCGCGATCACGCTCTCATATTGCAGCTTGAGCTGCTGATCGAGCGCCATCCGGGTCAGCGCCCGTTGTTGGCTGATTGAGAAGCCTGAGACGATGGCGCATGCCACTGCCACCGTGAGGGCGATCGCGAGAATCAGGCGGGCGGCAATCGACTTGATCTTGAACATCAAAAATTCCCAGGCATTTCCAAATCTTGCTTTGGTGGAAGAGTCCCAGAAATTACTTAACAACCAAGCCGGGTCGGCTCCGTGTTTCCACGGAGCAGCTCCCGTTCTTTTTGCATGACTCGATGCGGTGGGCGCATGGAGAGCGAGTTGTTCGCCGGGCAGCAGGGACAACGCGTCGCAGCCGTGCCTGCCGGCGACTAGCGGGTTTCGGTGAGGATCGCCTTCCCCACATCCTCATAATGCGTGTCGCGCGCCTGGATCTGCTGGGCGATCGCGTGCATGTCGCGAAACCGGCGTTCGAACGGGTTGCTGCGGAACACCGCGGTCGCGCCGGCCATGTGATAGGCGGTGTCGACCACCTTTGCCGATTGATGGATGGTCCAGGTCGCGGCCAGACGCACCGCGCGACGGTGCGCGGCGCTGAACTCGCCCGTCGCGGACAAGTCGCGCCACATCGCCTGTGCGGTGGCATGGAGATAGGCGCGTGCGGCGCGCAAATCGCCCTCGGTGCGGCCGATCAGCCCCTGCACTGCGCCGTTGTCGCGCATCGCGCCGGCCGCCAGCGAGGGATGCTTTCCGCGCGCCAGTGCAATCGCCGCATCCAGCGTCGCGCGTGCCACGCCGAGCGACACCGCGGCAAAGCCGAGGCTGAAGGCTGGGCCGGTGCCGATCCTGTAGAGCGGACCGGCCTCGCGCAAGCCGGACGGCACGTCGCGGAACGCGGTGAAGCGCTCGGGAATGAAGACGTCGTTTACCTCGTAGGAATCGGTGCCGGTGCCGGCGAGCCCGATTGCCTGCCAGACGTCATGCAATGTCGCGCTGGCGGCGGGAAACAGAATCGTGCGCACCTCGGGCGAGCCGTCGGCATTGACGCGCGGCGTGCCGTCAGCCCTGAGGATGCGCACATGCGCGCCCAGCCAGCTCGCCTGCCGCGAGCCCGAGGCGAAATCCCAGCGCGCCGTGACGCGATAGCCGCCCTCGACCGCGCGCGCCTCGTGCGCGATCGCGCCCCAGGCGAGGATGCCGGGCGCCGTGTTGAAGATCTCTTGCGCGGTGTCGTGGTCGAGCGAGGCCGCGATCATCGCGCAGACCGTGCACTGGCCGAGGCACCAGGCCGTGGACGCATCGGCCTTGGCGATCTCCTCCAGCATCTGCATGAAGGCTTCAGGCGCGGCCTCCGCGCCGCCGAGGCTCCGTGGGAGGAGGGCGCGATACAGCCCGTTCTCGATCAGCGCCGCGACGACGGAAGGCGTCAGCCGCCGCGTCCGCTCGATCTCGTCCGCTTCGCGCGCGATCAGCGGCGCGACAGCGCGGGCACGTGCGACGAGACCAGATCCGGGGAGTTCCGACATTCGCGTATCCTCGCCCCTTCTGTCGTGAGCGGTGAGGGGAGGATGGTGGTCTATTTGGCGGAGGGGATCAAGGTGCGGGCACCATCCCCGAGCGGCGCGTGAAGGCGCGTCCGTGAACCTTGGCGCAGCGGTGGGCGACCAACAACCGCCATCGCCGCCAACGGCACCGCGTATCGCGCCGGATGAGATTGCCCATGCCGATCGTTCGAATCCTCATCGTCCTGCTCGCGCTCGCTTCGCCGGCCTTGGCGCAGGACGGCGCCCGTGATGCGGCCGCTGCAAGCGAGGCCGCGCGGATGTTCCGGGCCTATGTCGAAGGCGTGGCAAAGAAAGGCGGGCGACCCGACCTGACCCGGCCGGAGACTACCGCGCTGCTCGGCCGCGTCTTCGATGTCGAAGCCCTGCAGGCGCTGCCGCCGGCGAAAGCGAGCGACATGAGCTGGCTGATGGACTGGATGGACGCCGCCAACGCCACCTCCAAACTGTTCGCGCTGTATGGTGCGAAGCCGGGGGCGCAGCCCGATCTTGCGACGCTCCAGCGCAACATGACCGACTATGGCGACCAGTACGCGGCGGCGATGAACTTCGTCATCCGCGGCATGGCGCGCGAGGCGGTGGCGGGCCAGCTGTTCATGGCGAGTCTCGCGCCGGAGCAGCGCACCCGCATTCGCGAAGAGGGGTTTACGGGCTTCCGCCGCAGCTCCGCCGAATTCATCCTGACCACCGTCTGCGCGGCGATCCAGGGCGCGGGCAAATCCGCCAACGCCCGCCTGGTCGCCGCCGCCATCCGCGACACCAGCGAGGTCTGGGCGAGCTTCCTGCTGCCGCAGGACCGCGCCCGCGTGGTCGAGCAGCTTGCCGACCTTCCCAGATGGGCCCCGGACGAGACGGCGCGAACCGATCTCGCCGCCTTCACGGCCGCGCTGCGGGCGGTGAATTGAGTCGCGTCCCTCCTCACACCGCGACGCGGCCGAGGTCGAGCGACGGCCTTCGCCTGGTCGGGAAGCTCAGCGCCACCGCGACGGCAGCAAGCCCGATCGCGAAGGAGCCGGCGTGCAGCCACGTGTAGCGCTGGAAATTGTCGAACACGAGCCCGCCGGCCCAGGGCCCGAGCGCCATGCCGAGGCTGGCGAAGGCCGACACAGCGCCGAATACGGTGCCCATGATGCGCGCGCCGAAATATTCGCGGACCAGCACCGCATAGAGCGGCATCACGCCGCCATAGGCGAGGCCGAACACCACCGACAGCGCGTAGAATTCGCCGAGCTGCGCCACCGCGAGATAGGTCGCGATGCACATCGCCTGCACGAACAGGCCGCCGACCAGCACCGGCTTCGCGCCGAAGCGATCGGCCGCCGTGCCGAGCAGCAGGCGACCGCCGAGCCCTGAGACGCCGGCGACGCTGTAGACCGTCACCGCCGTGAGCGGGGCGATGCCGCAGACCATCGCATAGGACACCATGTGGAAGATCGGGCCGGAATGCGCGGCGCAGCAGGCGAAATGCGCCGCCGCGAGTGCGATGAATTGCGGCGTGCGCAGCGCCTGCGCCGCGGTCAGTTCGACCTCCGGTGCTGCGTTTGAGGTGCCGGCGCTCGCTGCCACCGGTGCCGGCCGCACCAGGAAGCAGGCGGGGATCAGCAGCGCCCATGCCGCACAGCCGATCACCAGCATCGCGGTGCGCCAGTCATAGGCCGTGATCAGCCAGCTCGCGGTCGGCGCGATCGTCACCGGCGACACGCCCATGCCGGCGGAGACCAGCGCCACCGCGAGGCTTCTGTTCTTGTCGATCCAGGCGCTGGCCAGCGCCATCATCGGCGCGTAGAAGCTGCCGGCCGCAACGCCGATCAGGACGCCGAAGCAAAGCTGGAATTGCCACAGGCTCGTCGCCTGGCTCGCCGTGACCAGACCGAGCCCCAGCAGAACGCTTCCCGCGAGCACCACGATGCGCGTGCCGAACCGGTCCGACAGCGTACCCCAAAGGAACGCGGCAAATCCCATGCAGAGGAAATCCAGCGTCGCCGCCGCCGACACGCCTGCCCGCGACCAACCCATCGCCTCCGAGATCGGCTGCAGGAACACGGCAAGCGACAGCATCGTGCCGAACCCGACACAGGTCATCAGCGCGCCAGCGGCGACCACGACCCAGCCATAGTCGAAGCGTGACGGCTTGCTCATGCGTTTCCTCGCGCTGTTGGTTTTGTTGATGCTGCGCAGCAGGGATGGTGGCGCATCCGACGGCGGAGGGCAAGGCTGGACGGGCGCAATGCTGACACCGTCTGGCTCCGATGCTAGCATGTCTCCGCGAATTTGTTCTCTTGAAGCGCACACGCACAGGAACGCGTGAGGAAGCAAGTCCAATGACATTGGAAGCGCTCTGCAAACTGCGTGCTTGCTGCAGGTTTTTCATGCCTGTCATTTTCGCCGCCGCGGTTGCGGTGCCGCTCGCAAGCGCACAGGACAGCCGAAGCGCTCCCGACGAGCCGGGGCCAGTGTTTTCGGATGGCGGCCCCGATGCCGAACTCTACGGCAAGGCATCCGGCTATCCGGCCGGGGCGCGGGGAACCAGCAACGAGCTCGACAAGCTGGTCGGGGCCTACAGCCATTTCGACGACATTTATCCGTCGCGCCGGGTCGGCCGCGCCGCGACGCCCTGGTCGTTCAAGCGCGCGCCGGAGCCGACGATCGCCTACAGTTTCGATAACCAGCGGCTGAGCATCGCGGACTATCTCAAGCGCAACCCGGTGACGGGATTGTTGATCGCCAAGGACGACACGATCCTCTACGAGCATTATCAATATGCCCGGACCGATCGCGACCGCTTCCTCTCGCAGTCCATGGCCAAGACGCTTGTGGCCATGCTGGTCGGAATCGCGGTCTCGGAGGGGCGGATCAAGTCGATCGACGATACCGTCTCCACCTACGTGTCTGGCCTCGCAGGAACGGAATATGGCAGCACGTCCATCCGCGCCTTGTTGAACATGTCGTCGGGCGTGGAATTCTCTGAAGTCTACGACGGCAAGGACGACATAGCCCGGCTTGGACGCGCGCTGTTCGTCGGTGAGCCGAAAGACCCCGTGTCCGTCGTCGCGCAATTCAACACGCGGTCAACGCCGCCGGGGACCAAATGGCATTACGCCAGCGTCGAGACCGAAATCCTCGGCCTGGTGCTGCGCGTGGCGACCGGCACGCCGCTCGTCGACTATCTCCACGATCGCATCTGGAGCGCCATCGGTACCGAAGCGGATGCGTCGTGGGCGATCGACGGCAGCGGGCAGGAGATTGCATTCTGCTGCTTCAACGCCACCTTGCGCGACTATGCGCGCCTGGGCCGGTTGCTCGCAAATGACGGCGCCTGGGAGGGGCGTCAATTGATCCCCCGGCAGTGGCTGCTCGATGCCACGACCGTCAGACCGGGTGATGATCATCTCGCGCCGCGCGTGGCCACACCCTATTTCGGCTACGGCTATCAGGTGTGGCTCCTTCCGGGTGAGCAGCGCAGATTTGCCCTGCTCGGCATCCGCGGTCAGGTCATCCTGGTCGATCCTGCCTCCAAGATCGTGATGGTGCACACCGCCGTTCGCCAGAAGCCGTCCGAGCCGCGCGCCCTGAGGGAGCCGCTCGCGTTGTGGTTCGCCGTGCTTGAGCAGCTCGGGCGGTGATCTTCTGACGAAGCGTTGAACCCTCGCACATTTGCCTCTGGCAAAGTCCGCGATGCATTGCGCGTCGGCTGGCGAGAACGATTGCCGTTTCCTGATAGGATCGCGAGCGAAACCACAATCCCTGGTGTCAGGACATGACCGAAGCCATCATCCGCGCTGCCGTCGAACAAGATCTGCCCGAGGTGTTGAACCTCTATCGGCACCTTCATCCGCACGATCCTCAGCTGGAAATGACTGATGCCGCGCGCGTCTGGTCGAAATTGCTCGCATCCGGCTTCATGACCGTGATCGTAGCGCAGGCAGCGGAGCAGCTTGTTGCGTCGTGCACGCTGGCGATCGTGCCCAACCTGTCTCGGGGCGGTCGATCATACGGGGTGATTGAGAATGTCGTCACCCACGCCGACTACCGCAGCCGGGGGCTCGGTCGACGGGTTCTTGCTCGTGCGCTGGAAATCGGCTGGGAGGTCGACTGCTACAAAGTTCTATTAGCGACGGGATCGAAGCGAGAGAGCACGCTCCGCTTCTATGAGGGAGCGGGCTTTGAGCGTGGAAGCAAGACCTACTTCGAAGTCCGCCGCCCTTAGCGTCAGTTCGACGCGCGCTGCGATCTCGTCATCATGCCCGTGTTTTGCCCGACGAAGCAAATTGAACTCGCAGAATACGAAAACTTCAATCCAAACAAGCCCTCGCCTACTGTGCATGGGGTTGTTTTCGCAGTTTTTGCTTCGGCCGTGGCTAATAGGTTGGACAGGGCCCATCCAGCTCCATCGTCATGGCCGGGCTTGACCCGGCCATCCACGTCTCCGGCAAGCCGCAAAAAAGAAAATGCCCGGGACGTGCCCGGGCATGAGGGTGACTAGCGATCGATCGAAGGCCTCGCCTCAGCTATCCACCTTCAGCGCGGCAATGAACGCTTCCTGCGGGATGTCGACCTTGCCGAACTGCCGCATCTTCTTCTTGCCTTCCTTCTGCTTCTCCAGAAGCTTGCGTTTGCGCGTGATGTCGCCGCCATAGCATTTGGCGGTGACGTCCTTGCGCAGCGCGCGGACGGTTTCGCGCGCGATCACCTTGCCGCCGATCGCCGCCTGGATCGGGATCTGGAACATGTGCGGCGGGATCAAATCCTTCATCTTCTCGACCATGGCGCGGCCGCGCCCCTCCGCACGGGTGCGGTGGACCAGCATCGAGAGCGCGTCGACCGGCTCGTTGTTGACGAGGATCTGCATCTTGACGAGGTCGGCCGGCTTGTAGTCGGTGAGATGATAGTCGAACGAGGCGTAGCCCTTGGAGACCGATTTGAGGCGGTCGTAGAAGTCGAACACCACTTCGTTGAGCGGCAAATCGTATTTCACCATCGCGCGCGAGCCGACATAGGTCAGCTCCTTCTGCGAGCCGCGGCGGTCCTGGCACAGCTTCAGCACGCTGCCGAGATATTCGTCCGGGGTGAGGATCGTCGCCTCGATCCAGGGCTCTTGGATCTCCGCGATCTTGACCACGTCGGGCATGTCGATCGGATTGTGGATCTCGATCTCGGTGCCGTCGTTGAGCTTCATCTTGTAGATGACGCTCGGCGCGGTCGCGATCAGGTTGAGATCGAACTCGCGCGACAGCCGCTCCTGGATGATCTCCAGATGCAGCAGACCGAGGAAGCCGCAGCGGAAGCCGAAGCCGAGTGCTGCCGAGGTTTCCATCTCGAAGGAGAAGCTGGCGTCGTTGAGACGCAGCTTGCCCATCGCGGCGCGCAGCGTCTCGAAATCGTCGGCATCGACCGGAAACAGGCCGCAGAACACCACGGGGATCGCCGGCTTGAAGCCCGGCAGCATCTCGGTGACGGGCTTGCGGTCGTCGGTGATGGTGTCGCCGACGCGGGTGTCGGCCACTTCCTTGATCGCGGCGGTGATGAAGCCGATCTCGCCGGGGCCGAGCTCGTCGACCTGCGTCATCTTCGGCGTGAAGAAGCCGACACGCTCGATGTCATAGGCCGCACCCGTGCCCATCATGCGGACGCGGCTGCCCTTCTTCATGACGCCGTCGACGACGCGGATCAGGACGACCACGCCGAGATAGACGTCGTACCAGCTGTCGACCAGCAGCGCCTTCAGCGTCGCGTCGCGGTCGCCCTTCGGTGGCGGCAGGCGGGTGACGATGGCCTCCAGCACGTCGGCCACGCCGAGGCCGGTCTTGGCCGAGATCATCACCGCGTCGGAGGCGTCGATGCCGATGACGTCCTCGATCTGCTGCTTGACCTTCTCGGGCTCGGCGGCGGGAAGGTCGACCTTGTTCAGGACCGGCACGATCTCGTGATTGTTGTCGAGCGCCTGGTAGACGTTGGCGAGCGTCTGCGCCTCGACGCCCTGGCTGGCGTCGACCACCAGCAGGGAACCTTCGCACGCCGCCAGCGACCGCGAGACTTCGTAGGCGAAGTCGACATGGCCGGGTGTGTCCATCAGGTTGAAGATGTAGTCCTTGCCGTCCTTGGCGTGGTATTGCAGCCGCACCGTCTGCGCCTTGATGGTGATGCCGCGCTCGCGCTCGATGTCCATGGAATCGAGCACCTGCTCCTTGCCCGCCATCTCGCGGTCGGAGAGGCCGCCGGTCATCTGGATCAGGCGGTCGGCCAGCGTCGATTTGCCATGGTCGATATGGGCGACGATGGAGAAATTGCGGATGTTGGAAATGGGGACGGTCGTCATGGGCGCGGGATACCACTCACATCCCCGTGCGGCAACCATATTGCTGTAATTTCAGGGCCTTTCTTCACGCCAAGCTGATTCCACGCGTGCCCAAAACGCGCTAGGCAAGCGCCCATGTCGACCACTGCATTACCTGCCGCCAGAAAGCGCACGAAGGCCCGCCTGAGCTTTGGCCGCTTCCGGGCCTGGCTGGTGGCCTGCGCGGTCCGCCCCGAGGCGAGATTGTGGCTGGTGATCCAGCTCGCCATCCTGCATGCGGTGCTCTGGACCTTCATCCTGATCAATCTGAAGGCAGCGCAGGACGTTCACATGGACGTCGCGGAAGCCTATGGCTGGGGCCAGAAATTCCTGTGGGGCTACGGCAAGCATCCGCCGCTGTCGGGCTGGGTGGCCGGGCTCTGGTTCACGGTGTTTCCCGCCGCGGACTGGGCGACCTATGCGCTGGCGATGGCGACGGTCAGCGCCGGCATGGTGATCTGCTGGCTGATTGCCTTGCGCGTGGTGGATGCGCGGCGCGCGTTCCTGGTCGTGGTGATGGTCGCGCTCTATCCGATCTTCAATTTCAAGGGCTTCAAGTACAACCCGGATCTGCTCCAGCTCGTCACGCTGCCGCTGCTGGTGCTCGCTTATCTCAACGCGTTCGAGAAGCGGAGCTGGCAGTCCGGACTCCTGCTCGGGCTCGCCGGCGCGCTGGCGCTGATGACCAAATATTGGGTGCTGACCATGATCGGCGCCATCGGGCTCGCCGCGCTGATCCATCCGGAGCGGATGAGATTTCTAGGGTCGCCCGCGCCGTGGGTTGCGATCGCGACGATGGTCTTGGCGATGATCCCGCACGTCGTCTGGCTGGCGGATGCGCATTTCGTGCCGCTGACCTATGCCGGCGACACCTACAGCCTCGCGGACAGCGGCCAGCTGCATCAGCTCGTCATCGGCTACATGCTGCATAATCTCGGACTGCTGGCATTGCCGGTGGCGCTCGCCGCGCTGGCGCTGGCGCTGGTGCCGCCGTGGATGACGTTGCTCGTGCGTGCGCCGCTGCGCATCGTCACGCGGGCCTGGGCGCGCGGCGCCAATCCGGGCGTCAATCGCTCGCAGGCGCTGAACGTGTGGATGATCCAGATCATCGTCGCGTTCGGCCCGCCGCTCGGCGCACTCGTCTTCGGCGTCTACCTGAAGACCGATTGGGGCATCTCGCTGTTCTTCCTGGTGCCGCTCGCGCTGGTCGCGATCCCCGCGCTGCGGGTGCAGAGCGCGGCGCTGTTCAACATCGCCGCGATCTGGCTCGTGCTCAGCGTTGCCACGCTCGCCGCCTCGCCCTGGATCGCCGCGCGCGAGATGACGGCGAATGCCGGCAACACGGCGACCTACGGCGCGCGCTCCGAGCTCGCACGCGAGCTGACCCAGGCCTGGCACGCGCGCTTCGCCTCGCGCTGGGCCGTCGTCGCCGGCTCCATGGAGTCGATCCAGCCGATGGTGTTCTACAGCCCGGATCATCCGGCCGCTTTCACGCCGAACGAAGCCTGGGGTTCCGGGCTGACCTCGCTCGACGACGCCAGGAGATACGGCTTCATCGGCGTGTTCGATGCGACCGACGAGCGCCTGCCCAAGTACGAGAAATGGGTTTCGGAGGTCGCGCCGAACGCCGAGCGCATCGTCATGAGCACGCGCCGCTTCACCCACGGCAAGGCCGGCCCGGCGATGAGCTGGAACGTCTACATCGCGCCGCCGGGGAAGTGAGTGACGGTCGCGTAGGGTGGGCAAAGGCGCGTTAGCGCCGTGCCCACCATCTTTCGGCAATCGTGATACGCGTGGGCACGCTTCGCTTTGCCCACCCTACCGCACTGAGCGCTTGGCGAGGGACCTAAATCCCTTCCTCGTTGAACTTGCTCTCAACGAGTTCGGTGATGGCCGCAAGCGCGGCTGCCGCGTCGGTGCCGGCGGCGGCCACGGTGATCGTGGTGCCTGGTCCTGCAGCAAGCATCATCAGGCCCATGATCGAGGTGCCGCCGACCGTCTCGCCGCCGCG
The DNA here is from genome assembly GCF_002266435.3 of Bradyrhizobium amphicarpaeae. Classification (NCBI taxonomy): domain Bacteria; kingdom Pseudomonadati; phylum Pseudomonadota; class Alphaproteobacteria; order Hyphomicrobiales; family Nitrobacteraceae; genus Bradyrhizobium; species Bradyrhizobium amphicarpaeae. Next base: position 789,414 of record NZ_CP029426.2, read on the forward strand.
CGTCACCCAGACCTGCGCATCGAAGCGCTCGACCGCCTGGACGAATTTCGCGGAGGCCCGCGCATGCAGGCCGCGCTTGTTGATGATCAGGAGGTCCTTGGAGATCGCGCCCGCGGGCACGCCTGTCCCCGCTTGTGGCGCCTCGTCGCTCATTTGCCGGCGAGCACGCGGCTGGCGATGGTGACGTATTTGCGGCCCGCTTCCTGGGCCATCGCGATCGCATCGGGCAGCGGACGCTCCTCGCGGACCTTGGCGAGCTTGACCAGCATGGGCAGGTTGATGCCCGCGAGCACCTCGACCTTGGGCCGGCTCATGCAGGATATTGCGAGGTTCGACGGCGTGCCGCCGAACATGTCGGTGAGGATCGCGACGCCGTCGCCGGAATCGACGCGGTTAACCGCCTCGATGATGTCGCTTCGGCAAAGATCGGAATCATCTTCGGCGCCGATCGTGATCGCTTCGATTTGCTTTTGTGGGCCCATGACATGTTCAAGCGCTGCCTTGAATTCGTCGGCAAGGCGCCCGTGGGTCACAAGTACTAGACCAATCATCGGAAAACTCCTCGCGGGCGCTTTTGGTGCACCGCACGAACGCGCCACTTTGACCATCCAGAGCCCCCGCGCAAGGGGGGATGTTGCGTATCTCCCTGAATCTAGACGGATGGATGAGGGGAGCTGCGCCGGTCTATTCGGTCGCGATAGTGGGGTTCATATGGTTACCATTTCCCTTCAAACAATCGCCTGAAGGGTTAACGGAAGATGAACTCTTGGTAGTGGTCAAGGCCGCGACAACCAGCGGGAGGGGCAAATGGTCGCGGCCAACCGGAATTCGAGGTATTTCGAGACCGGAAATGCTGGTTTTCAGGGATTCGGCCGCCGGCAGGCGCTCCGCATCGGCGGCATCCAGATCGACCACGAGACCGACGGTCGCATGCTCCACGAAGTCGCAGCGGCGGATGCCGAGCCCCCGGATCTCGATCAGGCCGGCCAGGACCGGTGCGGGGCGGACTTCAATTTCATCGCCGACTGTCGCCAGATGGACACGGTCGTCCCCGACCAGAACGGCCGTCTCGATCACGCCCGAACGTCCCGCCATGATCAAATCAAAGGCCAGGCGCGACTTGCCGGAGCCGGAGGGCCCGCGGATCAGCACCGCCAGACGTCCGACCTTGACTGCAGAGGCGTGAATGCTGGGCCCGCCGTCGATCATAACGCCGGCAGCCTCACCACGAAGCGCGCGCCTGCGACCGTCGGGAGGCCCTCGTCGTCCGGCGGGCCTGCGCGGTTCTCGGCCCAGATCCGCCCGCCATGGGCGTCGACGATCTGTTTCGAGATCGACAGGCCGAGGCCTGAGTTCTGGCCAAAACCCTGATGCGGACGATCGGTGTAGAAGCGCTCGAAGATGCGCTCCAGCGCGTCGTCGCGAATGCCGGGGCCGTCGTCGTCGACCACGATCTCGATCTCGCCGCGCGCGCGGCGGCAGGTGAGGCGCACCTTGTTGCCGGCTTCCGAGAACGACTGCGCGTTGGACAGCAGGTTGGAGACCACTTGCCCGAGCCGTGAATCGTGGCCGGTCACGGCGAAGGAATCGGTCGGGCTGCGGCCTTCGAAGCGGGTCTCGACCGCGACGTCGTGGCCGAGCTTGGTTTCGTTGGCAACCGACACCAGCGTCGTCAGCAGCCGGCGCAAATCGACCGGGATCGCATCCTGGCGCTGCAATTCGGCATCGAGGCGGCTGGCGTCGGAGATGTCGGAGATCAGGCGGTCGAGCCGCTTGACGTCGTGCTCGATCACCTCGAGCAGGCGCGCGCGGCTGGTCTCGTTGCGGGCCAGCGGCAGCGTCTCGACCGCCGAGCGCAGCGAGGTCAGCGGGTTCTTCAATTCGTGGGCGACGTCGGCGGCGAACATCTCGATCGCCTCGATCCGGCTGTACAGCGCGCTGGTCATGTCGCGCAGGGCGCCGGAGAGATGGCCGATCTCGTCGCGGCGGCGGGTGAAATCGGGAATCTCGATGCGCGCCTTGATGCGGCGGCGAACGCTCTCGGCACTGTCGGCGAGCCTACGCACCGGTCCAGCGATCGTACTCGCGAGCAGGAGCGACAGCATGATCATGACGGCGGCTGCGACGCCGCCGACCTTCAGGATGGCGAGGCGCTCGGCCGTGACCATCTGGTCGATGTCGTCGCCTTGGGTCGACAGCATCAGCGCGCCGTGGATCGCGCGCGAGCGCAGCACGGGGACCGCGACTGAGACGATCACCTCGCCGCGGGCATTGACCCGCACCATCGAGCGCTTCTGGCCCTGCAGCGCATCACTCACCTCGGCATAACCGTTGCCGTTCTCGGGGCCGAGCTCGCGATAGAGCGGCAGGTCGCCGCGGTTCAGCCAGGTGCGCACCGCGACCATGCCGCGCTCGACGAAGCCGGGCTTCTCGGCCGGCGGCGGCAGGTCGAGGCGCAGCACGTTTTCGAGGTTGCGGCTGTCGAGCAGCAGGCTGCCGTTCGGATCGTAGATGCGGGCGCGCGTCTTGGTCGGCGAGATCAGCGTGCGCAGCACCGGTGCCACGCGCTCCGGATTGATCGGGAAGTCCAGCTGCGAATACTCGTCCGGACCGCCATAGGTCTCGCCCGGCTTGAGGTCGAGCAGCCGGTCGGGATCGATGGTGATGGCGTTGGTCTGCACCGTGGCGGAGGCCGCGATCGCGCCGGCGATGATCTCGGCCTGCACCAGAAGGCTCTGCGCCCGCGCGTCGATCAGGCCGGCGCGGAATTGCGACAGATAGAGGATGCTGGCGACCAGCGCGACGAGGCCGGCGAGGTTGAGCGAGACGATGCGGCGGGTCAGGCTGGAGAAGGACAGCGCGAAGAAGAATTGCCCGGCGCGCTTGAGCCAGTTCAGCGGCCGGAAGCCACGCGGCTTGTCTTCGACGACGTGCTCCGAAACGCCGTCGGATGCGATATCCCCGGCGCTCTGGTTTTCATCAGGCTGCGTTCGGTCCAGCAATGCTTACGTCCGCGTTAGGACAGCTCGTATGAAAGGGTCCCCGCATCCTAGAGCCATCCCGGTCGTGATGGAATCACTACCGGCGACGCTCTCAGTCTTTCGTGAAGGCGCCTCGCGCCCTCAGGCTTCCTTGAAGCGGTAGCCGACGCCGTACAGCGTCTCGATCATCTCGAACTCGTTGTCGACCACCTTGAACTTCTTGCGCAGCCGCTTGATGTGGCTGTCGATGGTGCGATCGTCGACATAGACCTGATCGTCATAGGCGGCGTCCATCAGGGCGTTGCGGCTCTTCACCACGCCGGGCCGGGTCGCCAGCGCCTGCAGGATCAGGAATTCGGTGACGGTCAGCGTCACCGGCTCGTTCTTCCAGGTGCAGGTATGCCGTTCCGGATCCATGCGGAGCAGGCCGCGGTCGAGCGCCTTGGCGTCGTTCTCCTTGGGCGCGACGGTCGGGTCCTTCGGCGCCGAGCGGCGCAGCACGGCCTTGACGCGCTCGACCAGAAGACGCTGCGAGAACGGTTTGCGGATGAAATCGTCGGCGCCCATCTTGAGGCCGAACAGCTCGTCGATCTCCTCGTCCTTGGAGGTCAGGAAGATCACCGGCAGGTCGGACTTCTGCCTGAGACGGCGGAGCGTCTCCATGCCGTCCATGCGCGGCATCTTGATGTCGAGGATGGCGAGATCGGGCTGGGTGGTGCGAAAACCGTCGAGCGCGGAGGCGCCGTCGGTGTAGGTCATGATGCGGTAGCCTTCGGCCTCCAGCGCGATCGAGACCGATGTGAGAATGTTGCGGTCGTCGTCGACCAAAGCGATTGTGGGCATGAGCCTCTGCTTTCTGCTGTCCGTTTGGGTCGTGGCTTGAAACGGCGAGCAATCCACTGATGCGCCGCATACATGGGTGCCGAATTGGCGTTCGAACCTTGTCACCGAGCAATGCAAGCTGGGCTGAAGTGTGACCAAGTTCCACGAAACACGGCAGATTCGCCGCATGTCGACCCATAACCAAGCCCCCGTTTACCCGAAAAATGGCCTCCCTTGCAACCACCTGGACCGAGAAAGCCGATGCAACCGACCCCCGATTTCGACCCCGCAAAGCTCGCCAAATCCCTGCTGCGGCGATCGCGGCAGGGGGCGCTGGCAACCCTCATGGCCGGCAGCGGCGACCCCTATTGTTCCCTGGTCAATCTGGCCAGCCATCCCGACGGCTCGCCCATTCTGCTGATTTCGGGCCTCGCCGTGCACACCAGGAACATCCTGGCGGACAACCGGGTCTCGCTGATGCTGGACGAGCGGGCGGCGGGCGATCCCTTGGAAGGCGCCCGGATCATGCTGTCCGGCCGGGCCGAGAAGGCTGATGACGAGAGAGAGCTGCTCCAGCGGCGGTATCTCAGTGCGCATCCATCGGCGGAGGGCTTTGTTTCCTTTAAGGACTTTTCCTTCTTCCGTATCCGCCCGACGGGAACCCACCTGGTCGCCGGCTTCGGCCGGATCGTCGATCTCGAGCCCGCACAGTTCCTCACCGACCTCACCGGGGCCGAGGATCTGCTGGCGGCGGAGGAGGGCGCCGTCGCGCATATGAATGCCGACCATCGCGACGCCATGGGCCTCTACGCGACCAAGCTTTTAGGCGCGGCCGCGGGCGACTGGCGCTGTACCGGCTGCGATCCGGAGGGCCTCGACATGCAGGATGGCCAGACCGCGCTGCGGCTCGACTTCCCGGAGCGGGTCACCGACGGCACGTCGCTGCGCAAGATGCTGGTGCGGCTGGCTGGTGAAGCGCGCATGAAGATGGACCAGAACGCAAGGATTTGAACGCCGCGACCCATCGCTGCGACCCAAGACGGTCAGGTCTTAAGGCTCGCAGCGAGAGGGTTCATGACGCGTCGTCGATTGGCATTGGCTGCGGGGCTGGCGCTCGCGATTGGCAATTTGCTTGTCACGCCGGCTCTCGCCCAGAAGGTCGATCTCGCCGCGCAGGGCGCGCGGATCAACGCACTCAACCAGGCCGGCAAATATGCCGAAGCGTTGCCGCTGGCGCAGGCCATGGTGGCGAGCCTGGAGAAGGGCGGCGACGGCCGCGAACTCTCCGCCGCGCTCAACAATCTCGGCCAGGTCCATGCCGGCCAGGGCCGCGATGATCTGGCTGAGCCGGTCTACAAACGGGCCATCGCGCTGATGGAGAAGTCGCTCGGCCTCGACACCGTCCTGATCGCGCCCGAGCTGAACAATCTCGCTGCGCTGTATCAGCGCCAGAGCCGCTTCACGGAAGCCGAACCGCTGTTCAGGCGCGCGCTGGCCATTCGCGAAAAGGCGCTGTCGCGCGAGCATCCCGATGTCGGCCAGGCCCTCAACAATCTCGCCACGCTCTACGTCAAGCAGGAGCATTTTGCCGAGGCCGAGCCGCTGTTTCAGCGTGCGCTCGCGATCTATCAGAAGGTCGCCGGGCCCGAGCATCCCGCGGTCGCCACCGTCCTGAACAACATTGGCCAGGTCGATCGCGACCTCAACCGCGATGCGGATGCCGAGGCGCCGATCAAGCGCTCGCTCGCGATCCGCGAGAAAGCGCTGGGGGCGGATCATCCCGACGTGGCGCGTTCGCTGAACAATCTCGCTGGGCTCTACGAGCATCAGCAGCGCTACGCCGAGGCCGAGCCGCTCTATCGCCGCGCGCTTGCGATCCGCGAGCGGGCGCTTGGACCCGACCATCCCGATGTCGCGACCTCGACCAGCAATCTCGCCAATTTCCTTCAAGTGTCGGGCCGGACCGCCGCCGCCTTGCCGTTCGCGGAGAAGACACTTGCCGGCAATCGGGCGCAGCTGCGCGTCGTGCTGCCAATCCTGTTCGCCGCGCGGCAGCAAGCGCTGCTGGCAAGCGACAAGGCGCTCGACGACGCGCTCGCCGCCATCCAGCGCGGCACGCAATCTTCGGCCGCCTCTGCCGTGAACAAGCTCGCGGTGCGATTGGCCGCCGGCAGCGACCGGCTCGCCGAGCTGGTGCGCCGGGATCAGGATCTTGCCGCCGAGGCCGAGGCGCTCGACAAGGCGATCATCACCGCGGTATCGAAGCAATCGGCGCAGCGCGACGTCGCAGCCGAGCAGCGCAGCCGCGCGCGGATCGCTGCGATCGCGAACGAGCGCGCGGGCCTGCAGAAGACGCTCACGCTCGAGTTTCCCGACTATGCCTCGCTTTCCAACCCGCTGCCGCTGGCGGTGAAGGACATCCAGCCGCTGCTGTCGGCGGACGAGGCGATGGTGATCTATTCCGTCGTCGACAAGCAGAGCTATGTCATCGCGATCACGCGCGACGGTGCGGATTGGAAAGAGATCCCGCTCGGTGCGGACGCGATGGCGCGGAAGGTGTCGGCGTTCCGCAAGGGGCTGGATGTCGGCAAGGCGCGCGATGCCTCCGGCAAATCGGGGCTGTTCGATCTCGCGCTCGCCAACGAGCTCCATGTCGCGCTGCTCGGACCGGTCGAGGCGCTGACAAAGGACAAGCGCAATCTGCTGGTCGTGCCGTCGGCGGCGCTGACCGCCTTGCCGTTTCATCTGCTGGTGACGGAGAAGCCGCAGGCCGCGATTCCGGACAAGATAGAAGGCTATCGCGACGCCGCCTGGTTGCTGCGACGTCAGGCCGTCTCGGTGCTGCCCTCGGTGATCTCCCTGAAGTCGCTGCGTGCCTTCGCCCGGAGGGATCAGGGCGCAAAGCCGATGACCGGCTTCGGCGACCCCGTCTTCAACCCCGCAACCGAAGGCCCCGCTGACCGACGCGGGGCGGGCGGCAAGGTCGCCGCGCGCAGCATCGCGACGATCGCCTACACCGATTTCTGGCGCGGTGCCGGCGTCGATCGCGCGCAGCTTGCGAAAGCGCTGCCGCAACTGCCTGACACCGCCGACGAGCTTAACGCGGTGGCGCGGGATGTCGGCGCTGCCGATGCCGACGTCCACCTCGGACGCGATGCCAGCGAGACGACGCTGAAGCGTGCAGCGCTTGCCCAATACGGCATCATCTACTTCGCCACCCATGGCCTCGTGGCCGGCGACGTCAAGGGACTGGGCGAGCCTTCGCTGGCGCTGTCCATTCCCGATCAACCGTCCGAGCTCGACGACGGTCTTCTGACCGCAAGCGAGGTGGCCCAGCTCAAGCTCAACGCCGATTGGGTGGTGCTGTCCGCCTGCAACACCATCGCCGGCGACAAGCCGGGCGCCGAGGCGCTGTCGGGATTGGCGCGTTCGTTCTTCTACGCAGGAGCCCGCGCGCTGCTGGTCTCGCATTGGGCCGTGGATTCGGAAGCCGCCACCCGCCTCACCACCTCGACTTTCGAGTTGCTCAAGAACGAACCGAAAATCGGTCGGGCCGAAGCCTTGCGCCGCGCGATGTTAACGTTTGTCGACGACACCTCGTCGCCGCGCAACGCCTATCCCGCGATGTGGGGGCCGTTCGCGCTCATCGGGGAAGGCGAGGTACGATAAGCCGGCGGCGGAATTGTGCGTTGCAAAAACCCCAATCAACGCCGAATCCCGTATTTGGTTGCGCGATCATCCGTGATTTTTGATGCAGGTGCTCAGAGCTGACATGCGCGACGTTTGGCGCGGTCCTTGAATAAACCAAAACCTATGGGATCGGCTTGGCAACGCCAGCGTTCATCAGTATTAGGTCGTCCAGCCGAGGCCGGTTGGCCTATAAATCACGGTGACCGCGATGGTGCCGAAGTTTTGGTCGCGCTGAATGTCGCGGGTTCTAGGAGGATTTTTCGTGCAAGAGACGGGCGTGCGCAACGGTGCCTTCGGCGCCGACAAATTCGGCTTAAGGAATCTCAAGCAGGTTCACTGGAACCTCGGTGCGCCGCAGCTCTATCAATACTCGCTCGCTGCGGGTGAGGCGGTGCTGTCCGCTGACGGCGCACTCTGCGCCGACACTGGCGAGTTCACCGGTCGCAGCCCGAAGGACAAGTTCACGGTACGCGACGCCACCACCGACAAGAAGATGTGGTGGGCCGGCAACCAGTCCATCACCGCAGAGCAGTTCGAGACGCTCTATCAGGACTTCCTCAAGCACGCCGAAGGCAAGAAGCTGTTCGCGCAGGATCTCTACGGCGGCGCCGACCCGGCCTACCGGATCAAGACGCGCGTCTTCACCGAACTCGCCTGGCACTCGCTGTTCATTCGCACGCTCCTGATCCGCCCCGAGGCGATCGAGCTGTCGACGTTCACGCCGGAGCTCACCATCATCGACATGCCGAGCTTCCGCGCCGATCCGAAGCGCCATGGCTGCAAGTCGGAGAACGTCGTCGCGATCGATTTCGCCCGCAAGATCGTCCTGATCGGCGGCTCCTATTATGCCGGCGAGATGAAGAAGTCGGTCTTCACCACGCTCAACTACTATCTGCCCGAGCGCGGCGTGATGCCGATGCATTGCTCTGCCAATGTCGGCGCCAAGGGCGACGCGGCGATCTTCTTCGGCCTCTCGGGCACCGGCAAGACCACGCTGTCGGCCGATCCCAACCGCACGCTGATCGGCGACGACGAGCACGGCTGGGGCCCGAACGGCGTCTTCAATTTCGAAGGCGGCTGCTACGCCAAGTGCATCAAGCTGTCGAAGGAAGCCGAGCCGGAGATCTTCGCCGCCTCGACCCGCTTCGGCGCGGTGCTCGAGAACTGCGTGCTCGACGACGACACCCGCGTGGTGGATTTCGACGACGGCTCCAAGACCGAGAACACGCGTTCGGCCTATCCGCTCGACTTCATCCCGAACGCCTCGCGCACCGGGCGCGCGCCGCAGCCGAAGAACGTGGTGATGCTCGCGGCCGACGCCTTCGGCGTGCTGCCGCCGATCGCAAAGCTCTCGCCGGCGCAGGCGATGTATCACTTCCTGTCCGGCTACACCGCCAAGGTCGCCGGCACCGAGCGCGGCTTGGGCTCCGAGCCGCAGCCGGAATTCTCGACCTGCTTCGGCTCGCCCTTCCTGCCGCTCGACCCGTCCGTTTACGGCAACATGCTGCGTGACCTCATCGCCCAGCACAATGTCGATTGCTGGCTGGTCAACACGGGTTGGACCGGCGGCAAGTACGGTGTCGGTTCGCGCATGCCGATCAAGGTGACGCGCGCGCTGCTCACCGCCGCGCTCGACGGCTCGCTTCGCAACGTCGAATTCCGCACCGACAAATATTTCGGCTTCGCGGTCCCGACCGCGCTGCCCGGCGTGCCGGCCGAGATCCTCAACCCGGTCAACACCTGGAAGGACAAGGACGAGTTCGACAAGACCGCCCGCGCGCTGGTCGGCATGTTCCAGAAGAACTTCGCCAAGTTCGAAGCCCAGGTCGATGCCGAAGTCCGCGCCGCCGCGCCGGACGTGAAGCTCGCGGCGGAGTAAGATCTTCGCTCAGTCTTCAATTCAAAGGGCGGCCGCAGGGCCGCCCTTTTTGTTTCGTGAGAGCTCCCTCCACGCGTCATTGCGAGCGCAGCGAAGCAATCCAGGATCCCTCCGTGGAGGCAGTCTGGATTGCTTCGTCGCAAGGGCTCCTCGCAATGACGAGTCTGTGGAAGCGCTCACGCCTTGAAATACGCGATCTGCGTCGTGGTCGCGAGCAGCCGGCCGTTCGGTGACCACAGCTCGGCGTTCTGGTCGGCGTAGCTCTTGTGCATGATCTTGGAATCCGCCGTCGCCAGCACGCGCGTGATGTCCTCGGCCGCGAGCCCGTCGCTGTCGGTGTGGAAATAGGTCGTCAGCGACACTGTGCCGAACGGTACCAGCTCGCGCCGCGCGTGGAAGATGCGGCCGAAGAAGGCGTCCGACATCGACATCAGCGACGGCATGTCGAGCTTGCGCGGCTCGCGATCGCTGATCCAGATCTTCGAATAGGTGCCGGCGAGCTCGGCCTGCGGCGGCCCGATCCGCATCTCGCCCTCGACGAAGCGGAATTCGTACTGGTTGGCCCAGGATGCCTTGATATTCGGAAACGGCAGCGTCTCCTCGAACGGTTTGGCATCCGGATATTGCGCCACCCGGTGCTCCCAGGACGGCCGCCGCTCGGCGAACACTGCGGTGGCGAGCGTAGCGACCTCGCCGCCGCCCTGGCTGAGCTCGACGCTCCAGTGCTGGCTGGAGCGGTTGGCCTTCACCAGCCGCACGTCGAGATCGAACGGCCCTTTGGCGATCGGCGCGCAATAATTGACGGTGAGCGCGAGCGGATCGCCGGCGCGTTGCGGATGCTCGATCAGCGCGCGCAGAATCGTCGCGGCGGTGACGCCGCCGAACGGACCGACGAAGGCCCAGTAATCGTCGCTGGTGTGCCCCTGCCAGCTGGAGTCGCCGGCGGTGACGCGGGTGGCGTCGTCGAAGGGGTGGGGAAGCTTGGCGTGCATTGTCTGATCCGGCTTTCAATGTCGGACGTCATATCACGTCCGACGCCGGTTCGCGCAATGACCTCGCACGTAGCCGCTTCCACGCCGCGGAAAAATCAGCCGGCGGCGTCGCGCAGATTGGGCAGCAGCGGCGTGGTCGGGTTCACCGGCACGTTCCAGATCTCCTCGGCATATTCGCGGATGGTGCGGTCCGAGGAGAACCAGGCCATGCGCGCGACGTTGAGGATGGAGGCGCGGGTCCAGGCCGGCGAGACCAGCCAGCGCGCGTCGACGCTGCGCTGCGCCTCGTAATAGGAATCGAAATCGGCGCTGACCATGTAATGGTCCAGATAGCGCAGCGCATGCGCGATCGATTCGAAGCGCCCGGGATCGCCGGGTGAGAACTCGCCGGCGCCGATCGCGTTGATGGCGCGCGAGAGCTTCGGCGAATTGCGGATCAGGTCGGAGGCGTCCAGCCCCTGCTTGCGCCGGATCATCACGTCGCCGGCTTCCATGCCGAAGATCGCGATGTTCTCCGCGCCGACATGGTCGCGGATCTCGATATTGGCGCCGTCGAGCGTGCCGATGGTGAGGGCGCCGTTCAGTGACAGCTTCATGTTGCCGGTGCCGGACGCCTCCATGCCGGCGGTCGAGATCTGCTCGGACAGATCGGCCGCGGGAATGATCACTTCGGCGAGGCTGACATTGTAGTCCGGCAGGAACACGACCTTGAGCTTGCCGCCGATCGCGGGATCGTTGTTGACGACCTCCGCGACGTCGTTGATCAGCTTGATGATCAGCTTGGCATAGCGATAGCTCGCCGCCGCCTTGCCCGCGAAGATCTTCACGCGCGGCACCCAATTGCCGGTGGGATCGTCCTTGATCGCCTGGTACAGCGCGACGGTCTCGATGACGTTGAGGAGTTGGCGCTTGTATTCGTGGATGCGCTTGATCTGCACGTCGAACAGCGCGGTCGGGTCGACCTTGATGCCGAGCCGTTCGCCGATCAGGCGCGCCAGCGCGGTCTTGTTGTGAAGCTTGACGTTGCGGAACTTCTTCTGGAATTCGACGTCGCTGGCGCGCGCCTCGATCAGGCTGAGCTGGGTGGGATCGTCCAGCACCGCCTCGCCGCAGGTCTCGCGCAACAGGTCGGTCAGCTTCGGGTTCGCCAGCATCAGCCAGCGGCGGAAGGTGATGCCGTTGGTCTTGTTGGTGATGCGGCCGGGATAGAGATGGTTGAGATCGTGGAACACGGTCTCGCGCATCAGGTCCGAATGCATCGCCGAGACGCCGTTGATGCGGTGCGAGCCGACGAAGGCGAGCTGGCCCATGCGGACACGGCGCCCGCTCTTCTCGTCGATCAGCGAGACCGAGGCACGGAAGTCGATGTCGCCGGGGGCGCGCGCTTCGGCCAGCGCCAGATGCTGCACGTTGATGCGGTAGATGATCTCGAGATGCCGCGGCAGCAGCCGCTCGAACAGCTCGACCGGCCAGGTCTCCAGCGCCTCGGGCAGCAGCGTGTGGTTGGTGTAGGACAGCGTGGCGACCGTGACCTTCCAGGCCTCGTCCCAGCGGAAATTGTGGAGGTCGACGAGGATGCGCATCAGCTCGGTGACGGCAAGGCTCGGATGGGTGTCGTTGAGTTGCACCGCGACCTTGCTCGACAGGCTGCGCAGCTGGCCGTCGGAGGCAAGGTGCCGCTTGATCAGATCCTGCAGCGAGGCCGAGACGAAGAAATATTCCTGGCGCAGCCGCAGCTCGCGGCCCGCCGGGCTCTCGTCGTTCGGATAGAGGAATTTGCAGATCGCTTCCGCGCGCGACTGCTCGGCGGTGGCGCTGACATAGTCGCCCTTGTTGAAGGCATCCAGCTTCAGCGGATCGGGCGAGCGCGCCGACCACAGCCGGAGCGCGTTGACGTGCTGGCCGCGCCAGCCGACGATCGGCGTGTCGTAGGCGATCGCCTGCACCGTCTCGCCCGGATGCCAGATCGCGCGGTCGCGACCCTTGTCGTCGACATGCTCGACGCCGCCGCCGAAATTGATGTCGTAGATCACTTCGGGTCGCTGCAATTCCCAGGGATTGCCGAAGCTCAGCCATTCGTCCGGATATTCCTGCTGCCAGCCCTGGTTGATGATCTGGCGGAACAGGCCGTAATCGTAACGGATGCCGTAGCCGATCGCGGGGATCGACAGCGTCGCCATGCTCTCCATGAAGCAGGCGGCAAGCCGCCCAAGGCCGCCATTGCCGAGCGCTGCGTCCGGCTCGCATTTGCGCAGCTCCGGCAGCGAGACGCCGAGATCGCCGAGCGCGACCTCGAAGATCTTGAGCAGGCCCATGTTGTTGAGCCCGTCGCTGAAGAGACGGCCGATCAGGAATTCGAGCGAGAGATAATAGACGCGCTTGCGGCCCGCATCGTAGCTGTGCTTCTCGGCCGTGAGCCAGCGATGCACGACACGGTCGCGCAGCGCCAGCGCTGCGGCCTGGTACCAGTCGTGCTTGGTCGCCATGCCCGCATCCTTGCCGATGGCAAGGCGCAGCTTCGCCAGGATCGTGCCCTTGATCTCGGCCAGCGCGAGTTCGTCGATCGGCTGGCCGGGGGCGGGAAAACTGGGCTGGAACGATTGATCTTGCAAAGCCGTCACTTCCTGGTCGAACACACCACTAAACTTTACGCGTCTTGCCCCTGCACCGGAACTGTCGCCGATGCGGCCTTGCACTGCGCTGGCGTAAATTTATGCAAGGAACGGGCCGATTTGGGAACCCGGGCGAGCACGGAGAAACCGGGATTCGGCGGCAGATTGCCGATCAATTCAGCCATCAGTGTGGAGGAATGGTCTGTGAAACTGCCGAGCGGCTTCACGCCGCCTTGGCCTGCACCGCATCGCAAAATTCGGCGAGACGATCCGCAAGGCGCAGCGTTGCCGGGCTCGCATCGGGCGAGGCCATCAGGGCGACCTCGGTCTTGTTGATCGGCGCAAAACCGTCCTTTGCCGTCAGCACGCGGTGGTCGGACTGGATCGACATTTCCGACAGGATGCTCAGCCCCATGCCGGCGGCGACCGCGGCCTGGATGCCCGACAGGCTCGACGAGGAATAGGCCATGTGCCAAGCGCGCCCGACGCTTTCCAGCGCGTGGATGGCGCCGGCCCGGTAGAGGCAGCCGGCCGGGAAGCCGATCAGCGGCACGGACGCGGCGTGGACATCGACCGGATGGCTCTTGCTGGTGACCCAGTGCACGCGCTCCGGCCAAACCGCGATCGCGCCCTTCTCGCCGGCCGCACGCTTGAACAGCGCAAGGTCGAGTTCGCCGCGTTCGAGATCGCGCGCCAGGTGCTTGCTCTGATCGGCGCGCACGTCGAGCCGCAGGCCCGGATGCGAACGCGAGAACGCCCCCAGTAATTTGGTGAGCCGGTAAGCCGCGAAATCCTCGGGGATGCCGAGCCGGATCGCGCCCTCGCCATCCGGCTGGCGCAGCACGTCGCGCGCTTCCTCGGCGAGCGAGAGCAGCCGCCGGGCATAAGACAGCAGCCGCTCGCCGGCCTCGGTCGGGCGCACGTTCTTGCCGTCGCGATGCAGCAGCACCTGGCCGATATCGTCCTCCAGCCGCTTGATCTGCTGGCTGACGGTCGATTGCGTGCGATGGACGCGCTCGCCGGCGCGGGTGAAGCCGCCGGCCTCGACCACCGAGACGAAGCTGCGCAGCAGCTCGAGATCGAGCATGGCGGCCTCCATTCGAAAATCAACTGACGAGGAGTTAATCATTTAATTTCCAAATGACAAGCGGGGTCCCTAGATCGAGGCTCAGGAGAATGCCCCATGTCGCTCGCCCCCTCGATTTCAGTCCCCAGCCGCCGCTTCAACACGTTGCCGCTCGCCATCGGCCTGTTCTGCCTGCTTTGGAGCTACGCCTTTGTCGCCGGCAAGATCGGCGTCACCCATTGTCCGCCGCTGATCCTGCTCGCGGCGCGCTTTTCGCTCGCCGGCATCTTGATCCTGGGCGCCACGCTGATCCGCGGCGATTGGTCGTTGTCGTGGCGCGATACGGTGATCTTCGCGGTGCTTGGGATTGCCAACAACGCGCTCTATCTCGGCCTCGGCTACACCGGCCTGCAATCGGTCTCGGCCGGTCTCGGCGGCCTGATCGTCTCGGCCAATCCGGTCTTCACCGCCGCGCTCGCCGCGCTGCTGCTCGGCGAAGGCATGACCTGGCGCAAGGCCGGCGGCCTGCTGCTAGGCATCACCGGCGTGACGCTGATCGTCTGGCATCGCCTGTCGGTCGGCACGGATTCCCTGCACGGCATCGTCTTCACGCTGGCCTCGCTGGCCTCGCTCGTCGCCGGCACCATCTTGTTCAAGCTGCTGGCGCCGAAAGGCTCCTTGTGGATCGGCAATGGCGTGCAGAACTTGGCCGCCGGCATCGTGCTGACGCCGGTCGCGTTCACCTTCGCAGACGTGCACGCGATCGATGTCACGCCGGGCCTGATCGGGGCCTTCGCGTTCCTCGTGCTCGGCGGCTCCATCCTCGCCTATTGGCTCTGGTTCCATCTCCTGAAAGTGTGCGGCGCGACCGCCGCCAGCGCGTATCATTTCCTGATGCCGCCGCTCGGCATGCTGTTCGCGTATCTGGTCCTAGGAGAGCACGTCGAGGCCCGTGATCTCCTCGGCATCATTCCGGTCGCGCTCGGCATCTACCTGGTGACCCGTCCCGCAAAGCCCGTCGTGTAAGAGGAGAATTCCCATGCCCATTGCCATCACCCTGATCGGCGGTCCGACGGCGCTGATCGAGATCGACGGTTTCCGCCTGCTCACGGATCCCACATTCGATGCGCCCGGCGCCTATCAATTGCCGCATGTGAAGCTGGAGAAGACCGTCGGCCCAGCCATGAGGCCCGATGCGATCGGCCCGGTCGATGCCGTGCTGCTCAGCCACGACCAGCATTCCGACAATCTCGACAATTCCGGCCGCGACTATCTCCATAAGGTCAAGCGCGTGCTGACGACGGAGGCGGGCGCAAAGCGCCTCGGCGGCCATGTCGAAGGGCTCGCGCCCTGGGCGACCGCGCATCTGAAGGACCGCGACGGCAACACGCTGACGATCACCGCGACGCCGGCACGCCACGGCCCGGCCGGCATCGAGCCGCTGTCGGGCGACGTGGTTGGCTTCGTCGTGCAGTCGAGCCGCAAGGACACCAGCGCGGTCTATATCAGCGGCGACACCACCTGGTTCGACGGCGTCGCCGAAGTCGCGCGCCGCTTCAAATGCGGCGTGGTTCTGCCTTTCGCGGGCGCGGCGCAGACGCGCGGGCCGTTCCATCTCACCATGGACACCAACGACACCATCGAGACCGCACGCGCCTTCCCCGATGCGACGATCGTGCCCGTGCATACCGAAGGCTGGGCGCATTTCCGCCAGAACAGCGAGGATCTGCGCAAGACCTTCGACGTGCTCGGTTTCGGGACGCGATTGCGCCTGCTGGAGCCGGGCGTGCCGACGGTGATCGAGGCGCCGTAATCTCCACTGCCTCCGCTGTCATGCCCCGGCTTGACCGGGGCATCCAGTACGCCGCGGCGGATGTTGCAAGAGTGAGCTCCCTAACGCTGGCCTCTGGAATACTGGATCGCCCGGTCAAGCCGGGCGATGACGAGAGAGAACGGCGCGTGACTGCGCCCCTCAATCCTTCCTGAACACGATCGACGCCATCCATCCCGTCATCAGTGCCATCGCGGCGGTGACGAGGCCGTAGATCAGCCCGTTCTGCCGCGCTGTGGTGGCGACGAACTGCTCGAAGCCGACCTTGACGATCTCGAACGCGGTCTCGGTCTTGCCGATGAACGCGCCGTTCGCAAACAGCCTGATCTCGACCTCGTAGGTGCCGATCGGCACCTCCGCCGGCAGCGGAATGCCGGTGCGGAACAGCGTCGGCGTCAGGAACGTCACGGCGCTCGGATCTTCGCGATAGAGCCCGCGCTGGGTGCGCAGGCGAATGAAGGCCGAGCGGAACGCGTCATTCGGCACCACGTCGGCAAAGTCGCCGCTGACCCGCTGCGTCAGCAGCACGTTGTTCAGCCCGATCTGCTGGCGCCGCGCGATCTCGGGCGAGGTGATCGCGTCGAAGGAGCGGTTGGCGAACAGCGCCAGATAGCTCGGCACCTGCAGGAACTGCCGGTAGTCGGTGTTGATCCAGATGCCGAAGGTGCGTTCCTTGCGCCGCGTCACCATGTCGGCGCGCGGACCCATCACGGTGACGACGAGATCGTAGGCGGTGCGATCGGCGGGCGTCGTCGCGTCTTTCTCGACCGAGCCGAACAGCACCAGCTCCTCGCCGGAATAGTTTGGGGTCACCGTGACGCGGTGGTTGGAGACTGACACGATCAGCCGCTCGGCGCGCGCGGCGGAGCCGAGCAGCAGGATGACACAGAAAATGAGAAGCGCGCGCATCATCCGCTCGCCCCCAACTCGCGGATAGTGAAGAGATCCGAGGGTTGGATCACCAGTTCGACCGCGAAGCGGATCCCGACCGAGAGGATCAGAAGTCCGAGCAGCAGCCGCAGTTGCTCGCCGCGAATCTTCTGTCCGGCACGGACGCCGAACTGCGCGCCGGTGACGCCGCCGACCATCAGGATCAGCGCCAGCACGGCATCGACGAGATGATTGGTCACCGCGTGCAGCATGGTCGCGAACAGCATCGTGACCAGCGTCAGCACCATCGAGGTTCCGATCACCGTCGAGGTCGGCACCCGCAGGAGATAAATCATGATCGGCACCAGGATGAAGCCGCCGCCGATACCCATGATGGCGCCGATGAAGCCGATCATGATGCCGACGATCACCACCGGGATGACCGAGAGATAGATCTTGGAGCGCTTGAACCGCATCTTCAGCGGCAGGCCGTGGATCCAGTTGTGGGTGCGTCGCGGCGGCAGCGCGCCGCGCCGGGTCCGCATCAGGGCGCGCAGTCCTTCCGAAAACATCAGGCTGCCGACGGTGGTGAGCAGCACGACGTAGGAGAGCGCGATCATCAGGTCGAGCTGGCCGAGCGCGCGCAGCTGCGTGAAGGTCCACACCCCCAGCGCCGTGCCGGTCACGCCGCCGGAGAGCAACACGCCCGCCAGCGCCGGATCGATCGCGCGCCGCCGCCAGTAGGACAGCGCGCCGGAAAACGAGGAAGCCGCGATGTGGCTCGCAACCGAGGCGACCGCCACCGCCGGCGTGATGCCGATGAAGATCAGCAGCGGCGTCATCAGGAAGCCGCCGCCGATTCCGAACATGCCCGAGACGAAGCCGACCGCGGCGCCCATCGCCAGCACCAGGAAGACGTTGACCGGAAGATCGGCAATGGGGAGGTAGAGCTGCATCGAGAGACCACGCTCCGGCGGGACGGATCGATTGCGCAATGCCCGCCGGATGGTCGGAACGATTGCCGCGTCCTTCAATAGCGGAATTCGGAGCGGGGAGGGACGGGGAATGTCGGGCGTGGTGAATGGGTGAAGAAAAGAGGAAAAAGAGACTCGATCGTTTCGACACCGGTGGTGCGCTCCCTCCCCCGCCTGCGGGGGAGGGTTGGGGAGAGGGTATTTCAGCAGTGGGACTGCCCAGAGGAGAGAACCCCCACCCGCCGCGCTTCGCGCGTCGACATCCCCCGCAAGCGCGAGAGGTGCACCGAGTGCGCGGCTCGTTTCGTTCTATTTAAAGTTTAATGCGCCGCCGAGGCCGACTTCTTGCTTGCAACCGCCTTCGGTGCCGGCTTGGCGCTTGCCTGCGGCGCGCTGTCCCAGCCGCCGTTCGGGGCCGCAACGTTGACGGCGTCGTCGGGCTGCGGCTCGGCGCTGAAGGTCTGGATCGCAAGCTTGGCCGCGGCGAGCGATTGCGGGTCGAGGCGCTTGGCGACGTCGTCGCGCTTGCCGGACGCGTCAGTATCGCCCTGCGCGGCGGCCAGGCTGAACCATTTGTAGGATTCGGCGAGGTTCTGCTCCACGCCGATGCCGCGGGCATAGAGGATGCCGAGGTTGAACTGGCTGTCGGCGACGCCGCGATCGGCGGCCTTGCGGAACCACTGTGCCGCGCTCTTGTAGTTGGCGCCGCGCCCGCCGCCATCGGCGTCGAGTACCGCAAGATTGTGCATCGCCTTGGCGTTGCCGCGCTCGGCGGCCTGGGTGTAGTAGCGGCGGGCGACGTCGGCGTCCTTCTTCACGCCGAGGCCCTTCTCGTAGAGCGTGCCGAGGCGGAAGGTCGCCGGCACCACGCCGGCCTGCGCCGCGCGGTCGTACCATTTGGCCGCTTCGTCGTAATTCGTGGCAACACCCTTGCCTTCGGCAAAGCGCAGGCCGATCTCGTAGGCCGCGGTCGCATCGCCCTTCATCGCGGCGGTGCGCAGCAGCGGGCCGCCGATGCCGTCGGGCAGCTTTTCGCTCGACGGCACCTGGATCATGCCGAGCTTGGCGCGGCTCGTGCCCGACAGCGCGCCGGTGACGTCGCTGCTCGCGGCAGGCGGCGGCACGGCTGCGGCGGGCGCGGGCGGAATTTCAACCGAGGCCGAGCTGCCCGGGGCCGGAGCGGCGTTGTTCTGGGATTGCCGGCCGATCGGCGTCGGCGAGGTCATCGAGGGCGTGACCTGCTCGGGCGTGGCGGGCTTGTTCTCGATCACCGGCGGCGGCGGAGCCTGCGGCGCGGGCTGGCTCAGCGTATTGTCCATGGCCTGCGGCGCCGGCGGCGGGCTGCCCTCCAGCAGGTTCATCGCCATCTTGAAGGTGCCGAGCACGATCACGACCACGCTCGCGCCGACCAGCAGCGAGCGGATCTTCGAAGTGATGGTCGAGCCGCCGTCCTTGCCCTTGTCCTTGGCGCGATCGGCGCCGGCCTTCGCACTGCCCTTGGCACCGCGGGCCGGCTTTTCCGGCTGCGCGGCGGCGGCCTGAGCGGCACGGCGGGCGGCTGCGATGAAGCTCGACGACGACACCGGCTCCTTCGCGGCGGCGGGAATGTCGCTGATCGCGCTCTCGGAGGCGGCGATGCGTTCCGACGGCGTGGCAACGCGCCCACCGGGCCGTGTGCCCGGCTCGAGCGGATGATCCGGCGGCAATTCCGGCGCGAGCGCGGCGCGCGCGGGCACCGTGTGCGGCTCGAGGATCTCGCTGATCGCGCGCGGCGGGACCGGTGGTGCCGATGGCACCGGCGGCGGCGCGGCGGGGGCCGCGGCATGGAATTCACGCGGCGCGGCGGAGAAGGCGCCTTGTGAGAAGGCGCTTTGGCCGTGTTGCTGCGCGGCGGGGTTCGGCAGCTCGGGCTTCGGATCGTATTTCGGCTGCTGGGCCTGCGGCCGCGGCTCACGCGCCATCGGCGGCGCGGGCTCCATGGGAGCGGCCATCGGCATCGGCTGCACTGCAGGGGCCGGCGGCGCGGTGCGCACCGCGCGCAGATCGCCCTCGATCATGGAAAGGCGGTCGACGACATGGCCGAGCGCACTGTGGACGGCGTCGAGCGAGTCCTGGGTGCTGCGGGTGGTCTCGGCCTGGCTGAAGCGGATGTCGGACAGTTCGCGCTTGACCAGATCGACCATTCCGGAATCGGCCGGGGCCGCGGAACTGCGGCTCTCGGCCAGCGCGGAATAGGTCGCCTGCTGCCGCTCGAGGTGCCTGAGGATGTCGTGCAGCCCGTCCTCGACGCGGCTCAAATTGCCGTTGCGCGGATCGGCGGCGGCTTCGATCCGCTCCAGCAGATACGAGACGCGCTGTTCGAGATGGGCAAAGGTCGAGGCCGAATCGTTGCCGACCTGCATGCGGTCGAAGCGGTCCGACAGCGCGCGGATGGCGGATTCCAGGTGCTCGGTGCTCTCGGTGGCCTGCGGCCGCTCGCGCGTTTCCAGCGCCGCGGTGAGCGCCGCGATGCGCTGCTCCAACACCGCAAAGCTGTCGCCCTGGCCGGAGGCGCGGGTGACCTGGTCGACCTTGGACGACAGCATCTGCACGTCTTCGGACAGGCGTGCGAGCGCTTCGTTGGAGGCGACGTTGGAGACGATGCCGCGCAGCGCTGCGATCGCGCTTTCGAGCTGATGCACCGTCGAGGGATCGTCATTGGCGCGCAGGATCAGGTCGAGCTTGGCGCCGAGATTGCGGATCGCCTCGTCATAGCCGGTGAGCTGCTCCGCCGGCGTCAGCGTGCGCAGCACCTGCTTGATGTCGGACAGCGCGTGCTCGATACCCGACAGCACCTGGCCGTCGGTGCCGTTGGAACGCGTCTCGTCGATCCGTCGGTGCAGCGAGCGGATCTCGTTCTCGATCGACTCGATCGCGCGCCGCGGCATCGCCTCGGTGATGGCATTGCGGATCTCGGCAAGCTCGCTGCGGAACGCATCGATCGCCTGCTCGGTATTGTCGGGGCGCTGCAGCGACTCGATCTGGCTCGTGATCTTGAGCAGATGGCGCTCGAGCGCGGAAAAATCCGGCCCCGGCTGCGGTGGCGGCGGAGCATAGGCTGGCGCGGGCGGCGCCATCGGAGGTGCGACAGGGGCGGCCCAGGGAGCGGCGTTGGGCGCGATCGAGGGCGCGGCACGCGGCGGCATTTGCCGCGGCGTAAAGCCGTCGAGCTCGCTTTGCCGCGCGGTGATCTCGGCGACGGCGACGTCGAACGACGCGGGGCTCAGGGGCGGGGCGTTGCGATAGACCTGCGCTGCCGCGCGCTCGACCGCATCGGCCTGGCGCTGGCGCGCGTCGGCCGGCGCGGGGCGCGGAGCCGGAGGCTGCTGCGGTTGAGGCTGCGGCGGCCTGGAGATTTGCGACAGCCGCGCATCGAGCCGCGAGATCGCATCGTTGAGCTGGCGCGCAACGCCCTGCTCGCGCGCGACGTCTGGCCGCGAAGGGTCCTGCCGCGATGAATCCTGTCGTGACGAATCCCGGCGCTGCGCGGGCTTGGAGATCCGTTCGATCTGCTGGGTGATCGCGTCGAGCCGCTGGTGGATGTCGGCGACTTCGCGGCTTTCCTGGCTCGGAGCGGGCGGAGCTTGCGGCCGCTGGTCGTAAGGTTCGCGAAAGTTCGGGGGAGCAGTCTCGCCGAGGGTGGAGTTCAGCCAATCGTTGAGTGACATGCCGGCACGACGCGCAGCAGCTTCGGCCCGCTCCCTGACGGATGGATCGATGCCGTCAACACTCCACGATACGCGCGAATTCATGACTCTGTCCGGTTCCGACTCCGGCGCCCCACCCGGCGCCTCCAGTCTCCCCACGCGTGCCGATTGCAAGACAATCGGATTTGGCGCGGGTCGTCTGCCTCGAAAACCGACTTTTGTCCGTTACGGTAAATAACGGGTTAAGGAACGCGTTGACGGTGTCTTAAAGTTGGGCGGGGGGAACCGGGGGGGCGTTTTCCAGCCGTGACGGGTAGGCCCCCGAGTACGCTAGAGCTTCTCGGCTTCCGGTGGTTTCTCCGGCATGCTGGCCCGACATGAGACTGCTCTCAGGCAGCCTGTACACACGCGGTTTGCGCGAGCCTCTCAAATTGTGTATACAAATTGCGAATGCTTGATATCGAGTTTGACCTGAAAAAGGACGCGTCCAATCTCGACAAGCACGGGATTAGGCTCGCGCGAGCCCGCGAGTTCAGTCCGGTCAAGATCCTGCAGGACGACCGCAAGAACTACGGCGAGACCCGATATCGCGGCTTTGGATTCATCGGCAAGGGTGCCTTTGTCCTCGCATTCACCGTCACGGAGCTGAGGACGGGTGCAAGAGGGTCCGGGCGATCAGCCTTCGCCCCGCCACCGAAAAGGAGATTGAGCAATATGGTCTCACGAAAAAAGGTCGTTGATGATCCGGAGAACCCGGAGTGGACCGCAGCGGATTTTGCTCGGGCGAAGAACCCGGAAGAGGTGCTGTCGCCAGATGTTTTGTCGGTATTTGGACGAAAGCGAGGGCCTCAGAGAGCGCCTAAGAAAGTTCCGGTATCGATCCGCTTGAGCCCTGAGGTTGTTGGCTTCTTTAGGAAGAAGGGCCGTGGCTGGCAGTCGGAGATCGACACGACCCTCAAAAAGATCGTTCTTCGAAGCGACAAGCGCACCCATAAGGACCCGGTCCCAGCTGGAAAGCGGAAAGCCATCACGCCCAAGCGCGCGGCGGGGCGCTGAGGTCTGTACTGGTCGTACCGGTCCCTAGCGGGCGCCGATGTCACCGCGTCCAGTCCGGCAGAGATAGGTCTCGGGCTCCAAGACCCGCTCGCGCCTCGCGAGCGCCTACCCCTTCCCCTCGCGCTTGCCGTCTTCCAACGGCACCACCGTGCCCCTGCCGGTCATCGCCGACAGCGCATCGAGCGTCTCTTCGCAGAAGTCGGCCACCATCTGCTCATGCCGGGCGCCCAAGCGGAGCAGGAGCAGGTTTCCGAGGTCGAGCCGTCCCTCGGCGGTGCCCTCAGGGAAGCGCTTCTTCAGGATGCGCTCGTAATTGGCGTGGCGGTCGCGGTGGTGTTCCAGGCGGGCCATCAGATCGGTGCGCAATGGCTCGATGTCGATGCTGTCGAGCGCATGGAGGCGGACCAGCAGGTCGTCCTTGGTCGAGGCCGGCGTGCTTGGCCGCGCGGCCCAGTGCCGCAGCGCTGTTCGACCCTCCGGAGTGAGCGTATAAACCAGCTTGTTGGGCTTGCCTGTTTGCACGACCTCGCGGCCCTGGATGTGGCCGCGGTCGCGCAGCTTGGAGAGTTCGCGGTAGATCTGCTGGTGGTCGGCCTTCCAGAAGAAGCCGATCGAGGAGTCGAATGTCTTGGCGAGCTCGTAGCCCGTCATCGGGCGTTCCGTCAGGCATGCGAGGATTGCGTCGCCCAGTGCCATGACCGGCCTCCTTCTCCAGTATCGAACTCGCTTGACTTTATGCGTATCCGCGCATATGCGTCAATGTGCATATGAAGCGTGCAGGGCGGTGTCAAAATCCGGCCTGTAAAAGCTCAACGAAATCAATCAGCTCGCTACTGTGCATGGGGTTGTTTTCGCATTTTGATAAGGCCTTGAGGGAGGCACCCGAGAATGACCGGTCTCGACTCCTGGTACGCCTACATGAAGTCTCACGACCGCGCCGCGCTGTGGGACCTGCTGCACCCCGATGCCGTCTTCGAAAGCCCTGTCGTGCATTCGCCGCAGCGCGGACGCGACATCACCTTCAAATACCTCTCCAGCGCCGAGCAAGTGCTCGGCGGTCCCGGCTTCACCTATGTCGGTGAATGGCGCAGCGACAACGGCGCCGTGCTCGAATTCAAGAATGTCATCGACGGTATCGAGATCAACGGCGTCGACATCATCAGCTTCGATGCCGAGGGACACATCACCCATTTCAAGGTGATGGTGCGTCCGCTCAAGGCGATCAACATGCTGCACCGCCTGATGGCGGAGCAGCTTGCCGCCGCCCAATCATAAGCCCAACATCATCCTTCAAGCCCTCTGCCGGGAGACCGCAATGCCGATCTACAAAGCCCCCGTCGAAGACGTGAACTTCCTGCTCAACGACGTCTTCCAGATCGACCGCTACGACAATCTGGCCGGCTTCTCCGACGCCTCGAGCGACGTGCGCGAAGCCATTCTCGGCGAAGCCGCCAAGCTCGCCGAAGAGGTGCTGCAGCCGCTCAATCGCGTCGGCGATCTTGAAGGCTGCAAGCGCGCCGATGACGGCAGCGTCACCACACCGAAGGGTTTCAAGGAAGCGTTCAAGCAGGTCGCGGAGGGCGGCTGGCTCGGTCTGTCGGCGCCGACCGAGTTCGGCGGCCAGGGCCTGCCGGTGACGCTCTCGCAGGCCGTCAACGAATTCCAGATCTCCGCCAACATGGCGTTCTCGATGTATGGCGGCCTCACCATGGGCGCGACCGCGGCGCTGATCGTTCATGGTTCGCCCGAGCAGAAGCAGACCTACGTGCCCAAGATGGTCGCCGGCGAATGGACCGGCACCATGAACCTGACCGAGCCGCATTGCGGCACCGATCTCGGCATGCTCCGCACCAAGGCGGTGCGGCAGGCCGACGGCAGCTTCAAGATCACGGGCACCAAGATCTTCATCTCGGCCGGCGAGCATGACCTCGCCCCCAACATCATCCACCTCGTGCTCGCGCGCATCGAGGGCGCACCCGCCGGCATCAAGGGCGTGTCGCTGTTCGTGGTGCCCAAGTTCCTTGTGAATCCGGATGGCTCAGTCGGCGCCCGCAACGGCGTCGTCTGCGGCTCGATCGAGCACAAGATGGGCATCCACGGCAATTCGACCTGCGTGATGAACTACGACAACGCCACCGGCTGGCTGATCGGCGAAGAGAACAAGGGCATGCAGGGCATGTTCGTGATGATGAACGAGGCGAGGCTCGGCGTTGCCGTGCAGGGCCTCGCGCAGTCCGAGGTCGCTTATCAGAACGCGGTCGCCTATGCCCGCGAGCGCATCCAGGGCCGTTCGCTGACCGGGGCCAAGGCGCCGGACAAGCAGGCCGATCCGATCATCGTTCACCCCGACGTGCGCCGCACGCTGCTCTCGATCCGTTCCTTCAACGAAGCCGCGCGCGCCTTCGTGATGTGGACCGCGCTGAAGAGCGACGTCGCCCACCGCTCCGAGGACCCCAAAGATCGCCAGGCCGCCGACGATCACATGGGCCTGATGACGCCGGTGCTGAAGGGCTTCCTCACCGATTACGGCTTCGCCAACGCGGTGCAGGCGCAGCAGATGTATGGCGGCCACGGCTACATCGCCGAGCACGGCATGGAGCAGTTCGTGCGCGATGCGCGCATCGCCATGATCTATGAAGGCGCCAACGGCATCCAGGCGCTCGATCTGGTCGGCCGCAAGCTGCCGCGCGACGGCGGCCGCGCCATCATGGCCTTCTTCGGCGAAGTCATGGCCTTCGCCAAGGAGAACGGCGGCGACGAGGCGCTGAAGCCGTTCATCACGCCGCTGTCGACCTCGCTCGGCCATCTCCAGCAGGCCACGACCTGGCTGATGCAGAACGCGATGGCGAAGCCCGACAATGCCGGCGCCGCCGCAACCGATTACCTGAATCTCTTCGGCTTCGTCGCGCTCGGCTACATGTGGGCCAAGATGGCCAAGGTGACGAATGCCAAGATTGCCGAGAGCGGGGCGACGCCCTATCTCTCGACCAAGCTCGTCACCGGCCGTTTCTTCATGGAGCGGATGCTGCCGGAGACCGCCGCCAATCTCGCCCGCATCCAGTCCGGCTGCGCCACCATCATGGAATTGCCGGCGGAAGCGTTCTGAGGCTGCTTCCGCGTCTTCGAAATTCGAACATCACATCAGGAGGGCGTCATGCCTGAGGCATTCATCTACGACCACGTTCGGACCCCCCGCGGCCGCGGCAAGGCGGACGGCGCGCTGCACGAAGTCACCGCGCTCGCGCTCGCGACCGTGCCGCTTAAGGCGCTGAAGGACCGCAACAACCTGCCGCAAGACTCCGTCGACGACGTCATCCTCGGCGTGGTCGATCCGGTCGGCGAAGCCGGCTCCGACATCGCGCGCTTCGCCGCACTGAAGGCCGGTCTCGGCGAAGCCGTGCCCGGCGTGCAGATCAGCCGCTTCTGCGCCTCCGGCCTCGACGCCGTGAACTTTGCGGCCGCGCAGGTGATGAGCGGCCAGCATGAGCTGGTGATCGGCGGCGGCGCCGAATCGATGAGCCGCGTCGGCATCGGCGCCTCCGGCGGCGCCTGGCCGATGGATCCGTCGATGGCCGTGCCGGCCTATTTCATGCCGCAGGGCGTCTCGGCCGATCTGATCGCCACCAAATACGGTTTTTCGCGCGATGACGTCGATGCTTACGCGGTGCAGAGCCAGCAGCGCGCCGCGAAGTCCTGGGAGGAAGGCCGCTTCGACAAATCCGTGGTGCCGGTGAAGGACATCAACGGACTCACCATCCTCGCCAAGGACGAGCACATGCGTCCCTCGACGACGATGCAGTCGCTGGCGCAGCTGCAGCCCTCGTTCACGATGATGGCGCAGATGGGCGGCTTCGACGGCGTCGCGATCCAGTCCCATCCGGAGATCGAGCGCGTCAATTACGTGCATCATGCCGGCAATTCGTCGGGCATCGTCGATGGCGCCGGCGCCGTGCTGCTCGGCAGCAAGGAAGCCGCTAGCAAATACGGCTTGAAGCCGCGCGCAAAAATCCGCGCGTTTGCGAACATCGGCTCCGAGCCGGCGATGATGCTGACCGGTCCGGTCGACGTCACCGAAAAGCTGTTCGCGCGCTCCGGCATGAAGAAGTCGGACATCGACCTGTTCGAGCTCAACGAGGCCTTCGCCTCGGTCGTGCTGCGCTACATCCAGGCCTTCGACATCGACAATGCCAAGATCAACGTCAATGGCGGCGCCATCGCGCTCGGCCATCCGCTCGGGGCGACGGGCGCGATGATCCTCGGCACCGTGCTCGACGAGCTCGAGCGCACCAACAAATCCACCGCCCTGGTCACGCTGTGTATCGGCGGCGGCATGGGCACCGCGACCATCATCGAGCGGGTGTGACGAGCAGGTCCGTAGGGTGGGCAAAGCGAAGCGTGCCCACCATTGATATCTCCGCAAGTGACGGTGGGCACGGCGCTAGAGCGCCTTTGCCCACCCTACGAGATCACCATCAACCGCCGCGCCGAACACTGGCTGCTGGCACCGAGGGAGCACCACATGTCGTACAAGAACTTCAGGGTTGAGACCGACGCAGACGGCATCGCGCTCGTCACCTGGGACATCCCAGGCCGTTCGATGAACGTGCTCGACGAGACCTCGACCAGCGAGCTCGACGCGATCGTCAAGGCGACAACGGCCGACGCCGCGGTGAAGGGCGTCGTCATCACCTCCGCCAAGGACGCGTTCTGCGCCGGCGCCGACCTGTCGATGCTCGAAGGCATGAACCAGGCTTACGCCAAGGTGTTCAAGGAGCAGGGCGAGACCGCGGCGAACCAGATGCTGTTCGACCAGAGCCGCCGCTTCTCGCTGGTGCTGCGCTCGATCGAGACCTCGGGCAAGCCGTGGGCGGCCGCGATCAACGGGCTCGCGCTCGGCGGCGGTTTCGAGATCACGCTGTGCTGCCACTATCGTGTCGCCGCGGAGAATCCCAAGACCCGCCTCGGCCTGCCCGAGGTCAAGGTCGGCCTGTTCCCCGGCGCCGGCGGCACGCAGCGCGTACCGCGCCTGGTGCCGCCGCAGGACGCGATGACGATCCTGCTCAAGGGCGATCCTGTCACGGTCGAGAAGGCCAAGGCGCTGAACCTGATCCACGCCATCGTTCCCGCCGCCGATCTCGTCAAGGCCGCGAAGGACTGGATCAAGGGCGGCGGCAAGGCGGTCGCGCCCTGGGACGAGAAGGGCTTCAAGCTGCCCGGCGGCCCGGTGTTCTCCAAGGCCGGCATGATGATGTTCCCGGCCGGCAACGCGATCTATCGCCGCGAGACCTACGACAATTATCCGGCCGCGCGCGCGATCATGAGCTGCGTCTATGAAGGCCTGCAGTTGCCGATCGACGCCGCGCTGCGCGTGGAGTCGCGCTACTTCACCTCGGTGCTGCGCTCGAAGGAAGCGGCGGCGATGATCCGCAGCCTGTTCCTGTCGATGCAGGAGCTCAACAAGGGAGCGCGCCGGCCCAAGGACGTGCCCGCAACCAAGGTGAAGAAGATCGCCGTGATCGGCGCCGGCTTCATGGGCGCCAGCGTCGGCTATGTCTCGGCCCGCGCCGGGCTCGACGTCGTCCTGATCGACCGCGACCAGGAGAGCGCCGACAAGGGCAAGGCGCATGCGCAGAAGGTGATCGAGGAGCAGATCAAGAAGGGCCGCGCCAAGCCCGCGGATGCCGAAGCGCTGCTCGCGCGTATCACGCCGACCGCGGACTATGCGGCGCTGAAGGACGTCGACCTCGTCATCGAGGCGGTGTTCGAGGACCGCAAGGTCAAGGCTGATACCTTCGCCAAGGCGCAGGAGCACATGAAGCCGGACGTGATCTTCGCGTCGAACACCTCGACGCTGCCGATCACCTCGCTGGCCGAGTCCTTCAAGGACCAGGGTCGTTTCGTCGGCATCCATTTCTTCTCGCCGGTCGAGAAGATGATGCTGGTCGAGATCATCAAGGGCAAGAACACCGGCGACCTCGCGCTTGCGACCGCGCTCGACTACGTCCGGCAGATCGGCAAGACGCCGATCGTCGTCAACGACTCCAGGGGCTTCTTCGCCAACCGCTGCGTCGGCCGCTACGTCGCCGAAGGCAACGAGATGTTCCTGGAGGGCGTGCCGCCCGCGATGATCGAGAACTGCGCCAAGATGGCCGGCATGCCGGTTGGCCCGCTCTCGCTCTCCGACGAAGTCGCGCTCGATCTCGGCCTCAAGATCATGAAGGCGACCGAAGCCGATCTCGGCCCCAACGCCATCAACCCCGACCAGAAGAAGCTGATGGTGGAGATGGTCGAGAAGCAGGGCCGCCTCGGCCGCAAGAACAGCAAGGGCTTCTACGACTATCCCGAGAAGGGCAAGGGCTCGAAGAGCCTGTGGCCGGGCCTGTCGGCGCTGCAGCCGAAGCAGCTCGACCCCGACACGCTCAATATCGAGGAACTGAAGCAGCGCTTCCTGGTCGTGCAGGCGGTGGAGGCCGCGCGCACGGTCGAGGACCACGTCATCACCGATCCGCGCGAGGCCGATGTCGGCTCGATCCTCGGCTTCGGCTTCGCGCCGTTCACCGGCGGCACGCTGTCCTATATCGACTTCATGGGCGCGAAGAAGTTCGTCGAGCTCTGCCGCAAGCTGGAAGCGAAGTATGGCTCGCGCTTCACCCCGCCGAAACTGCTCGAGGAGATGGCGGCGAAGGGCGAAACCTTCTACGGCCGCTTCGCGCCGAAGAAGGCGGCGGCCTGAGAGCGCGCGTCCGCAAGATAAAGAAAGGCCGGATCGTCGATCCGGCCTTTCGCTTTTGGAGGAGCCTTGCTTACTTCGCCTGCGCGAGGCCTTCCTTCTTCAGGGCTTCCTGCACCTGCGGGCGCGCCGCGACGCGGGCCTTGTAGGCGGCAAGGTTCGGCATCGCCGAGAAGTCGAACTTCATCCGGTCGCCCCAGGTCAGCATCGTGAACAGATAGCCGTCGGCGACCGTGAACTGCTTGCCCATGAGGTAGTCGCGGCCGGCAAGCTGGCTGTCGATATATTTCAGCTTGCCCATGACGCGGTCTTTGAAGAAGGCCTTGGCCTCGTCGTTCAGGGCGGGTGCGAACATCGGCCCGAAGCTCTTGTGCACCTCGGAGGTGAGGAAGTTCAGCCACTCCAGCAGCTTGTAGCGCTCGGAACTGCCATGGGCGGGTGCCAGCGCCTTGGCGGCAGCCTGATCGGCGATCATCTGGACAATGACCGGACCTTCGGTCACGATCTCACCGCTGTCGAGGCCCAGCGCAGGGACCTGGCCCTTGGGGTTCAGCTTCAGATAATCCTCACCATTTTCGAGCTTCTTGGCCCGGAGATCGACCTTGACCAGTTCGTAGGGCAGGCCGGCTTCCAGGAGCGCGATGTGGGGGGACAGCGAGCAGGCACCGGGCGAGTAATAGAGTTTCATGGAATTTCCTCCTCTTGACGCTTGGTTGGGGCGAAAGAACGACTACATGCGCTTGCATGAAATAGTCAAGATTGATGCAGCTGCATCAAATGGGGTAAGAGACGGGCGACGAGCTTGAGCGGGACCATGAAACGCAAACCATCGACCGAGGCGACTTCCGCCTGGATCCGCCTCATGCGGGTGCAGAGCCGCGTGCTCGATTGCGTCGAGCAGGATCTGAAGAAGGCCGGCTTCCCGCCGCTGGCATGGTACGACGCCCTGCTCGAATTGTCGCGGGCGCCGTCGGGCGAGCTGAGGCCGGTGGAACTCGAACGGCAGATGCTGATCCCGCAATATTCCACCTCGCGCCTGATCGACCGCCTGGTCGACGAGGGCCTGGCTTCGCGGCGCGAATGCAAGATCGACAAGCGCGGCCAGTTCGTCGAGATCACGGAAGCCGGCCGCGAGTTGCAGAAGCGGATGTGGGGCGCCTATTCGGCCGCGATCGAGAAATATGTCGGTTCGAAACTGTCCGATGCCGATGCCGTCAAGCTCAGCGGTCTGCTCGACCGCCTCGGCTGCTCGTGCGGCGAGATGAAACTGCCGCCAGTCGCCAACCTCAACGAAACCTCGCCGTCGCGATGATCGCGCGGCACACCAGCTCGTCCGTGCGCCCGATGGGTTCGCGGACCATCCCGTCACCCGCGCGCGTTCGATCGAAGCGCCTTTTGATTAGAGTTTGATATGGCGCGAGACCAGATCGATATGACGCCGCTGCAATCGCGCGACGAGCTCGTTTCGTGGTTCGAGGCAGGCTGCAAGCCGCCGTCCGAGTGGCGAATGGGCACCGAGCACGAGAAGACGCCGTTCACGCTCGAAGGCCACCGCCCCGTGCCTTACGAGGGTGCGCGCGGCATCGGCGCGCTGCTCGAAGGCATGAAGCTCCTGCTCGGCTGGGAGCCGATCATGGAGAAGGGCAACATCATCGGCCTCTACGACGTCACCGGCGGCGGGGCGATCTCGCTCGAGCCCGGCGGACAGTTCGAGCTCTCCGGCGCGCCGGTCGAGAACGTGCACCAGACCCAGAGCGAGCTGATGGCGCATCTGGCGCAGGTGCGCGAGATCGCAACGCCGCTCGGCATCGGCTTCCTCGGTCTCGGCATGACGCCGTCCTGGTCGCGCGCCGACATCCCGGTGATGCCCAAGGGCCGCTACAAGATCATGACCAATTACATGCCGAAGGTCGGCCAGTACGGCCTCGACATGATGTACCGGACCTGCACCGTGCAGACCAATCTCGACTTCTCCTCCGAAGCCGACATGGTCAAGAAGCTGCGCGTCTCGCTCGCGCTGCAGCCGGTCGCAACCGCCTTGTTCGCCAATTCGCCGTTCACCGAAGGCAAGCCGAACGGCTTCCTCTCCTTCCGCTCCGAGATCTGGCGCGACACCGACAATGCGCGTGCCGGCATGATGCCGTGGGCGTTCGAGGACGGCATGGGCTTCGAGCGCTATGTCGATTATGCGCTCGACGTGCCCATGTATTTCGTCAAGCGCGACGAGGACTACATCGACGTTTCGGGCTCCTCGTTCCGCGCGTTCTTCGAGGGCCGCAACAACAACCTTCCCGGCGAGCGTCCGACGTTGTCGGACTGGGCCAACCATCTCTCGACGATCTTCCCTGAGGTGCGCCTCAAGCGCTATCTCGAGATGCGCGGTTCCGACGGAGGCCCGTGGGGCCGCCTGCCCGCGCTGTCC
Organism: Bradyrhizobium amphicarpaeae; assembly: GCF_002266435.3. Classification (NCBI taxonomy): domain Bacteria; kingdom Pseudomonadati; phylum Pseudomonadota; class Alphaproteobacteria; order Hyphomicrobiales; family Nitrobacteraceae; genus Bradyrhizobium; species Bradyrhizobium amphicarpaeae. The sequence goes on from NZ_CP029426.2 coordinate 821,025, forward strand.
GCGTTCTGGGCCGGGCTGCTCTACGACGATGTGTCGCTCGACGCGGCCTGGGATATTGCGAAGCACTGGACCGCGCCCGAGCGTCAGTCGCTGCGCGACGACGTGCCGCGCTTCGGCTTCAAGGCGCGCATCAAGGACCGTTATCTGTTCGAGATCGCCAAGGAATGCCTCGTTCTGGCACATGCCGGCCTGCGCCGGCGCGGCCGGATCGACCAGCTCGGTCGCGACGAAACGCGGCACCTGGAGCCGCTCGACCGCATCATCGACTCAGGCCGGACGCCGGCCGAGGAGATGCTCGAAAAGTTCAACGGTCCCTGGCAGGGCTCGGTGGAACCGGCCTATGCGGAATACGCGTTCTAGGCCGATCGGCTGACGACCACGACCTGAGCCGTTCATCGCCCGTACAGGTTTGCGGCGATCAAATGACCGGCTGAAAAAGCTGAGCGTCGTCAATAACTCGAAAGCTGTTCCGATGTGGAAGGGCCGCCTGTCCGGCGCCGTCATGGCAAAGGTCATGGCAAAGGTCTTGGCAAAAGTCCCGGCAAGCGTCGTGGCATGTGCCACGCTGCTTTCGCTCGCATGCGCGGGCGTGCCGGTGCGCGCCCAGACTGCGTTCGACCGGCCCGGCGGCGACTATTTCAGCTCGCCGGTCGCGTCGGGCGATCCCGAGGATTGTGCGCTGCTGTGCGAGCGCGACCGCCGCTGCCGCTCGTGGAGCTTCAGCTATCCCGACGTCGAAGGCGGCGCAGCGGTGTGCTGGCTGAAGAACACCGTGCCGGCACGGGTGCCCGGCAGTTGCTGCATCTCGGGTGTGCGTGGCGCCGGCGTGATCGAGCCGCGGGTCGAGGGCGTGGAGACCTCGATCGACCGCCCCGGTGGCGATCTGCGCAATTTCGAGCTCAAGAACGGCGAGGGCGAAGAGGCCTGCAAGGCCGCCTGCACCGCCGACAACAAATGCCGCGCCTTCACCTACGCCCGCCCCGGCTACACCGGACGCGAGGCGCGCTGCTTCCTGAAAAAGGAAATCAAGCCGCCGCGACGGAAGGCGGGATTCACGTCGGGCGTGGTGCGGTGATGCCGTCGGTAGGGTGGGTAAGTTAGCAGGCGGCTGCGCAAAGCGCAGACGCCTGCGTAACCCACCATTTTTGGTTGCTGCCGGAAACGACAGAGGTGGATTACGCTTCGCCAATCCACCCTACGACTCTAATGCACGGCGGTGAAGAACCGGCCGAGCCGGAAGCCGGAGAGCCAAGTGTATACCGGCTGGCCGCGCATGCCGAGATCCCAGGAGCCGAGCACCGCATCGGCACGGCCGATCAGATTGTCGATCGGCAACAGGCCGACGCCGCCGGACCGCAGCGACACACGGCTGTCGGCGGAATTGTCGCGGTTGTCGCCGAGCACGAAGAGATGGCCGGCCGGCACCGTCACTTCGGGTGTGTTGTCGAGCGGGCCGTTGTCGCGCATCTTGAAGATCAGGTGCGAGACGCCGTTCGGCAGCGTCTCGACATAGCGATAGGCGGGTTCGCTGCCGCCATTGTCGTCCTCGGCGGCGCCGACGCCGTCCGGCTTGAGCTCGGCGGGGCGGTCGTTGATGAAGAGCTGGCCCTGCCGCATCTGGATGCGATCGCCGGGCAGACCGACGACGCGCTTGACCCAGGCCTGCGAGCGATCGCCGGGCCAGCGGAACACCACGACGTCGCCCTGCTTCGGCGTCTCCGCGAAGACGCGGCCGCTCTCGGGCAGGCTGATCTGGATCGGCAACGACGAGGTACCGTAGCCGTAGGGGAATTTCGAGGCGAGCAGCGCATCGCCGATCAGCAGCGTCGGCTCCATCGAGCCCGACGGCACGTAGAACGGTTCGGCAAGCGCGCCCTTGGCGATGAAGACGGCGGCGACGATGCCGGCGAGCTGTGCGATCTGCCCGGCCCAGCCGCTGCTCTTGCGCTTGGGGGTGACTGAGACCTTTTCTTCCATGCTCATGCGCCGGTTCCACCCACGGTGATGCGCTCCATCAGCAACGACGGCTGGCCGACGCCGACAGGCACGCCCTGTCCGTTCTTGCCGCAGGTGCCGATGCCGGTATCGAGCGCGAGGTCGTTGCCGATCATGCGGATGCGATGCAAATCGGTCGGCCCGTTGCCGATCAGCATGGCGCCCTTCAGCGGCGCACCCAGCTTGCCGTTCTCGATCTTGTAGGCCTCGGTGCACTGGAACACGTACTTGCCCGATGTGATGTCGACCTGGCCGCCGCCGAAATTCGCGGCGAAGACGCCATTCTTCACCGACGCCAGGATCTCGGCCGGATCGCGGTCGCCCGCGAGCATGTAGGTGTTCGTCATGCGCGGCATCGGCACATGGGCATAGCCCTGGCGGCGGCCGTTGCCGGTCGGCTTCATGTTCATCAATCGCGCGTTCTGGCGGTCCTGCATGTAGCCGACCAGGATGCCGTCCTCGATCAGCACGGTGCGGTTGGTCGGCGTGCCCTCGTCGTCGATCGACAGCGAGCCGCGGCGCGAGGCCATGGTGCCGTCGTCGACCACGGTGACGCCCTTGGCCGCGACCTGCTGGCCCATCAGGCCGGCAAATGCAGAGGTCTTCTTGCGGTTGAAGTCGCCTTCGAGGCCGTGGCCGACCGCTTCATGCAGCATCACGCCGGGCCAGCCGGCCCCGAGCACGACGTCCATCTCGCCGGCGGGGGCGGGAATGGATTCCAGATTGACCAGTGCCTCGCGCAGCGCGCCGTCGGCGGCATCGCGCCAGTTCTTGCTTTCGATGAATTCGGCATAGCCGGCGCGGCCGCCATAGCCCTTGCTGCCGCTCTCCTGACGGTCGCCCTGGCCGGCGACCACGGAGACGTTGACGCGCACGAGCGGACGGATGTCGCGATAGCTCTCGCCGTCGGGCCGCAGGATCTCGACCACCTGCCAGGTCGCACCCAGGCTGACGCTGACCTGCCGCACCCGCGGATCCTTGTCGCGCAGGTAGGCGTCGATCTCGGCAAGCAGTTTTACTTTTGTCTCGAAGCCCGGGGCATCGAGCGGGTTGTCATCGCCATAGAGCCGTGCATTGGTATGCGGCGGTGGCGCGGCGAAGCTGCCGGAATAGCCGCCACGCACGGCCGCGACGGCATCGGCAGCGCGAATCAGCGCCGGAAGCGACACGTCGGAGGAATGGGCGTAGCCCACGGCATCGTCCTTGACCGCACGCAAGCCGAAGCCTTGCGAGGTGTCATAGGTCGCCTGCTTCAGCCGCCCATTGTCGAACATCAGCGCTTCGGTCTGGCTGTACTCCAGGAACAGCTCACCGTCGTCGGCACCGGAAAGCCCGCGCGCGATCTCGTGGCGAACCTGGTCGCGGTCGAGATTGGCGCGGTCGAGCAGGGAGGTCGTGGCTGGGTTGGTCATGCGTCCGTCCATTAGCGGAAGATGTGGGGCAAGATAATGGTTTCGGACCGCTTCCGCGAGGGGGCGGGGCGTCACATTACGGAAACGATAGGATGGGGTTGCCCGGCGTGACGACACGAGGCGGGGTGGTGCAAGCGATCAAATGGCCTGACTGGCGTGGACGGCGGCCCGTCCGCGCCCTGCGATCGAAAGGGCGAGCCGCCGTCCGAGGTGCTATTTCAGCGGCAGGAAAACGTCCGCGACCGTCTCATGCTCCGGCACCTCCGGAAAGAAGCTCAGCCGCTGGCAATAGATCGGAAAGTCGCGTGCTTCCTCGCCGCTGGCCGGAAGCCAGTCGCGGTAAAGGTAGAGCGCGGCGGGCTCCAGATTGTCGGTGTAGCCGACGACCCGCAGCACCGCGCAGCGTCCGCCGGGGATCTCGCCGATCTTGATCTCCTCGCCATTCGCCTCGATCGGCCGGTCGGTCCCGACACAGAGATCCGTGCTGTAGGCGGCGGGCGAGGAAGGACGTCGCTCGGACCGCCAGACGTTGAAGGTCGGACTGGTCTTGGGGTGCAGGCCAGCGGCCCTGCGCCATGCGATGAACCGCCGGATGGTGGCGCCCAGCGTCGCCGGGTCGCCCCGATGCTCCATAATCGCCACCTTCGTGGGGGCTACGTCGCGTATCGTCACGTCGTCAGTGGTAAAGGTCTTCATGAGCTTGCTCCTCGCGTTGTCGAGAGGCCCGAAGGCCGCAAGCCACGGTTCCCATTCGGGAGAGTTGCGGAACGACGACGGCGATTGCCCGAACCGTTGCCGAAAGGCGCGGGCGAAGGCATCCGGGGCATCGTAACCGGCATCCATCGCGATGTTCGTGACGCTTTGGGCGTCCGCGTAGGCCAGCAGGTAGGAAGCACGCTTCATGCGGGCCAACTGGACATAGCGATGCACGGACAGCCCGAAGGTCGCGGTGAACTGCCGATGGAAATGAAATTTTGAGAAGGCCGCAACGCCGCTCAGCACTTCCAGGTCCAGATCAGCGTCGAGATGCCGGTCGATGTGATCCAGCACGCGCCGCATCCGGGCATGGTAGTGTTCGAGTGCCGCCTTCATCGTTCCTTCCTCCGTGGCGAGGCCAGTTAGGCGCTCACGGACATCGCGTGCTCGACCGATATTGCGGTTCGGACAGATCAAAGGCGGCTGCCGGCAACCGCTCGCGAGCGGCTCAGGATCACGGGATCGACAACGATTATCCGGAAAAAAAGCGTCCTACGGCAGCTTGTCGTAACCCTCGCCGAGCCCATTCAGGCTGAGCGGGAAGCCGATGCCTTCTTCGGGGGTCTCGAAGATGATGAAGGTCGCGGTCTTGGCGGTGCGGAGCTGGCCGAGCAGCTTGTCGTCCATAACGACTTCGGCGACGCAGCCATTAGGCAGGCAGCGGACGAAGCCGGCGCGGCCGACGTCCTGGTTGTCGAGCTTCAGGCCGAGGCCGGAGGGCAGCAAGACCCCCAAGGGTGCCACCACGCGCATCAGGCGGCTCTTCTGGTCGGCGGTCTTGAGCACGATGACGGTCAGGCCGGCGTTGGAGCGGTCTTCGGCTACCACGCTCTGGATCAGGGCGCATTGCTCGGTCTGGGCGCCCGGCGGGGTGTCGCAACGGATCTGCCAGTCGCCATGGACGGAGCGCACTGCGCCCTGCGCATGGGCGAGGCCGGGAAGTGCCAGAAGGGCGATCGCAGCCAGCAGGCCGGTCAGCGCCGGGAGGCGGGTGCCTTGCCTTCTAGCCAGCCTTGCCATCGATCTCGAAAACCCCATCGGGTCGGTCCCTCTGCTCGCCTTCCTCGCACGCGCTTGGCGAACTAATCTGGCGGACTGATACGGGAATGACGGCGTCTTGAAGGCAATTCCCAAGCAAATTCCACGCCGCCTCGTGCCGCCGCCGCCCGCACGAATCAGGTTCCTGCGCGGCCATCTGCCTGTGCCTACCGCGGGCAATTCCGCTGTCAAGCGGCAGCATCCCGGGAAACGGTATTTTTGTTTGATCTTACTAGGAAATATCTTGCGGGTGATCGCTGGCAGTGCGCACTGAAGACTGCATTGCGATAGATCAAAAATTATGGTTTGAGAGGCTTGATTTCGGCGTTCTCACGATCTGGCCCCAATTCCTCTTAGAGGTATTCTTGCGCGGCGGTTGTCAGGCGGGCGGATCGAATAAGCGTTTCCCGCAAACAGGGGGAACGCACTTGGGGTGATTTCGATGGGGAGCGCGAACGGCATGAAGATGTCGATGGGCCGGGTCGGCCGGCACTTGCTGGGATTGGCCGTGGCGGGTCTGACGCTGGCGACGGGCGGCGCCGCATTTGCCGAGCTCGGGCAGCCGAAGCCTTGGGAGTATACTCTGCAGGAGTCCGGCTCCCCGGTGATGGATAACATCGTCTGGTTCCACAACTTCCTGTTCGTGCTGATCACGCTGATCACGCTGTTCGTCCTGGCGCTGCTCGTGGTCGTGGTCGTCAAGTTCAACGCGCGGGCCAATCCGGTGCCGTCGCGGACCACTCACAACACGCTGATCGAGGTGGCCTGGACGCTGGTTCCGGTGCTGATCCTGGTCGGCATCTCGGTGCCGTCGTTCCGGCTGCTGTTCCTCGAGCTCGACGTGCCGAAGGCGGATATCACCATCAAGGCGACCGGCAAGCAGTGGTACTGGTCCTACGCCTATCCCGATAACGGCAAGTTCGAGTTCGACTCGCTGATGGCGCAGGACAAGCAGCCCCGCCTGCTCGGTGTCGACAACGAGATGGTGGTGCCGGTCAACAAGGTGATTCGCGTCCAGGTCACCGGCGCAGACGTCATTCATGCCTTTGCGTTGCCGGCTTTCGGCGTCAAGATCGACGCCATTCCTGGGCGCCTGAACGAGACCTGGTTCAAGGCTACCAAGACCGGCATGTTCTACGGCCAGTGCTCGGAGCTGTGCGGCAAGGACCACGCCTTCATGCCGATCGCCATACGTGTGGTGAACGACCAGGAGTTCGCCTCCTGGGTCGAGACGGCGAAGAAGAAATTTGCGAGCGGCGGCACCAGCACCTACGCCTCCGCAGCCGGCCCGACGCAGTAAGCGTCGGGTGACGGCTTTCAGGGACTGAAAGCGACATAAGGGCGGGACCTCCAGGGGTCCGAACGGGACGCAAGGCAGGATTTGAAAATGGCAACGAGCGCAGCGGCACACGGCGATCACGCCCACGGACACGAAGAGCATGCCCATCCGACCGGATGGCGGCGCTACGTCTATTCGACCAACCACAAGGACATCGGCACGATGTACCTGATCTTCGCGGTCATCGCCGGCGTCATCGGCGCCGCGATGTCGATCGCGATCCGTGCCGAGCTGATGTATCCGGGCGTGCAGATCTTCCACGAGACGCACACCTATAACGTGTTCGTGACCTCTCACGGCCTGATCATGATCTTCTTCATGGTCATGCCCGCGATGATCGGCGGCTTCGGCAACTGGTTCGTGCCGCTGATGATCGGCGCGCCCGACATGGCGTTCCCGCGCATGAACAACATCTCGTTCTGGCTGCTGCCGGCCTCGTTCGCGCTGCTGCTGATGTCGACCTTCGTCGAAGGCGAGCCGGGCGCGAACGGTGTCGGCGCCGGCTGGACCATGTACGTGCCGCTGTCGGCTTCCGGCCATCCGGGTCCGGCCGTCGACTTCGCGATCCTGTCGCTCCATCTGGCAGGCGCTTCGTCGATCCTCGGCGCCATCAACTTCATCACCACGATCTTCAACATGCGCGCGCCGGGCATGACCCTGCACAAGATGCCGCTGTTCGTTTGGTCGATCCTGGTGACGGTGTTCCTGCTGCTGTTGTCGCTGCCGGTGCTTGCCGGTGCGATCACCATGCTGCTCACCGATCGCAACTTCCACACGACCTTCTTCAACCCCGAAGGCGGCGGCGACCCAGTGCTGTTCCAGCATCTGTTCTGGTTCTTCGGTCACCCCGAGGTTTACATCCTGATCCTGCCCGCCTTCGGCATGATCAGCCAGATCGTCTCGACCTTCTCGCGCAAGCCCGTGTTCGGCTATCTCGGCATGGCCTACGCCATGGTCGCGATCGGCGGCATCGGCTTCGTGGTCTGGGCGCACCACATGTACACGGTCGGCATGTCCTCGGCGACGCAGGCCTATTTCGTCGCGGCCACGATGGTCATCGCGGTTCCGACCGGCGTGAAGATCTTCTCCTGGATCGCCACGATGTGGGGCGGCTCGATCGAATTCCGGGCACCGATGATCTGGGCGGTGGGCTTCATCTTCCTGTTCACCGTCGGCGGCGTCACCGGCGTCGTGCTGGCGAACGCCGGCGTCGACCGCGTGCTGCAGGAGACCTACTACGTCGTCGCGCACTTCCACTACGTGCTGTCGCTGGGTGCGGTGTTCGGCATCTTCGCCGGCTGGTACTACTGGTTCCCGAAGATGTCGGGCTACATGTACAACGAGACGCTCGCGAAGGCGCACTTCTGGGTGACCTTCATCGGCGTCAATCTGGTGTTCTTCCCGCAGCACTTCCTCGGCCTGTCGGGCATGCCGCGCCGCTACGTCGACTATCCCGACGCGTTCGCGGGCTGGAACCTGGTCTCGTCGGTCGGGTCCTACATCTCCGGCTTCGGCGTGCTGATCTTCCTCTACTGCGTGTTCGACGCCTTCATGAAGAAGGTGCCGGCCGGCGACAATCCGTGGGGTGCGGGTGCGACCACGCTGGAGTGGACCTTGCCCTCGCCGCCGCCCTTCCACCAGTTCGAAGTGCTGCCCCGCGTGCAGTGATCGATCTCCCGCGGCGCTCGTGACGGGCGCCGCGGCTTTATAACGAAGCGAGTTGAATTTAGTGTCCGTCCTCGACCACAACGCCATCGACATCAATCCCCGCATCTCCGAAGCGGAGGTCGGCGACTACGTCGCGCTCTTGAAGCCGCGGGTGATGTCGCTGGTGATCTTCACCGCGCTGGTCGGGATGGCAATGGCGCCCGGGCGTTTCCACTGGGTGCTGGCGATCACCTCGCTGCTCTGCATCGCCGTCGGTGCCGGCGCCTCCGGCGCGCTCAACATGGCGCTGGAAGGCGACATCGATTCCAAGATGTCGCGCACCGCGAACCGGCCGATTCCGCGCGGCCGCATCACCCGCCCCGAAGCCATGGCGTTCGGCCTGACGCTGTCCTTCTTCTCGGTGATGACGCTCGGTATCCTCGTCAACTGGATCGCGGGCGCGCTGCTCGCCTTCACCATCTTCTTCTACGTCGTGATCTACACGATGGGCCTGAAGCGCTGGACCGCGCAGAACATCGTGATCGGCGGTGCCGCCGGCGCGCTGCCGCCGGTGGTGGCGTGGGCGGCGGTCACGGGCACGGTCGACGTCGAGCCGCTGCTGTTGTTCGCCATCATCTTTTTCTGGACGCCGCCGCACTTCTGGGCGCTGGCCCTGTTCCGCTCCGACGATTACGCGCGCGCCGGCATTCCGATGCTGCCCAATGTCGCCGGTCCCGACGCGACGCGGCTGCAGATCCTGCTTTACACCGTCGTGCTGATCGCAGTCGCCGCCGCGCCCTGGGCGCTCGGCTATTTCGACGCCGTCTACGGCATCGTCTCGCTGATCCTCGGCGCCGGCATGCTGGTGCTCGCGATCAACGTCTACATGCGCCGCGAGCGAACTGCGTCGCTGCGCGCGACCCGCAAGCTGTTCGCCTTCTCGATCCTCTATCTGTTCGTGCTGTTTGCGACCCTCTTGCTCGAGGTCGTATTCCGCGCGCTGGCTCCTATGGTCTGGGGCGTATGATCACCGCGATGGCCGACAAACCCGAGCTAGATGGAATCGTCCTCACCGAGGCGCAGAAGAAGAGCCGTCGTCAGCGCTCGATCGCGATCGCGCTGGCGCTCGGCGTGCTGGTGGTGCTGTTCTTCGCCGTCACCATGGTCAAGGGGCCGGCAGTTCTCGTGCGGCCGATGTAGGAACATGGATCACGAGCCCACCATATCGCAGGATGTCAGCGTCAAGCCGGCCAATCGTGAGCCGGCCAAGCGCCGCGGGCTCGGCCGCGACGTGGTGGTTGCTTCCATCTGCGGCGGCGTGGTCGCGCTGATGGTCGGCGCCTCCTACGCGGCGGTGCCGTTCTACAACTGGTTCTGCCGTGCCACCGGCTTCAACGGCACGACCCAGGTCGCGACCTCCGCGCCCGCCACCGGCCCGATCGCGCGGAAGATCTCGGTGCGCTTCGATTCCAACGTCGCGCCCGGCCTGCCCTGGAAGTTCGAGCCGGAGCAGAGCGAGATCGAGGTCAATATCGGCCAGGTCGTGACCATCTTCTACACCGTGACCAACCAGGCCGCGCGCACCACGTCCGCGCAGGCCGCCTACAATGTCGCGCCGCTGACGGTCGGCTCCTATTTCCAGAAGATCAACTGCTTCTGCTTCACCGAGCAGACCATGGCGCCGGGCGAGAAGCGCGAGATGCCGGTGGTGTTCTACGTCGATCCGTCGATCGCCGACGATCACGATAACGACGGGCTTAACACCATCACGCTGTCCTACACGTTCTATCCGGTGAAGGATCCCGTGGTGAAGCCGCTGGCATCGGGCGAAGGCGACAAGCGCAAGGGAAATCTCTGACCGCCGGGCTCACGCCCGGAAGGTTGGACACAAGGGGATAAGTGCCCGACAGGCACGGGATTGAGGAGAGAGACCGCAAATGGCAACGGCGCACACCAAACATCACGACTATCACCTGGTCGATCCGTCGCCCTGGCCGGCCGTCGGTTCGGTCTCGGCCTTCATCATGGCGGTCGGTGCGATCACCTGGATGCATCACATGTTCTCGGCTGCGCCGATCGTGTTCGGCGTCGGCACGGTGGGCGTGCTCTACACCATGGCGAGCTGGTGGGGCGACGTGATCAAGGAAGCCCAGTACAAGGGCGATCACACCCGCGTCGTGCAGCTGCACCACCGCTACGGCATGATCCTGTTCATCGCCTCCGAGGTGATGTTCTTCGTCGCCTGGTTCTGGGCCTATTTCAACGCGGCGCTGTTCCCGGCGGACGCGGTCCACGCCACGCGCGATGCAGTGTTCGGCTGCGGCCTCGGCACTGCGGCCGGCGCCTGTGCCGTCCCCGGCACCTGGCCGCCGCATGGCATCGAGACCTTCGATCCCTGGCACCTGCCGCTCCTGAACACGCTGATCCTGCTCACCTCGGGCACCACGGTGACCTGGGCTCACCATGCGCTGCTGGAGAACGACCGCCAGGGCCTGAAATACGGCCTGATCCTCACCGTCGTGCTCGGCGCGCTCTTCACCTGCGTGCAGGCCTATGAGTACAGCCATGCGGCGTTCTCGTTCGGCGGCAACGTCTATGGCGCGACCTTCTTCATGGCGACCGGCTTCCACGGTTTCCACGTGCTGGTCGGCACCATCTTCCTGCTGGTGTGCCTGTTCCGCGCCTATGCCGGGCATTTCACGCCGACGCAGCATCTCGGTTTCGAGTTTGCCGCCTGGTACTGGCACTTCGTCGACGTGGTCTGGCTGTTCCTGTTCCTCTGCATCTATGTCTGGGGACACGGCGCCGAGACCATGGCCCACGGCGCGCACTGAACCGCGACGCTTGGATCAGAAAGGGCGGCCGCCGGGCCGCCCTTTCGCTTTTCGGGCCGCCGGAAAGTTTCGGCGGAAACTATGATAGAGTCACTTTCATGAACGACACCGCCGCCAAGCCCGAGCCTGAAACCACCGTCCTGCAAAGCGCGCTGCGCGGGCTTGCCTGCAGATGTCCGCGCTGCGGCCAGGGCAAGCTCTATGCGGGCTTCCTGACGCTCGCGCCCGCCTGCGACCGCTGCGGTCTGGACTACGCCTTCATCGATACCGGCGACGGGCCGGCGATCTTCATCATCATGCTGGCCGGCGGGATCGTGGTGGCGGCCGCACTCATCGTCGAGGTCAAATACCAGCCGCCTTACTGGCTGCATGCGGCGCTGTGGTTGCCGCTGATCCTGGTCACCACGCTGTTGCCGTTGCGTGCGATGAAGTCGCTGCTGATCGCGCTGCAATTCCATCACAAGGCGGCGCCGGGCCGGTTGGTCGACCGCGCGAAATGAACCAGCCTGCGCGCAAGCCCCGCGTGGCCGGCTTCGCGCTGTTCACGCTGTTCCTCGCGGCCGTCTTCGTCGCGCTCGGTGCCTGGCAATTGCAGCGCCGGACCGCAAAGCACGCGCTGGTCGCAGCCCTCACCGAGCGCCTCGCAGACGTGCCCATCGCGCTGCCGCCGCCTTCGCAATGGGCCGCACTCAATCCCGCGCGCGACGAATTCCGCCGTGTCAGCTTCACCGCGACCTACGCGGCCCTGCCGGATGCGATGGTTTATTCCTCGGGCTCCGCGGTGCGCAAGGACGCCTCCGGCCCCGGCACCTGGGCGTTCCTGCCGGCGCGACTTCCCGGCGGCGAGACGGTCGTGATCGATGCGGGCTTCGTCGAGAACACGATGCAGGATCGCAGCGTCGAGGATCGCGCGGTGAAGAAGCTCGTCACCGGACAGCCAGTCGCGCTCACCGGTTATCTGCGCTTTCCCGAGCCGCCCGGCTGGCTGACGCCGGCGGAGAACCGCGACAAGCGGCTCTGGTTCGTGCGCGATCATCCGGCGATCGCAAACGCGCTCGGCTGGGGCACGGTCGCACCGTTTTATGTCGACCTCGAGCAGCCCGCGCCCGAGAACGGCATTCCGCGCCCGGGGCCGCTCGACGTGCATCTGAAGGACGATCACCTGCAATACGCCGTCACCTGGTTCATGCTCGCAGGCGCCGTGCTGATCGCCTTCGCCGTGTGGGCACGAGGCCGGCGGCAGAGCTGAACTCGTCCGTAGATTCCCCGAGGGAACCCGGTATCGCACGGGGTTTACCATTCAGCACACATTCACGAGTGTGGTCCTAAGCCGCGACCGATTTTCCGCGGCAGACAGGATTGCGGCGTGAGTGATTTCGACCAGATGGGAATTGTCGTCGATTGGGTGGACGCCTGCCGGAAGGGCGACCTTAGGACGTTGCTCGACCTCTATGCGGACGACGCCCAGGTCGAATGCACCTGCAACGGCGCGCAGAGTTATCGCGGCCGCAGCGAGCTCGAGGCCTATTGGGGCCCGCGGCTCACCGCATTCTCCTCGGCGGGCTTCGGCCTTGAGGAGATCAATCCCGTGCCGAACGGCGTTGATCTCGAATATTCCGTCGCGGGCTCACTGCGCATTCACGCCTCGTTTCGCTTCAGTGCGGAAGGCAAGATCGACAGAACTCTGTGCGAGCCGGCGCGACAGAACGCGCACAAGGGCTGCGTGTGTTAGGGCAGGGCTGATGGGTCGTGCGCATCTCCGATGGGCAGGCGGCAGCGCACATAGGTTCGTCCGTCCGCGCGCAGCAGTGACAGCGATCCGCTGAGCGCGCGTGCGCGCTCGTGCATGCCGGTCAGGCCGCGGCCGAAGACGTTGTCGGCGGGAAAGCCGCCGCCGTCGTCGGAGATCTCGATCGCGAGCATATCACCGGTGACGGCCGCCTTCACATCCACGCTGCTCGCTTCGGCATGGCGCAATACGTTGGTCAGCGCCTCCTGGATCACGCGATAGACCGTTTGCGCGAGCGGCCCGTCGACGCCATTGAGGTCGGAACCGATCGTGTCCGTCAGGACGATATGCGGTGCCTGCTTGCGAAAGTTCTGGAGCAGCGTCTGCACGCTGGTCTCCAGCCCCAGATCCTCGATGTAGAGCGGCCGCAGCCGGTCGAGGATGCGGCGGTTGGTCTGCTGGAGCGCTTCGACCGATTGCAGCATCTGCTCGGCCGGATTGCCGAGATTTCCCGCCTGCGGTGCGGCGTCGACCAGTGCGATCGTACTGGCGCGGATGCTGAACAGCAGCGGCCCGAGCTCGTCGTGCAATTCGCGGGCGAGATCGCGCCGCTCGTCGTCCTGCAGCGACACCAGGCGGTGCATCAGATTGCGATTGTCCTGGCTGAGTTGCGCCAGCGTTGCCGCCAAGGCATTTGCTTCCTCACAGCTTTGCCGGATTTCGGGCGGTCCTCCCACCGGGATCGGAGTTGCGTAATCGCCGCGCCGGATGCGGGTGAGCCCGCTGCCGAGATGTTGCAACGGCCGCAAGGCCGAACCGGCGAAGAGATAGGCAATGGTACCGGTAAGCAGCATCAGCGCGGCGACGAGGCTGGCCAGCGCGAGGAAGCCGATCCACTTCTCGAACAGGTCGGCGGAGAGGTCCGGGAGGAACACGAGATTGCCTACATGCTTGCCGTCAATCACGACAGGCGAGGCACTATCCATGTCCGGTATGGTCAACAGGTTGACGAACCAGCCTGGAACCAATTTCAGGTTGCGAATGTCCTCCCTCGGGGAGGGCAACGGACCCTCTTCGACACGACGGAATTGAATATTGGAGGACGTGTCCAGCAACTGGACGAAGGCATCCAGCGTCTTCTGCGGATTGTCCGAGGCGCTCAGCGTGTTGTTGAGCGCGGCGGCGACGATCCCGGTGGAGCGTCGCGCCGGCTCGCTTTCATCGGCCAGCTGAATTGTTGCAAAAAGCTGCAACAATATACCGCCCAGGATCAGCGCGACGAGAAAGCTCGCGCCGAGCGGAAGAAACAGTTGCGTTCTGAACGAGAGTCGTTGCCACATTAGGTCAATTCTAACGCGCATCGGCGGGATTTGCTCTTTCCATTTGTTCCCGCCGGTCTATGAGTCGAAAAACAAGAGAGTGCGCGATGCAAGATACTGCCAAACCGGGGACCCGGGTCCTGATTGTCGACGACCATCCCGTGGTGCTGTCCGGTTGCCGCACCCTGTTCGCTTCGGACCATTCGATCCGTATCGATGAGGCGACCGACGCCAAATCCGGCCATCGCGCCTATGTCAGCAAGCGGCCCGATGTCACCGTGATCGACATCAGCCTGCCCGACGTCTCCGGCTTCGAGTTGATGCGACGCATCCGCAAGGACGATCCCGACGCCAAGATCATCATGTTCAGCATGAATGACGATCCGGCCTTCGTGGTGCGGGCGGTTGAGCTCGGGGCGCAGGGCTACGTCTCCAAGGGCGACGATCCCCGGATCCTGCTGAAAGCGGTGCGCAAGGTGGTGGCGGGCGACAATTTCATCTCACCGCAACTCGCGGAAGCCGTGACGTTCTCCGGCGCGGCGATCAAGGCCAACCCGGCCTCGCAGATGACGCCGCGGGAACTCGAAATTCTCCGCCTGCTCGGACGCGGCGACAAGATCGTCGAAGTCGCCGAGGCACTCGGCATCTCCTACAAGACCGTCGCCAACACCACGTCCCTGCTCAAGCAGAAGCTGGGGGCCAAGAACCATTCCGACCTGATCAGGATCGCGGTCGAAATCGGGATGAACTGAATCTACATTTGCTCGCCCGCGCGTTTCCCGGGGCTGACACCCGCGCACCGAACCGGCTGCTCCAGGACGCAGCCGGTTCGGCGCGGATTGATGTCGGCGCGCAGCCGGGCAATGCATGAACATCGCCGACACCCGTCCGCCGGCCCAGCGGGGAGCGCCGAGATGCGTTCCGCGACACGTCGAGGCTTCAGGAAAAAGTGGCAAATCTTTCAAGTTTTCTCCCAGTGTTAGGCTCGCTCAAACTCGATTTGGTCGGGAAAACCTGGAACATTCTGGCACGCTCGTCGTTTTCGCCCTTGACGGTTTCGTGACGGGCGACGCAAGGTTGCGGGAACAGTTTTCGACGGGTCGGCGACCCGGACGAGGAAACCGGTCTGCACACAATAACGACAGACCTTCCAAGAGGAGGGCTGCGGCATCGCCGCAGCCCTTTTTCGTTGGACCGGGCAGAGGCGGGAAGCGGTTTCCTGATGCCGCAAAACACTTTATGGTGGCCCAAAGCCTCTGGCTGTTGACAAGTAATTTCGTAAAATCAAAGGCTTAGCAAGTGGGCTCAGGTCCGGTCGGCCTTTGGAGGGCAGTTTGACTCGTTATATCTCGACCCGGGGCGAGGCCCCCGAACTCGGCTTCTGCGACGTGATGCTGACCGGGCTTGCCCGCGACGGCGGCCTGTACGTGCCGACCATCTGGCCGCAGCTCTCCACGGAAGCCATCGCCGGATTCTTCGGCCGCCCCTATTGGGAGGTCGCGGTCGACGTGATCCGTCCGTTTGTCGGCGGCGAGATTTCGGATGCCGAACTCGGCCGCATGGCGAACGAGGCCTATGCAACCTTCCGCCATCCGGCGGTGGTGCCGCTGCGCCAGATGTCGCCGCACCAGTTCGTGCTGGAGCTGTTCCACGGTCCGACGCTCGCCTTCAAGGACGTGGCGATGCAGCTGATCTCGCGGCTGATGGACCATGTGCTCGCCAAGCGTGGCCAGCGCACCACCATCGTGGTCGCCACATCAGGCGACACCGGCGGCGCCGCGGTCGACGCCTTCGCAGGGCTCGAGAATGTCGACCTCATCGTGCTGTTTCCGCACGGCCGCATCTCCGAGGTGCAGCAGCGCATGATGACGACGACGGGCGCGGCCAATGTCCACGCGCTCGCCATCGAAGGCAATTTCGACGACTGCCAGGCGCTGGTGAAGGGGATGTTCAACAACCATCGCTTTCGCGACGCGACCTCGCTGTCGGGCGTCAATTCGATCAACTGGGCGCGCATCGTCGCCCAGGTGGTCTATTATTTCACCTCCGCCGTCGCAGTCGGCGCACCGGCGCGCGCGGTGGATTTCGTCGTGCCGACCGGCAATTTCGGCGACATCTTCGCCGGCTATGTCGCCAAGCGGATGGGGCTGCCGGTGCGGACCCTGCGCATCGCCGCCAACGTCAACGACATCCTGGCGCGCACGCTGAAGACGGGGATCTACGAGGTGCGCGAGGTGCATGCGACGGCATCGCCCTCGATGGACATCCAGATCTCGTCGAATTTCGAAAGGCTGCTGTTCGATGCCGGCAAGCGCGACGCGGCCGGCGTGCGCCGCCTGATGGATTCGCTGAAGCAATCCGGACGTTTCGTGCTTCCGGATGCGATGCTGGCCGCGATCCGCGAGGAGTTCGACGCCGGGCGCGCCGACGAGACCGAGACCGCGGCTGCGATCCGCGCCGGCTGGCGCGAGGCAGGCGAACTGATCGATCCCCATACGGCGGTGGCGCTCGCCGTCGCCGACCGCGACATCACCAACACGCGGGTGCCGAGCATCGTGCTCTCCACTGCCCATCCGGCCAAATTCCCCGATGCCGTCGAAGCGGCGTGCGGCCAGCGGCCGCAACTGCCGGCCTGGCTCGACGGATTGATGACCAAATCCGAACACATGAAGGTGATGAAGAACGATCAGGGCGAGGTCGAGCGGTTCGTGCTGTCGGTCAGCCGCGCCGCAAAGCAAGGAGTTGCCGGATGAGCGTCGAGATTTCCAAGCTTGCGTCCGGCCTGACCGTCGTCACCGACAAGATGCCCCATCTGGAGACTGCGGCGCTCGGCGTCTGGGCCGGCGTCGGCGGACGCGACGAGAAGCCGAACGAGCACGGCATCTCGCATCTGCTCGAGCACATGGCATTCAAGGGCACGACCAAGCGCTCTTCGCGCGAGATCGTCGAGGAGATCGAGGCGGTCGGCGGCGACCTCAATGCCGGCACCTCGACCGAGACCACGTCCTATTACGCGCGGGTGCTGAGGGCCGACGTGCCGCTGGCGCTCGACGTGCTCGCCGACATCCTCGCCAATCCCGCCTTCGAGCCCGATGAGCTCGAACGCGAGAAGAACGTCATCGTGCAGGAGATCGGTGCCGCGCAGGACACGCCCGACGACGTCGTGTTCGAGCACCTCAACGAGCTCTGCTATCCCGACCAGCCGATGGGCCGTTCGCTGCTCGGCACCGCCAAGACGCTGCGCGCCTTCAATCGCGATTCGCTGTGCGACTATCTCTCGACGCATTATCGCGGGCCCGACATGGTGGTGGCCGCGGCCGGCGCGGTCGATCACAAGCAGGTGGTCGCCGAGGTCGAGAAGCGCTTCGCAAGTTTTGAGGGAACGCCGGGTCCCAAACCGCAGGCGGCTATGTTCGGCAAGGGCGGTACCAAGGTGGTGCATCGCGAGCTCGAGCAGGCGCATCTGACGCTGGCGCTCGAGGGCGTGCCGCAGAACGATCTGTCGCTGTTCTCGCTCCAGGTCTTCACCAACATCCTCGGCGGCGGAATGTCGTCGCGCCTGTTCCAGGAGGTCCGCGAGAAGCGCGGCCTCTGCTACTCCATCTATTCGTTCCACGCGCCCTATACCGACACCGGCTTCTTCGGCCTCTACACCGGCACCGACCCGGCCGATGCGCCGGAGATGATGGAGGTCGTGGTCGACATCATGAATGATTCGGTGGAGACGCTGACCGAGGCCGAGATCGCGCGGGCCAAGGCGCAGATGAAGGCCGGCCTCTTGATGGCGCTGGAGAGCTGCTCGTCCCGCGCCGAGCAGCTGGCACGCCACGTGCTGGCCTATGGCCGGCCGCAGACGGTCGAGGAGCTGGTGGGCCGGATCGATGCCGTCAGCGTCGAATCGACCCGGGATGCTGCGCGTGCGCTGCTGTCGCGCAGCCGGCCTGCGGTTGTCGCATTAGGCAGTGGCAGGGGTCTGGACACGGCGGTGTCTTTTGCGGAAGGATTGACGCGGGCACGTGCCAAGGCGCGGCTGCATTAGGAGTCGCGTGCGGGCCGAGCTGCCCCGGGAAGCATCACCATGGCCCTCTTTCGCCTGCCGTCCAGTGGACCCGCCGCCCTCGCGCCGCGCGGCAACGGGCTGTTGCTGCGCGCGCCGCAGATGTCGGACTTCCTGCAATGGGCGCATTTGCGCGAAACCAGCCGCGATTACCTGACCCCCTGGGAGCCGATCTGGCCGTCGGATGACCTGACCCGCTCCGGCTTCCGCCGCCGACTGCGCCGCTATTCCGAGGACATTTCCGCGGACCGTTCCTATCCCTTTCTGGTCTTCCGCGAGCTCGATGGCGCCATGGTCGGCGGCATCACGCTGGCCAATGTCAGGCGCGGCATCGTGCAGGCCGGCACCATCGGCTATTGGGTCGGGCAACCCCATGCCCATCGCGGCTACATGACGGCGGCGCTCCGGGTGCTGCTCCCGACGCTGTTCGGCGAGCTCAATCTGCACCGGGTGGAGGCCGCCTGCATCCCCACCAATGCGCCGTCGATCCGGGTGCTGGAGAAGTGCGGTTTCTCCCGCGAGGGCCTGGCGCGGCGCTATCTCTGCATCAACGGGGTCTGGCAGGATCATCTGCTGTTTGGCCTGCTGCATGAGGACTTCCGCGGCTGAGCCGCTCGATTGATGTGGCCAAATCCCCCTTTTTGCTGCCTTGGGTTCGCCGATTTTGGCGATATAACCCCGCATGTCCTGGCCGGTGATCGGCCGGGATCTTGTCATGGAGTACGGGCTTTGGTGGTGAAGCAGCTTCGGTCATCGGGGAATGTGCTGCGGCGGGTGCCGGCGATCGCGCTTGTCTTGTCGATGTCGTTCGCGGCGGCTTCGCCGGCGGCCGCCCAGTCCTTGACCGACCGCTTCAAGAACCTGTTCGGCGGCAAGTCGGATGAGCCGGCACCCCCCAAGCCCGCCCCCGCGCCTGGTCAGCCGGCGGAAGACGACCTCGATTGCCCGCAGGTGACAGTGCGCGCCGGCGCATCGACCTACGCGGTTGGGGTGACCGGCAAGCCGGCCGTCGGCAACGAGATCCGCTTCCAGGCCTCGATCACCAAGATGGCGCGCGAATGCGCCCGCAGCGGCGCCGGCATCACGGCCCGGATCGGAATCCAGGGCCGCGTCATCGCCGGTCCCGCCGGCGCGCCCTCCACCGTCGAGGTCCCCTTGCGTGTCGCGGTGGTGCAGGGCGGTGTCGGCGAGAAAGTGATCGCCTCGAAGGCTTACCGGACCACGGTCGAGATGACGGATGGCGGCAGCGTGCCGTTCTCCTTCATCGTCGAGGATCTGTCTTATCCGACGCCCTCGGCCGCGGTTGCCGATTCCTATGTCTTCTATGTCGGCTTCGACCCGCAGGCGCTCTCGCCCGAGCCGAAGGGGCGGAAGAAGAAGTAGGCGAGGTCTTGCGGCAAGCTGAGCTGTCATTGCCCGCGAAGGCGGGCAATCCAGTATGCCAGAGGCCGCAGTGCTTGAACCGAGAAGCCTCGGCGTACTGGATCACCCGCCTTCGCGGGTGCTGACGCCGCGATCGTGGATGCTGTTACCCGACAAATAAAAAAGCCGGCGCTCATCGCGCCGGCTTTTTGATTGGTGAAGGGGAGGCCTTCAGTTCAGCTTTTGCCGGACCTCGGTGATGCCCTTGGCGAGCAGGTCGTCGGCGACCGAGCCCTTGACCGACTGCGACAGGATGGTCGAGGCGGCCTGGACGGCGGCTTCCGCGGCTGCGGCGCGGACATCGGCGACAGCCTGGGCCTCGGCGAGCGCGATCTTGCTTTCCGCGGTCTTGGTGCGGCGGGCGACGAAGTCTTCCATCTTCGCCTTGGCCTCGGTCGCGATGCGCTCGGCTTCGGCCTTGGCGTTGGCGATGATGTCGGCAGCTTCGCGCTCGGCCGTGGCACTGCGCGCCTTGTAGTCGGCGAGCACCTTGGCCGCTTCCTGCTTGAGGCGCGTCGCGTCGTCGAGCTCGGCCTTGATGCGGGCGGCACGATGGTCCAGCGCAGCCATCGCTTTCTTGAAGACCCCGAGATAGCCGAACAGGACCATCAGGATCACGAAGGCGATGGCGACCCAGGTTTCAGGATCGAAGAACATCTCGACTAACCTTTCAGGGACGCATCGACCGCGGCATTGACCGACGCAGCGTCGGGAACGACGCCGGTAAGCTGCTGCACGATCTGACCTGCCGCATCGGCCGCGATGCCGCGGACGTTGCTCATGGCGGTGGCGCGGGTCGAGGCGATGGTCTTCTCCGCCCCGGCGAGCTTGGCCGCCAATTGTTCTTCCAGCGTCTTGCGCTCGGCTTCCGCCGCCGCATTCGCCTTGTCGCGGGATTCGTTGCCGATCGCCTGTGCCCGCGCGCGCGCCGAAGCGAGCTCGGTTTCATAGGCTTTCAGCGCCGCGTCGGACTGGTCCTTCAGCTTCTGCGCCTCGGCGAGGTCACCCTCGATCTTGTTCTGACGCGCCTCGATCGCACCGCCGACCTTCGGCAGAGCAAGCTTGGACACGATCACGTAAAGCGCGACGAAGAAGATCGCGAGCCACACCAGCTGCGAAGCGTAGGTGCTGCTCTCGAACGGCGGAAAACCACCACCATGACCGCCTTCGGCCCCGGTGTGGGCGCCCGCCGCCGGACTTTTCGCCCCGCCATGACTTTCAGCCATGGATTACTCCTGTTGCCGTCATGCGCGCCGCTTCGGTTGAAGCGGCGCGAAACTTCGTCCTCAGAGCGGAACGAACAGCAGCAACAGCGCGATCAGCAGCGAGAAAATGCCGAGCGCTTCGGTCACGGCGAAGCCGAAGATCAGATTGCCGAACTGGCCCTGAGCGGCCGAGGGGTTGCGAACGGCTGCGGCGAGGTAGTTGCCGAAGATCACGCCGACGCCGACGCCCGCGCCGCCCATGCCGATGCATGCGATGCCCGCGCCGATAAGTTTTGCTGCTGCCGGATCCATTTTAGACTCCTTGGAAGAAAGATTGGGTTGTGGGTGGAAATTCCCCGGACCGCTCAGTGTCCCGGATGAATGGCGTCGTTGAGGTAGATGCAGGTCAGGATCGCAAACACATAGGCTTGCAGGAACGCGACCAGAATCTCGAGCGCGTACAGCGCGACCGTGAGAGCCAGCGGCAGCACGCCGCCGACCCAGCCCAGCGCCCCGAGCGAGAAGCCGAGCATGGCGACGAAGCCCGCGAACACCTTCAGCGCGATGTGGCCGGCCAGCATGTTGGCGAACAGACGGACGCTGTGGGAGACCGGCCGCAGGAAGAACGACAGGATCTCGATGAACATCACCAGCGGCAGGATGTAGCCGGGGACGCCGTGGGGTACGAAGATCGAGAAGAACTTCAGACCGTTCTTGGCGACGCCGTAGATCAGGACCGTGAAGAAGACCAGAAGCGCGAGCGCTGCCGTCACGATCAGATGGCTCGAGATCGTGAAGGTGTAGGGGATGATGCCGACCAGGTTCGAAACGCAGATGAACATGAACAGCGAGAAGATCAGCGGGAAGAACTTCATGCCTTCCGAGCCGGCGGTCGAGCGGATGGTCGAAGCCACGAACTCGTACGAAATCTCGGCGACCGACTGAAGACGCCCGGGAACCAACTGCGTTCCGCTGGCGAGCATCAGGAGCGAGATGATCGCGATCGTCACCAGCATGTAGAGCGACGAATTGGTAAAGGCGATCGTGTGATTGCCGATATGGCCCAGGGTGAAGAGAGGCTCGATGTTGAACTGGTGGATCGGGTCGATTTTCATCAGCGCGGCATCTCTTGGTCTGCCGGGCGATGCCGGCGGGTCTCGGTCTGCCGGCCGGGCCGGCCCGTACCGGCGAAGCCGGCACGATCATTCCTCTCCAGGGCGGATTACCTAGGAACCACCGCGCCTGCTTTGACCCGCGCCCGCCGTTCTCACCACATTCACCACGCCGGCTACGAAGCCCAGCAGCAGGAACACGATAAATCCGAAAGGCGACGTCGACAGCAAGCGGTCGAACCCCCAGCCAATCCCCGCTCCGACAACGACCCCGGCGATCAACTCGGAGGATAACCGGAAACCAAGGGCCATCGCCGAAGCTCTGGCCGCTCTGTCTTCACCGTCACCTGCGGGTTGCTCGGTCTTGATTCGCCGGTCCCGGAATTCGGACAACCGCTGATCAAGATTTCCGAGCCGTTCGGAAAGCGCAGCTTCCTCGGACGATCTATCGCGATCCCCATTCTCGCCGTGTCCCGTGCCCTGTGTCATGCAACGAAGACCCGAAACGCCGCGGCTGAATGGAAATTGCGCCCGCCACCCTCAAAAGCCGCGCGGACCATACTGATGGCCCATAATCAAGTCAAGCCGAGTCACGATTGCGTCGCTTTCGGTTATGTGACTGATTTATTTGATGATATTGGCGTGCGCGGCAGCGCTGCACACAGCGTGACGCCGCACCGCAGCAGCTCGCCTCAGGATCGGCGAATGGTGCCGCCCTTTCGCCACGCTGCCGGGATCGAAGATGCCTCCGCGATCGTTGATACGGTTGCGTGTTTTGGGCGGCGGATCGCCCCACCGGGGTGTAGAATTTTGCCAGGGTGCCACCTTTACGTCGTGGCGGAGAGTGCGATGAGACCAGTGACGTCATCCACAACATCATGGCTTGCGGTGGCGGCGTTCGCCGCCGCGATGGCGATCGGCGGCGACCTCGCGGCCGCGCAATCCACGCCGGACGGCGAGAATGGCCGCTACAGCATGACCCCGATCCCCGAGGGGGTCCTGCGGCTCGACACCCGCACCGGCACGGTATCGACCTGCACCAAGAACGGCGCCGGCTGGGCCTGCTACGCGGTGCCCGACGAACGGACCGCGCTCGACGCCGAGATCGGCAGGCTACAGGCCGAGGTCGAGAGGTTGAAGGGACAGCTCGCGGCCGGGCCGACGGTGTCGGGCAAGATCGACGACGCGCTGCCGAAATCCGATCCGCTGAAGAAAGCCGAGCCCAAGGTCGCCGAGGGCGAGCGCAAGATCGAGATCCCGCTGCCGAGCGACCAGGACGTCGACCGCGTGATGTCGTTTCTGGAAAAGGCCTGGCGGCGGCTGATCGACATGGCCAATCGGGTACAGAGGGACGTGTCGGGGAAGATTTGAGGACCCCTTCGCGCCATCCACGCGTTGAGCTCTCGTAAGGTGGGCAAAGGCGTTCTTACGCCGTGCCCACGGGCCTCTACAACGGTGAAGAAAGACGTGGGCACGGCGCTTCGCGCCTTTGCCCACCTTACGGCAGTGCAGCGAGACCTTATGATGACATCAGCCAAATCCATCACGCGCTCGGCGCCATCGTCAGGGCAAGCCACCACGGTCGCGTCGTCGATGTTGACCGTGCAGACGCCGGGCTGCGGCTTCATCGATCTCACCGGCGAGGCTGCCAAGTTCGTCGCCGAGGTCCGTGCGCGCGATGGCGCGCTGACGCTGTTCATCCGTCATACCTCGGCTTCGCTGACGATCCAGGAGAATGCCGACCCTTCCGTGCTCGTCGATCTCACCACGGCGCTGGCGCGGTTCGCGCCGGACGATGAAGATGCAGGCTGGACTCACGACACCGAAGGGCCGGACGACATGCCGGCGCACGTCAAGACCATGCTGACGGGGACTTCGCTCCACGTGCCGGTCCTGGACGGCAAGCTCGCGCTCGGGACGTGGCAGGCAATCTATCTGATCGAGCATCGGACCCGTCCGCATCGCCGCGAGGTCGTGCTGCAATTCGTCGGCGCGTCGCGGTGACCAAAGCAAAACCGGCCGCGGAGACCGCGGCCGGTTCGTATTGGTTGCGATCGGTGCTTTCGATCAGGTCGCCTTGATGTCGACGTCCTTGGTCTCCGGCAGGAAGAACAAGCCGATCACGACGGTGATCGATGCGAAGATGACCGGATACCAGAGACCGGCATAGATATCGCCGGTCGAGGCCACGATGGCGAAGGCCGTCGCCGGCAACAGGCCGCCGAACCAGCCGTTGCCGATGTGGTAGGGCAGCGACATCGAGGTGTAGCGGATGCGGGTCGGAAACAGTTCGACCAGCATCGCGGCGATCGGGCCGTACACCATGGTGACGAACAGCACCAGGACGAACAGCAGCCCGACGACCGCGGCCACCTGCGGACGGAAGATGTCGAACGGATGTGCCATCTTCACGATGCCGGCGTCGCCGGCCTTCGGATAGCCGGCGGCCTGCACGGCGGCGAGGACTGCCGGGTTGCCGTCCTTGGCGTTGGCGTAGGCGACATCCTTGCCATTGACCATCACCTTCACGCCCGAGCCGGCGGCGCCTGGGCTGGTCGAGTACTTGACCGACGACTGCGACAGGAAGGCACGTGCGGTGTCGCAAGGCGCGGTGAAGACGCGGGTGCCGACCGGGTTGAACAGGTCGCCGCAGCCCGCGGGATCAGCCACCACCTCGACCTTGACCGATTCGATCGCCTTTTCCAGCGCCGGGTTGGCGTTGGTGGTGATCATCTTGAAGATCGGGAAGAAGGTCAGCGCCGCGATCAGGCAGCCGCCGAGGATGATCGGCTTGCGGCCGATCTTGTCGGACAGCATGCCGAACACGATGAAGAAGCCGGTGCCGAGCAGCAGCGACCAGGCGATCAGGAGGTTGGCGGTGTAGCCGTCGACCTTCAGGATCGATTGCAGGAAGAACAGCGCGTAGAACTGGCCGGTGTACCAGACCACGCCCTGGCCCATCACGCCGCCGAGCAGCGCGAGCAGCACGAGCTTGCCGTTCTGCCAGTTGCCGAAGGCTTCCGTCAGCGGCGCCTTCGAGCTCTTGCCCTCGTCCTTCATCTTCTGGAAGATCGGCGATTCGTTCAGCCGCAGCCGGATCCAGACCGAGACGCCGAGCAGCAGCACCGAGACCAGGAACGGAATGCGCCAGCCCCAGGCCGCAAACTCGGTTTCGCCGAGTGCGGAGCGGGTGAACAGGATCACCAGCAGCGACAGGAACAGGCCGAGCGTCGCCGTCGTCTGGATGAAGGAGGTGTAATAGCCCCGCTTGCCGTTCGGAGCATGCTCCGCGACGTAAGTGGCCGCACCGCCATATTCACCGCCGAGCGCCAGACCCTGGGCGAGGCGCAGCGCGATCAGGATGATCGGGGCCGCGATGCCGATGGTCGCCGCGTTGGGCAGCAGGCCGACGATGAAGGTCGACAGGCCCATGATCAGGATGGTGACGAGAAAGGTGTATTTGCGGCCGACGATGTCGCCGACCCGGCCGAACACGATGGCGCCGAACGGACGCACGAGGAAGCCGGCGGCGAAAGCCAGCAGCGCGAAGATGTCGCGGGTTGCCGGCGGATAGGCCGAGAAGAACTGCGCGCCGATGATGCCGGCCAGCGATCCGTAAAGATAGAAATCGTACCATTCGAAAACGGTACCAAGCGAGGAGGCGAGAATGACGAACCGTTCGTCCTTCGTCATCCCTCCCGCACGTGTTTGAGACACAGCCATTGTCGACATGTTTGAATCGCTCCCCGAAATGCGTTTCCTCGCGCCCTGGATGTCCGGCCATGCCGGATCAACCCAAGTCTTGCCCACAAGGTAACATCGGCGTGAAACCCGCCCCAATACGACTTTCGGCCTTGCGCACTGACGCGTAGCTGACGCAGCGGTATCGGGCGCTGGTGGGCAGCCGTGCGGCTTGGGGATTAACCCCTCTGCGGCAAAGGAATAATGTGCCCTTGCATGCCACGGCTGCTCAGGGAAGAATTGGGAGGCTGCGGCGTTGACTCGCCGCCCGGCGTGAACGACAGCAAGAGAACGATGAACGCTCCCTCGACCCATCTCGTCATCGCCGATGACCATCCGCTTTTCCGGGACGCGCTGCGACAGGCGGTGGCCGGCGTCCTGACCACGGCCAGGATCGACGAAGCCGGGTCGTTCGAGGATCTGACCAAGCTCCTGGAACAGACCTCGGGTGTCGACCTGATCCTGCTCGACCTCTCGATGCCCGGGATCTCGGGCTTTTCCGGCCTGATCTATCTGCGCGCGCAATATCCGGCGATCCCGGTGGTGATCGTCTCGGCGTCGGACGACAGCCCCACGATCCGCCGCTCCCTCGATTTCGGCGCCTCCGGCTTCATTCCGAAGCGTTTTGGCGTCGAGACCCTGCGCGATGCCATCCTCAAGGTGATGGAGGGCGACGTCTGGGTTCCCGCCGATACCGATCTGTCGGCGGCGGCCGATCCCGACATGACGCGCCTGCGCGACCGCCTGGTGACTCTGACGCCGCAGCAGGTCCGCGTGCTGATGATGCTGTCGGAAGGGTTGCTCAACAAGCAGATCGCTTACGAGCTCGGCGTCTCCGAGGCCACCATCAAGGCGCATGTCTCGGCCATCCTGCAAAAGCTCGGCGTCGAGAGCCGGACGCAGGCGGTTATCGCCGCAGCGAAGATCGCCGGCGGGCAGTGGAAGCAGGGCACGCCGGCGGGGTGAGGCTGCTACAGCGTCCTCAGGAGCGCATCCGCGGCCCCGATATCTTCAGTCTCGGAACCTGCAGCGAAACCGTCGCGCGCCGATTGGAGCAATAGCCTTGCGTCCTGATGACGACGCCGGACGACAAGAAGCTGCGCCAGATCGGTTGCCGCACGCAACTCCCACGCTTTCGCCCCCTTCGTGCGGCTGAGGTCCAACGCCTGCATCAGGCAGGCCTCGGCCTTGTCGATCCGCGGTACCAACTGGTGCGACAGGACCTTGCCCTTCATGCGCAGCAGTTCGGGCATGTAGAGGTGATCGCCACTTCGCGCGACGAGGCGGATCGCGTCGTCGATCAGGCCTGCGCTCTGCTCGATCCGACCGAGTACCAACAGGCCTTGGACCAGCGCGATGTTGAACGTCGTGGTGAGCAGCTCGTAGCCCGCATCGTGGAGTTCGCGCAGGCAGGCCCTGATCGTCTCGACGCCATCGGTCGCATTTCCGCGTCGGATCGCGATCTCGCCTTTGACGCCGCGACCGACCGCGAGATAGGGACCCATCGAACGCGAATTGGCATGCGCGATGAAACGGTCGATGTTCGTTTCGGCGCCGTCGAGGTCGCCATTCCACAGATCGATCGAGACCGCCCAGATCAGCGCGATGCAGAGTGTGATCGGATGATCCATCTGCGCGGCTTCGTCGATGGTCTGACGCGCCAGCCGCTGTGCATCCGCGGGCCGGCCCTGGAGCCAGAGTTCGCGCGCGAGCGAGATGCCGGCGCGATTGCGATGATCGAAGCCGTGGACCGTGCTGATCCGTTCTGTGCCCGGCCCCCGCCAGGCAGTCTCCAGCATGGCCATCGCTTCGCGATGCTCGCCGGCCAGATGCAAGGACACGCCCAGCAGCGAATGAGCGAGGGCGATCGAGTCGGCATCGCCGAGCGTTTGGGCGACCGCGAGACTTTGCTGGGCGTAACCGAGCGCGGCGTCGAACTGTCCCATCCGCTCGTGAAAGATATGCATGCGGCCGAGCAACTGGAGCTGGTTCGGCGCATCGCCGCGCGCCTCGGCGAGCGCAAGGGCCCTGCGCAACGCAGCATGCGCCGCCTCGCTGCCGCCGCGGGTGAACATCAAGGTCAGCCCGAGCGCAGCCTGGATGTGCATCTCCTCGGCGCTGCCGCGCGAGGACGGATCTATCGCAAGCAAGCTCCGTTCCGACCAGCGGCGGCATTCGGTCAGCAGCGACATCGCAAGGAAGATCGGTGCCGCAGCGGCGGCAAGCGCGATGCCGGCAACGATGTCGCCGCTTGCGCCGAAGCACCAGTCGAGCGCCGCCCGAACATTGTGAAGCGCGGAGAAGTGGACCGCGCGCTCGTCGGCGCTCGGCAGCGTCGCCCATGTCGTGCCGGCCTGTTCCAGCCACTGTCGGTAATAGGTCGCGTGGCGGGCGGAGAGTGCGGCGTCGAAAGGATCGATCTCGAGCAGATAGGCGCGCGTGGTGTCGAGCAGGCGGTAGCGCATCATGGCGCCGATCGGGCGCGGCGCAACCATCGACTTGGCGACGAGACCGTCGATGGCGTCGAACAGGCGGGAGCGGTCGACGCGGTCGTCCGGCACCACCTCGAGGGCGGCGTCGATGGTGAAGTGACCGGCAAAAACCGCGAGCCGGCGCAGCACGAGCCGCTCGGTGTCGGACAGGAGGCTGTAGCTCCAGTCCAGCGTCGCGTGCAGCGTCTTCTGCCGCGGCGGCGCGGTGCGTTGGCCCTGCCAGACCAGATTGAGGCGTTCGTCGAGCAGCGCCGCCGTCTGCTCCAGGCCGTAGGCTTCGACCCGGCCGGCGGCGAGCTCGATTGCCAGCGCCATTCCGTCGAGCTTGCGGCAGATGTTCGCGATGATCGCAGCATTTGCATCGTCGAGTAAGATCTGCGCGCCGCCGGCCGTCGCACGTTCGAGGAACAATTGCAATGCTGGATAGGTCTGGGCCGACGCGGCTGTCATCCCGGCATCGTCGGGCGGAACGGCAAGTGGCGCCAGCCGATACACCTGTTCGCCCTCGACGCGCAGAGACTCGCGGCTCGTGGCGAGGATGTGGACATGCGGTGCGCCGTGAAAGATCTCCGCCGCCAACGGTGCCGCTGCGCCGATGACGTGCTCGCAATTGTCCAGAATGAGCAGCATCCGTTTGTCCCGGAGATGCGCAAGCAATGCGGGGAGAGGATCGTCGGTCTGCGCCGGCAGGCCCAGCATCAGCAGAATCGAGGTGATCACGAGATCGGGATCGCTGAGCGCGGCAAGATCAACGAAATGCGCGGCGTCGCAGAATGTTTCGAGGAGGTCGTGAGCGATCGCCACCGCGACGGCGGTCTTGCCGACGCCGCCGGGGCCTGCGATTGTGACGAAACGGGAGGCGATAAGCCTGTCCGAGATGGCGGCGATTGCTTCCTCGCGCCCGACCATCCGGAGCAGACGGTTGGGGAGTTTTACGGGTGGCGGATCCAGGTTTGGCGTCGCGCGCGGCTCTGCGCGAATCTCCGTTTGCTCAATCGGTGCGACGAAACAATAGCCTCGGCCCGAGAGCGTGGTGATGTAGCGGGCGCCGTCCTTGCCGTCGCCGAGCGCCTTGCGCAGTGCGGCGACGTGGAAGCGCAAATTGGCTTCATCAACGGTGATGCCGGGCCACACCAGTGCCATCAGATCCCATTTGCTGACGACTGCGTTCGGCCGC
This sequence comes from Bradyrhizobium amphicarpaeae, assembly GCF_002266435.3. Taxonomy (NCBI): domain Bacteria; kingdom Pseudomonadati; phylum Pseudomonadota; class Alphaproteobacteria; order Hyphomicrobiales; family Nitrobacteraceae; genus Bradyrhizobium; species Bradyrhizobium amphicarpaeae. The sequence continues at coordinate 850,300 of NZ_CP029426.2, forward strand.
GACATCAGCGCGATCAGCGTGTCGAAGGCTTTTGCGCCGAGCGGCAGCGCAACGCCATTGCGCGCAACGAGCCGCTCATGTGGCGTTACGGTGAACGGCCCGAACGATAAAGTTCCCGTCGCGGTACTGGCCGGCTCGGTCATGGTGAAATCTGATCCCTTCGAACCGACCGGATAGCCAGATGGCGACGACCGGGCAAGTGCGCACCTGCATCGGCATCAGACCGCGCATGCAGGCCTTGTGAGGCGCCCGCGTGACGACCTCATAATTTCTCACAAGTCCAAACGGGTATGCTCGGACGGTCGCTGCTAGTCATTGCTTCGACGGCAAGGAGACGTTCATGACACAAGCGGCGAAAACACTCTACACGGCCATGACCCACACCAGCGGCGGGCGACACGACGGCATATCACGCAGCTCCGATGGCCGCCTCGACGTCAGGCTGTCGCCGCCGGGTGGCGCAGGCATCGGCACCAATCCCGAGCAATTGTTCGCGGCCGGCTGGTCGGCCTGCTTCGAAGGCGCGATGGAGGTTGCCGCGCGCAAGCGGAAAATCGTGCTTCCGAGAAAAAGCGCGATCGATGCGGAAATCGATCTTCTCCTCGATGAGGGCACCTTCTCTCTAAGGGCGCGCCTCAATGTCAGCCTGCCGGGGCTCGATCCCGAGGTCGCGCGCGGGATCATCGATGATGCCCACCAGACCTGTCCTTACTCCGTCGCCGTGCGCGGCAATATCGACGTCACGGTTGCACTGATCTGACGCGCCACCAACGACCAACGAGGTACACCACCATGAAGCAAATCATCGATCGGAACCGCCGCAAATTCTTTGGCGTCGCCGCAGGAACCGTCACTGTCGGTCTCGGCATCGTCGACTTCGCCCGCGCCGAGACGGAAGCGCCGGGCCCTTCGGTATCGAATGCGTCGTTCGGAACGATCAAGCAGATCGACGCCGGCGTTCTCAATGTCGGCTATGCCGAGGCCGGCCCGTCCATCGGTCCCGTCGCGATCCTGCTGCATGGCTGGCCCTACGACATTCACGCCTTCGTCGATGTTGCGCCGATCCTCGCCAAGGCCGGCTATCGCGTCATCATTCCTTATCTGCGCGGTTACGGATCGACGCATTTCCTCTCCGGCGAGACGCTGCGCAATGGCGAGCCCGCCGCCATGGCGGCGGACATCATCGCGCTGATGGACAAGCTCGACATCAAGAAGGCGGTCGTCGCCGGCTTCGACTGGGGCGCGCGCACCGCCGACATCATCGCCGCGCTGTGGCCGGAGCGCTGCCGCGCGCTGGTGTCAGTCAGCGGCTATCTGATCTCCAGCCAGGCCGCCGGCAACGCGCCGCTGCCGCCATCGGCCGAGCTGCAATGGTGGTATCAGTTCTATTTCGCGACTGAGCGTGGCCGGGCCGGATACGAGAAGTACACGCACGATTTCGCAAAACTGATCTGGAAGCTCGCTTCCCCGCAATGGAAGTTCGACGACGCCACCTTCGCCCGGAGCGCGGCGTCGCTCGACAACAAGGATCATGTCGCGATCACGATCCACAATTACCGCTGGCGGCTGGGGCTCGCCAAGGGTGAAGCGAAATACGAGGAGCTTGAAAAGAAACTCGCGGCAGTTCCAGTCATCAACGTCCCGACGATCACGATGGAAGGCGACGCCAACGGTGCACCGCACCCCGACCCCAGCGCCTATGCCAAGAAATTTTCCGGCCGATACGAATTTCGGCTGATCACCGGCGGTATCGGCCACAATCTGCCGCAGGAGGCGCCGCAGGCCTTTGCCAAGGCTGTCATCGACGCCGACGGCGCTTGAGTAATCGTCAGTGCCTCGGTCCAGCCTCGCCTGGATCGAGGACATTCGTTAATCCCACCCCGGTGAAACATCATGACGTCGACTGAAACTGAAGAGAAGAGATCGTCGTTCCCGACGGTGATCGTGCTCGCTGCGATTGTGATCGTGGTTCTCCTGACATGCGTGCCCTATCTCGTTACGGTCGCGCTTGCGGAGGAGGCGGCGGAACGTGCTACGACCGACGCGTCGCCGATCTTCGGTGTCACGCTTCCGCCCGGCTACAAGCAGTGGGAGTTGATCGCGCCGGCAGAGGAGGCCGCCCCGCTCGACGAGCTTCGCGCTGTCGTCGGCAACCAGACCGCAATCGACGCCTATCAGGCCGGAAAGCTGCCGTTCCCCGACGGCACCATCCTGGTCAAGCGCGCTTGGAAGCGGAAGCAATCGTCTGATTTCGCATCCGCGACGGTTCCTGGCGCCGCGACCACCGTGCAGGTGATGGTCAAGGATTCCCAAAAATATGCCGCGACCGGCGGCTGGGGTTTCGGCCGTTTCATCAACGGCAAGCCGGTCGACGAGGCCCAGCACCGTACCTGCTTCGCCTGCCACGAAGCGCGGGTCAAGAACCGGGATTACGTCTTCACGCGGCTGGCGCCGTGAAGCGCCCGGAAACGATAATGTCGAAGACCTGGTTCATCAGCGGCAGCTCGCGCGGACTTGGCCGCGCGCTCACGGAAGCTGCGCTCGCGGCGGGAAATCGTGTCGTCGCTTCCGCGCGCGACACGGTTCCGCTCGAACCCTTGCTTGAACGTTTCGGGGAGCGATTGCGGCTGGCAAAGCTCGACGTGACCGATGATGCCGCCGCGCAGGCCGCGATCGGTCTCGCCGTGGAGGCATATGGCGACATCGATGTCGTCGTGAATAACGCCGGCTACGGCGAGCTCGGGTCGGTCGAGGACACCACCCTGGCGTCTTTCCGGCAGCAGATCGAGGTCAACCTGATCGGCACCATCATCGTCACCAAGGCGGCGATCCCCGTGCTGCGTCGTCAGCGCCGCGGCCATATCGTGCAGGTCTCGTCCGTCGGCGGACGGATCGGTGCTCCCGCCCGCGCCGCCTATTCCGCGGCGAAATGGGGCATCGAAGGCTTCTCGGAGTCGCTGGCGCGCGAGATGGCGCTGATTGGCGTCCACGTGACGATTGTCGAGCCCGGCGGTTTCAGGACCGGCTTCGCACAGACCGCGCACGCGACCGGAGAGGGGCGTACCGAGTATGATGCCGTCGTCGGCGCGGCCGTCAGGATGCAGCGAGACTACGACGGCCGCCAGCCCGGCGACCCCGCGAAGGCGGCAGCAGTTCTCCTGGAGATCGTCGAGATGGATCGACCACCCTTGCGCATCGCGCTCGGCAGCGATGCCGTCAACGCCATCTCCACGACTGACCGGAAACGTCTCGAAGAGCTCGAGAGCTGGCGCACACTCAGCGTGTCGACGGATTACTGAAGCGCTTTACTCCGCCGCCACCATCTGCTGCGTGCGCCACTGCCCGAGCAGCGCGCGCAGCGACGCCGGCTTCACCGGCTTGTTCAGCACCGCGACCTTCTCGTCGCGTGCGGCCACCTGCACGGCGGGGCTGCGGTCGGCGGTGATCAGGATCGCAGGGATTGCGTCGCCGAAACGGCGGCGGATCTCGCGGATGGCCGCGATGCCGTTGCCGCGGTCGAGATGATAGTCGACAAGGAGACCGGTGACGCGCCGTCCGGCGGCTTCGATCGCGGCGATCGCGCCCTCGGGATCGGCGACCGCGATCACCTCGGCGTCCCAGGCCTTCAGCAGCGTGCGCATGCCGTCGAGGATCGCGGCGTCGTTCTCGATGCACACGATGAGCGCGCCCGAGATCGGCGTGCGCGCCAGCGGCGTCGCGCTGGTCACGGCGGCGGTGTGGGTGATCGCCTTCGCCGTCGGCACCGTCACGGAGAAGACCGAGCCACCGCTTTTATTGCCGTCGATGGCGATGCCGTGCTTGAGCACGCGCGCCAGCCGTTCGACGATCGACAGGCCGAGCCCCAGCCCGCGCGCGATCCGCGCGCCCTGCTCGAGGCGGTGGAATTCCTTGAAGATCTCGCCGCGCTTGACCTGTGGGATGCCGACGCCGGTGTCGTAGACGCAGATCTTGAGCGACGGGCCTTGCCGGCGGCAGCCGACCAGCACGCGGCCGCGAGGGGTGTATTTGATCGCGTTCGAGATCAGGTTCTGCAGCAGGCGACGCAGCAGCAGCCGGTCCGATTCGACCGGCAGCGAGCAGGGCACGAACGCGAGCTTCAGATTCTTGGCGCGCGCGATCGGCGCGAACTCGATCTCCAGCGAGCGCATCAGGTCGGCCATCTTGAAACTCGAGATCGAGGTCGCCATCGCGCCGGCATCCAGCCGCGAGATGTCGAGCAGCGCGCCGAGGATTTCCTCGATCGCTTGCAGCGATTCGTCGATGTTCTCGACCAGCCGCGTCTCCTCGCCGCTGTGCTGTCGCTCGACCAGGCTCGTGACATAGAGCCGCGCCGCGTTCAGCGGCTGGAGAATGTCGTGGCTGGCCGCCGCAAGGAAGCGTGTCTTGGAGATGCTGGCGTCTTCCGCCGCGCTCTTGGCCAGTGCCAGCTCGGAGTTCAGCCGCGTCAATTCCTCGGTGCGGTCGCGCACGCGCTTTTCCAGCGTCGCATTGGCGCGCTCCAGCGCTTCCGCCGCCTCGAAGGTCGGCGTGACATCGGTGAAGGTGATGACGAAGCCGCTGCCCGGCATGCGGTTGGTGAGCACCTCGATCACCATGTGGCGTTCCGGCAGTCGTTCCAGATATGGCTCGCTGTCGGTGGTGTAGGCGGCGAGGCGCCGCTCCAGCATGGTCTCGCGCTCGACCGGGTCGTCCGGATCGCTCACGCCGATGAATTCCAGGATCTCGCGCAGCGGCGTGCCGAACTGGACGATGTGCGGGGGCACGTTGAGGAGATCGCCGAACTGCCGGTTGGAGCAGATCAGCTGCAGGTCGGCGTCGAACACGGCGATGCCCTGGCGCACGTGGTTGAGCGCGGTCTGCAGGATCTCGCGGTTGAAATGCAGGGCCGCGTGCGAGTCGTCGAGCAGTTTGAGCGCGGCCTTCGCCGAGACGGTGCGCTTGCGCAGCAACAGCGACATCACGAGGCGCGAGGAGGCAGCGCCGATCGAGGAGGCGATCAAATGCTCGGCGTGCTGCAGCAGCTCGAAATCGGCGGGCGCTCCGGTCTCCAGCCGAACGTTGCGCCGCGCCGAGAATGCCTCGAAGGAATGCCGGGCGCGCTCGGGTCCCAGATATTGCGCCACCGTGGTCTGGATGTCCTGCACGGTGACGGTGGTGCGCCAGCGGCGGAAGCTCGGCGAGATCGGCGCGAGCGTGTTGGGCACGAACAGATCGGCCTGCAACAGCTCGATGGACGACGGCCGGCGCGCCAGCGACAGCAGTACATAGGTCAGGATGTTGAGCGACAGCGACCAGATCACGCCGTGCATCAGGGGAGACAGATCGGCGCCGAACAGCGCCTGCGGCCGCAGCGCCTCGATGCCGAACGGGCCGTGCTGCAGCAGCAGGATGCCCGATGTCGAGGAATCCATGAAACTCGGGATGAACAGCGTGTAGAGCCACACGACGAAGCCGACCAGCATGCCGCCGATCGCGCCGCGCGCGGTCGCGCGCCGCCACAGCAGACCGCCGAAGAAGCTCGGCGCAAGCTGGGCGATGGCGGCAAAGGAGAGCAGGCCGATCGCCGCGAGCTGGGTATTGCCGAGCGCGCGGTAGTAGAAATAGGCCATCACCATGATGGCGAAGATCGCGAGCCGCCGCGAGCGCAGCAGGAAGTCGCTGAAATCGGCGCCGCCGGTGCGTCCCTCCGGCCGTCGCTGCAGCACCAGCGGCACCACGAGGTCGTTCGAGACCATGATCGAGAGCGCGACGCATTCGACGATCACCATCGCGGTCGCCGCCGACAGGCCGCCGACGAAAATGGCGACGCTGAGAAGCCCCGCACCGCCCTCCATCGGCAGCGCCAGTACGTACATATCGGGGTCGGCCGCGCCGAACGGGAAGCTGACGAGGCCGGCGAGCGCGATCGGGATCACGAACAGATTGATGGCGACGAGGTAGAGCGGGAACAGCCAGCGCGCGCGGCCGACCTCGGCGTCGGAGGAGTTCTCGACCACACTGACGTGGAACTGGCGCGGCAGCAGCATGATCGCGCAGAGCGACAGCAGCGTCATGGTGAGGAAGTTGCCGATCGACGGCGAATAATTGATGGCGCGCACCGCTTCCGGCGTCTTCATGGCGCGCTCGATCAATTCGTGCGGTGAGAACATCCAGAAGGTGACGAAGATGCCGGCGGCGAGGAAGGCGACCAGCTTGATGATGGATTCGGTCGCCACCGCCAGCATCAATCCGTGCTGGTGCTCGGTGGCGTCGGTCTGCCGCGTGCCGAAAAGCACGGCGAAGGCCGCCATCGCCAGCGTCACCATCAGCGCGACGTCGCCGACGATCGGGATGTGGGAGAAGGCCTGGTCTTCGCTCAGGATCGTCTCAAGCGAGGACGCCACCGCCTTGAGCTGCAGTGCGATGTAGGGCACCGATCCGATGATCGCGATCAGCGCCACCGTCGCCGCCACCGCCTGGCTCTTGCCGTAGCGGGCCCCGATGAAGTCGGCGATCGAGGTGATGTTGTGGGCCTTCGCCAGCTGGATTACGCGGCGGAGTACGCCGGCCCCCAGCCCGATCATCAGGATCGGGCCGACATAGATGGCGAGGAAGTCGGTCGAGGTACGGGTGGCGAAGCCGACCGAGCCGAAAAATGTCCAGGAGGTGCAGTAGATCGCCAGCGAGAGCGGATAGATCAGCCCGGGGGCACGCCCGCGCCCGGCCGGCGAGCGGCGGTCGCCATGGCTCGCCACCAGGAACAGGAAGCCGATATAGCCGAAGGCGGCGGCGATCACGCCCCAGTCGTGCAGCATGGCGAGGTGCGCTTCTCCCTGGGCGCCATCGCGCCCGATCTAATTTTCGCTGCAAACCTAGCGCGTTGGACGAGAGGAGGCGACAGCGAAATGCCGGCTGAAGGCGGGAACTGGGGGTGTCGTTAAGGTGAGGACGTGCGGCAGCGTCCTACCCTCCCCTGGAGGGGCAGGGTCGCTCGCGCGCAGCGCGAGCGGGCCGGGGTGATCTTTCCACACGGGTAGTCTTGGCGGGGAAAGACCTTCACCCCACCCCGTCTCACATTGCGCTACGCTTGACGTGAGCCGACCCTCGCCCTCCAGGGAGGGTTGAAGAACGCCTACTCCGCCGCCAGCGACTTCGCGCGCAGCGGCAGGCCGAGACGGTCCCACACCTGCAGCAGGGCTTCGGCGAGCTGATCGATCAGGCCGTCGTCGTGATAGGGCGAGGGCGTGATGCGCAGCCGCTCGCTGCCCTTGGCGACCGTTGGATAGTTGATCGGCTGGATGTAGATGCCGTGCTCTTCCAGCAGCAGGTCGGACGCCTGCTTGCACTTCTCGGCATCGCCGATGAACAACGGTACGATGTGGGTGTCGCTCGACATCACAGGCAGGCCGGCGGCGTTGAGGATCGCCTTGACGCGGGCGGCACGATCCTGGTGGCGCTCGCGCTCCCAGTTCGAGGTCTTCAGATGCTTGATCGCGGCGGTCGCGGCCGAGCAGATCGCCGGTGGCAGCGCGGTGGTGAAGATGAAGCCAGGCGCATAGGAGCGCACGGCGTCGATGATCTGGCCGTTGGCGGCGATGTAGCCGCCGAGGCAGCCAAAGGCTTTCGCCAGCGTGCCTTCGAGGATGTCGATGCGATGCATGACGCCGTCACGCTCGGCAATGCCGCCGCCGCGCGGGCCGTACATGCCGACCGCGTGGACCTCGTCGACATAAGTCATGGCGTCGTACTTCTCGGCGAGATCGCAGATCCTGGCGAGCGGAGCGACGTCGCCGTCCATGGAATAGAGGCTCTCGCAGACGATCAGCTTCGGCCGCTTCGGGTCGGCCGCTTTCAACAGCTGCTCCAGATGCGCAACATCGTTGTGGCGGAACACGACACGCTCGCAGCCGGACTGGCGGATGCCTTCGATCATCGAATTGTGGTTGAGCTCGTCCGAGAGGATGAGGCAGTTCGGAAGGAGCTTTGCGATGGTCGGGATGCCGGTCTGGTTCGAGACATAGCCCGAGGTGAACAGCAGCGCGGCTTCCTTGCCGTGGAGATCGGCGAGCTCGGCCTCGAGCTGGACCAGCGGATGATGCGTGCCGGCGATGTTGCGGGTGCCGCCGGCGCCGGTGCCGACGCGCGTCGCGGTCTCGACCATGGCGCCGACCACCTTCGGGTGCTGGCCCATGCCGAGATAATCGTTGGAGCACCAGATCACGACGTCGCTCTTGCCCTTGGGCGAGTGCCAGACCGCGTGCGGGAATCGGCCGGCCGTGCGCTCCAAGTCGGCGAAAACCCGGTAGCGGCGCTCGGCGTGGAGACGATCGAGGGCGGAATCGAAGAACTCGTTGTAATCCATCGGCGAAAACCTAAGACGGAACTGACCAAGAGGGCCGCATCTTCTTAGAGCTTTTCCAGCTCCAATGTCTATGCGCTATCCCACATTTGGCCGTGAGGAGCATTTGGGCAAAATGCCCTATCGTGCGATTTGAAATTTGATCCCGATCAAGTTTGCGCAACATATGATGTTGCTCTGCAGCATCCGCGGGTGGCGGATTTTGGCCAGCTCGGTCTTCCTTGGCGGCCCCCGGCACGCGCTTTCCTTGACGCTGCTGCCGGCCCGATCAATCCGAATTTCGCAGCGCATGCGCCATTTGCCCGGAGAGCATGCTCAACCAGGTCTTCGAAAGGACCCTTCCATGAAGCGCGTGATGATCCTCAACGGTCCCAACCTCAACATGCTCGGCATCCGCGAGCCGCACATCTACGGCATCACGACGCTCGCCGAGGTCAACGCGAACTGCGAGGCGGCTGCCGCACCGCTCGGGCTCCAGCTCGCCTTCCACCAATCCAACCATGAAGGCGTGCTGGTCGACCTGATCCAGTCGGCGCGGCAGGACGCCGATGCCATCATCATCAATCCGGCCGGCTTCTCCTTCACCTCGGTCTCGATCATGGACGCGATCAAGACGTTCGAAGGTCCGGTGCTGGAAGTCCACATCTCCAACATCCACGCCCGCGACGAATATCACCGCCACTCCAAGATTTCGTTCGTGGCGACCGGGGTGATTTGTGGGCTGGGCCCGTTCGGCTACATCGCGGCGCTGCACGCGATCGCGAACATGAAGTGAGGTGTCTCAAGACCACGATGCGCTCCTCGCTCCGCAAGCGGGGAGAGGCGAAGAAAACCTTACGTCGTCTTGAACTGCAGCACGCCGTCCTTCGTCTCCGCCGTCAGCCGTCCTTCGACGATCATGTAGTTGACGTGCGCGACGAGCTCGCCGGCGGCAAAGCCCATCTGGTGCTCGTCGAGCACATGCTTGTTGAACACGACGGGCACCAGCGCGCGCGAGGTCTGCGGCACCTCGCGGCAGGCTTCCGCGATCAGGCGGCAGCGCTCTTCATGGTGGTCGGCGAGTTGCTTGATGCGGGTCTTCAATCCGTAGAACGGCACGCCGTGGCCGGGCAGCACCAGGACGTCATAGGGCAGCGTCGTGGTGAGGCTGGCCAGCGAGGCCAGGTATTCGCCGAGCGAGTTCTGGTCGGGCTCGACCGCCCAGACGCTGACATTGGGCGAGATCTTGCTCAGCACCTGGTCGGCGGAGAGGAATAGCTTGTCGTCGGCGCAATACAGCATCACCTGGTCGAGCGCGTGGCCGCCGCCGGTGATCACCTTGAAGCGGCGCGTGCCGATTACGACGTCCTCGCCGTGCGAGATGCGACGGTAGGAGGGCGGCAGTACCGAGACGCGCTTGAGATAGTCCTGGCCGCGGCCTAGCAGCTTTTCGGTGAGCGACTCGTCCATGCCGTGGCGACGGAAGAACAGCCGCTGCGCTTCCTGACGCTCCGCGGTGCCGCGGTTCTGGTGATAAACCGATTGCAGATATTCGACCTGCGACATCACCAGCTGGCAGTTGAACCGCTCGACGACCCAGCCTGCAAGCCCGACATGGTCGGGGTGGGAGTGGGTGACGATCAGGCGCGTGATGTGGACGCCCTTCAGCGGTCCGTCGAACAGCTTGGTCCAGGCCTCGATCGTCTCCTCGTTGCCGAAGCCGGTGTCCACCATCGCATAGCCGTCGCCGTCGGCGAGCAGGTAGATGTTCACGTGGTTGAGGCGGAACGGCAGCTTCAGCCGCGCCCACAATACGCCGGGCCTGACCTCGACGACCTCGTCGTGGCCGGGGTGCTGTTCCCAGGGATAGCGCAGGGCCTCGGCCGAGGACTGCGCGGTGTCGGTTTTCGCGTTCATGCTATCGGCTTAAACCCGCCGCGACCGGGGCGCCAGCCGAAAAAGGCTGCGCGGCCCGCTCGCATGGCGGTCATTCCGGGGCAGTTTTCCGTAGCCCGGATTACGCTCGCTCCATCCGGGCTACCGACGAACGGCTTACGCCGCCCGCATGTTGTTGAGGAACGCGTCGATTTCTCCGCGCAGCATGTCGGCTTCGCGCCGGAGCGCGTCGGAGGCGCTCAGCACTTCGTTTGCCGCGGCACCGGCTTCGGCGGAGGCGGTGGAGACGCCGACGATGTTGCTGGAGACCTCGCTGGTGCCGCCGGCCGCGTGCTGGATGTTGCGGGCGATCTCGCGGGTCGCCGCGCCCTGCTCCTCGACCGCGGCCGCAATCGTCGTGGTCACGTCGTCGATCTCGCCGATGATCCGGCCGATGCCCTGGATGGCGCCGACCGCCGACGTCGTGATGTCCTGCATGCTGGCGATCTGGGTGCGGATCTCCTCCGTCGCCTTGGCGGTCTGGCTCGCGAGGCTCTTCACCTCGGAGGCGACCACCGCGAAGCCGCGGCCGGCCTCGCCCGCACGCGCCGCCTCGATGGTGGCGTTGAGCGCGAGCAGGTTGGTCTGCGAGGCGATGGTCTGGATCAGGTCGACCACGACGCTGATGCGGCTCGCGCTGTCGGCGAGGCCCTGCACCGTGGCGTCGGTCGCGCCGGCCTCGTCGACCGCCTTCTTGGCGATCGCGGCCGAGGTCACGACCTGCTTGCTGATCTCCTCGATCGAGGACGACAATTGCTCGGTCCCCGATGACACGGTCTGCACGTTGACCGAGGTCTCCTCGGCGGCGGAGGCGACTGCGTTGACCAGCGCGTTGGACTGATCGGCGGTGGTCGACATGCTCTGCGCGGTCGACTGCATCGAATTGGCCGACTGCGCCAGATTGTCGAGCGCCGAGCGCACCGTGTTTTCGAATTCGGCGATCTTGGCTTCCATGCGCGCGGCCCGCTCCGCCTTGGCGATCCGGTCCTTGTCCTGATCGGCGGCGAGCGCCCGGGCTTCGATCATGCTGTCGCGGAACACGGTCAGCGTGTCGTTCATCGCGCCGATCTCGTCATTGTTCTTGGCGCGCGCGATCTCGGTCTCGAGGTCGCCGGCCGAGAGCAACTGCATGGCGCGTTGCAGGCCGGTGATCCGGCGCAGGATGTTTCGGCCGACATAGAGCCAGACGAACAGCGCCGAGCCGACCAGCATCAAGGCCCCCAGCGCCAGCATCACGGTCGTCGCCAGCGAGGTCTCCTGCTGCGCCTGGGAGGTCGAGGCGTTGGTCTCCTTCTGCACGCCGTCGACGAGTTGCTGCACGCTGATGCCGAGGCCGACATTGAGCTTGCGGGTCTCGTCAAGGATGGTCTGGCCGTAGTCGACGGAGTCGAGCTCCTTCTCACGCAGATTGAACACGCCGGTCTTGCCGGTGCCGAGCGCGAGCAGCTTCTCCGCCGTCTCGCGCAGCATCTTGTTGCCCTGGTTGTCGGGCAGCAGATCGAGGTTGGAGCGCAGGCGGCCCTGGGCCGTCTTGAATCCCTTCTGGATGTCGTCGAGCTTGTCGCTGGTGTTGGCCGACAGCGCCGCACTCATGTCGGCGGCGGCGAGATTGCCGCTGGCGACGACGTTGCCGAGCTGGCCGACGGTCTGTGCGGCGTCGCTGGCATCCGCGGCGGACAGGTCGGCCGAGCCGAGAATGGCATTGACCCGGGTCTGGGCGTCCAGCATGGCCGGGCTGGCCGCGCCGACGAAGGCGCCTTGCGCGTTGCGCAGCGCGTCATATTGCTTGTCGTGAAGGGCGGCAATGTCCAGCCGTTCGCGGGCGGCCTTGGCCAGGCTCTGGGCCGCCTCGTTGATGCTCTTCATCGTTTCGCTGAGGCCGGCGACGACGGTCTTGTCACCGCCGAGCTGGATGATCTCGGTCAGCTTCTGCTGGGTCTGCTCCTGCAATTCCTTGAGCTTCTTGGTGCGCTCGTTCAGGGCTTCCTCGTTTTGCGCCGCGAGCAGGGCCGGTCCTTGTGCCGCAAGGCTCGCACTCAATGCCGACAATTGCAGGCTGGCGGCTAGGCGCGGAATGTCCCGTCCGCTCAGTTCGGTCATCCGTCCGCCGAGATTCTGCAGCGCCAGGCCGGCGCCGGCCGCGATCACGAGGCCCATGCCCGCGACCACCGCAAAGGCCGCGAACAGGCTGCCACGCACGCCCCAGGCCGGCAGTTTGAAGCGAGGCAGAAAACGGCCCAAGCGGCCAAGCCCCAGACGGATCGCCATCGAAATTCCCCCAACATCTTGCTTCTGGTTGTGGCCGGCAGTATCCGCACCGCGGGTTAAAAATTCGCAATCTCCGCAAACGGTTGCGCCAGTTCCGCAGAGCGAAAAAAGGGCCGGCGAAAATCGCCGGCCCCCTGTCATGGTAAGCTTGTGGTAACTATCAGTAGCGCGCGACGGCCGGGCTTGCCCAGTTGAAGCGGTAGTTGACGCCCGCCTTGATGGTGTGGTCGTCGGTGGTGAAGCTGCCGGTGCCCGCGAGCGGACCGCCGGTGAAGCTCGCGTCACCGAAATTGTAGTACTGGTACTCGGCCTTGGCCGACCAGTTCGGGGCGAACATGTATTCGAGGCCGGCGCCGACGGTGTAGCCGTTGCGATGATCGCCGGTGATGACGAAGGCGGCCGGCACGCCGCCGACGGTCACCTTCTCGTTGTTGTCCGAATAGGCGTAGCCGCCCTTCACATAGACCAGGCCGGGGCCCCAGGTGTAGCCGACGCGGCCGGTGATCGAGCCGAGGCCACGCTGGTCGTTGGTGTAGACGCCGCCCGGAAACACGGCGCCGACGCTGCCGGAGAGCCAGGAATACTGGCCTTCGACGCCGACCACGAAATTCGGGTGGAACTGCCAGTCGGCACCGACCTGCACGCCGCCGAGGAAACGGCCGTTGCCGTTGTTGCCGGTGGAGAGGCCGCTGAAATTGTTGTCGCTGGAGAACGCGCCGCCGACATGGCCGCCGATGTAGAAGCCGGTCCAGTTGTAGATCGGCGCGGCATAGGCCGGCGCGGGCGACTTGTAATAGTTGCGGTTGCCGAGATCGGCGCCGACGGCCGGCGCAGCCGCGCCCACCACGAGCAGCGCAACGGTCGCAAACAAAATCTTCTTCATCGTCTTGAACTCCGACACTTTAAGGTCCCCGGCAGGCGCGCTTTCCGCGCCGCATTGGTTTTGCAGATAGCTCCCTTTTGACGAAAATGCTGTCACATGCATGGCACAGCGGCACCCAACCTAACTTATTGGGCTGCAAATGATTTTCGTGCTTAATGCCGACTTAAGAAGCGGTGAAGGAAGGCTTAACTCCACGGCGCTTCGGTAACCTGCGAGCGTCCTTCGTTAACCAAGACGCCGTCGCGCCTCATCCCGCATCTGCTCGCGGAACGCCGCGCGCTTGGCGGGGCGGTCCTCCTCGCGCACGTCATGGCGATCGAAGATGTCGAACTTCTCCAGGATGGGATAGCGCTCGCTGGCCATCGCAAGCACGCGAAGCAGCTTCGTGGCCTCCGGCAAAGGACCGCTCACCTCCCAGCGCCGGATGGTGTCGCCGCCGCCCTTCTCCGGCAATCCGCAGAGCTTTGCCATGTCGGCCGCCGTGAGCTTCCGCTCGAGGGCATCGGAGAGGTCGGCGCGGAGTTGCTTCAGTTCGGGCCCGGTCATGTCGCCTCGATACGCGAAGTCGATGAGGCAATGCCCTAGCGCTGATTCGGGTCCATCCGAAGGCGGGTATGGATCCGTCCGAAGTGGTGGTGACGCCCGTTGCTTCGGCACAATCGCCTGCGCACGAAGTTATGAACTCGTACCTATGGACATAGTCCGATCCATGAACACATGGCACAGCGACCGAGGGATCAACCATGACAAGCATCAAACTTGCGATCGCCGCGCTCGTCACAACCGGGCTGCTTGCCGCGCCCTTCTCGGCTGAAGCGAAGAAGGCGCGGTCGAGCCGACATTACAGCACGAGCGTGGTGGCCCCGACCTATAGCGGTGCCGGCGCGCCCGCGGCGCAGCCGAGGGCGTCTTACGGCTCGTCCGGACAGACGGTCGGAACGGTCACGGCGCCCTCGGTCGGATCGTATAATTGGCCCTCGGTCGGCGTGACCAATGCGGTTCCGACCTGGAGCAACACGACGCGGTAGGGGCGCCGATCGTCTTCCGTCCGCTCCGCCTCGCCAGACCCATGAGGCACAATTTCGTCCACCACGCGTTGTTCGATGACCGATGCACTACATCCGAAAGGATCCTTCATGACGAGAACGAGAATCTTGCTTGCCACGCTCGCTGCAGCCGGAGCTATGGCCCTGTCAGTCCCCGCCGGTGCGCAAACCTCCACGACGGGCGCCCAGAGCAACACCACCGGGACCCCAGGAGTGCCTTCGGCGCAGACCGCGCCCTACGGCAGCTCGGGACAGACCGTCGGAACGGTCACGGCTCCATCGGTGGGAAGCTACAATCGGCCTTCCGTCGGCGTGACCAATTCGGCCCCCACGTGGGGCAACACCAATCCTTCCGCGAAATAGGATCTCGCCGACGAGGGCTCAGTCGGCCGGCGCGCGCTCTTTCCGTCCACCGCCGCCAGCAGCTCGCGCGTATAGTGATGCTCGGGCGCTGCGAACAGTTGCGCGGTCGGCTTCAGCTCGACGACGGCGCCGCGCTGCATCACCGCGATGCGGTCGCATATCTGGGCGGCGACGCGCAAATCGTGGGTGATGAACAGCATCGAGAGGCCGAGTCGCGCCTTGAGGTCTTCGAGCAGCCGCAAGACCTGCGCCTGCACGGAGACGTCGAGGGCGGAGACCGCTTCGTCCGCGACGATGATCTCGGGCTCGAGCGCGAGCGCGCGCACCCTGCCTTGCATCCCGCTCGTCGGGCATCCTGGCGTAGCGCATGCTACGCCGCCACGACGTCTTGCGCAGAACCTCTTCAAGCCCGTGCACGAAGCAACTGTCGGAGCGCGCGAACAGGGGCTTCGCCCGCGCTCCGTCAAGAATGCGTCGCGCCTCTTGCAATCCCTCATTGTTGTGAGCTACCGTCTAAGCCTTTGCGGGTATTTTTTGAGAGATTTTTGCATGTGGCGATTATTGGCCGCTTTGATTCTCGGGATTCAGGTCAGTTCGGTTTCGGCACAATTGCTTCCGCTGCCCATACCCGGTCCGCCGGCAACTACCGCAGAACCAACGCCTCAGGAAGTTGAAGCGAGCGCAAATGAGTTGAGCAAGCAACCAGTGCCCGATAAGGACGCCCTGCTCTTACGAGAATTAGATCGGTTGGATGCCGAAATTTCCCGCGCGACCCAGCAGTTCCAAAGAGCCAACAGTTTCAAAAATCAGCAGTCTGTCATGGCGGCCGCGGGCGACCGTCTTATGGCGCAGGCCAAGGTGTTGTCTCAGTTCGATTGCGCCAACAACATCGCCAAATTTCCTCAGGCTTTGAACTCTTACTTCCGTGCATTCGGTGAACTGACTACCGTCGCCGCCAGCAGTTCGTTGGGCAATCTCGACTTCACGCCTTTCTTTTTTCAGAACGATCCCAATCCCGCCACGTCATGCGCTGAGGCGAAGACGAAGTTCGGGTCATCCGACTATCTTGAGGCGCAAGCTCAGGTGCTTTCAGGAACCCAAAAGGCTCTGGCCGATTTCGTCGCGGCCCAGACAAACCTCGCTAACGCGGAAACAAGGTACCTGGAGGCTTTGAAGAAGCGAAGGGCTTCGGTTCAGGACAAGCTGAACGCTTCGCAGCCGGCGGCTCAGATTGGCAGCAATTTATGGCTTCTCCTCCTGATATTGGCGATCGCATGCGTCGCGACAATTCTCGGAATCAAATTGTTCGAGCCCGAGCTCCAGATGGAATGGGTAGCCTCGGGTCAGGTCATCCAGTTTGTGACTGTGATGATCCTGCTCAGTGTGATCCTGGCGCTCGGTTTGTCCGGAAAGCTGCTAGAGAACACTCTGGGAACGCTTCTTGGCGGGATTGCGGGCTACGTCCTTGCGCAGGGCGTTGGCCGGTCAGCAGCAAGGAATGTTGCCAACGCTGCGGCTGCAGCAAGTGTACCCGCGCCGCCAGCACCTCCATCACCGGCGCCGGCGGCAGCGCGCGTGCCTCCTGCACCGCCAGCACCTCTCCCGCCTGCACCCGCGGCTCCGTGACGCCAAATCCCCGCAAGTAGAGCTAACATCTCGAGGGGCATTTGCTCGCGGCAGCTTGGTACTGCCTACACCGCCGGCGCGCGCTCTTTCCGTCCGGGCACCGCCGCCAGCAGCTCGCGCGTATAGGCATGCTCGGGCGCCGCGAACAGCTGTGCGGTCGGCTTCAACTCGACGACGGCGCCGCGCTGCATCACCGCGATGCGGTCGCAGATCTGGGCGGCGACGCGCAAATCGTGGGTGATGAACAGCATCGAGAGGCCGAGTCGCGCCTTGAGGTCTTCGAGCAGCCGCAAGACCTGCGCCTGCACGGAGACGTCGAGGGCGGAGACGGCTTCGTCCGCGACGATGATCTCGGGCTCGAGCGCGAGCGCGCGCGCAATGCCGATGCGCTGGCGCTGGCCGCCGGAGAATTCATGCGGATAGCGCTCGAGTGCGCCGGCATCGAGGCCCACCATCTTGAGCAGATCGCGGGCGCGGTCGAACGCCGCCTTCGGATCAAGGCCGGCTGCGATCGGGCCGTCGGCAATGATGTGGCCGACCTTGCGGCGCGGATTGAGCGAGGCGAACGGGTCCTGGAAGATCATCTGGATGCGATGGCGCTCGGCGCGCAGCGCCTTGCCCGAGAGCGAGGTGAGTTCTGTATCGCCGATCCACACCGTGCCGCGGTCGGCCTCGATCAGCCGCATCACCAGCCGCGCCACCGACGATTTGCCCGAGCCGGATTCGCCGACCAGGCCGAGCGTCTCGCCCTTGAGGATGTTGAAATTGACCGCGCGCGCGGCATCGACGCGGCGGTCCTCGCGGAACCAGCCGCCCGAGGTGACATAGGTCTTGTCGAGCCCGATCACCTCGACCGCCCTGGCCCTGTCGTCGAGCGGCGCGCGTGCCGGCGGGTCCATCGACGGCACGGCAGCGAGCAGCGCCTTGGTATAGTTGTGCTGCGGCGCGTTGAATACCGTTGCGGCCGGGCCTTCCTCGACCACCTTGCCGTGTCGGAGCACGACGACCTGGTCGGCGATGTCGGCGACGACACCGAAATCGTGGGTGATGAACATCACCGCCATGTTGCGATTGCGCTGCAGGTTGCGGATCAGCTTGAGGATCTGCGCCTGCGTGGTGACGTCGAGCGCGGTGGTGGGCTCGTCCGCGACCAGCACGGCCGGCTCGAGCGCGAGCGCCATCGCGATCATGGCGCGCTGGCGCTGGCCGCCGGAGAGCTGGTGCGGATAGGCGCGCACGATTCGTTCGGGGTCGGGCAGCCCGACCTCGCGCGCCAGCGACAGCGCCTTGGCGCGCCGTTCCCTCGGCGTCAGCAGGCCATGGGCCTCGAACATCTCCGCCATCTGGTCGCCGATCCGCATCAACGGATTGAGCGCGGTCATCGGCTCCTGGAAGATCATCGCGAAACGGCGGCCGCGCAGATCGCGCCAGCCGTCGTCGTCGAGCTTGAGCAGGTCGCGTCCCTCGAACTGGATCTCGCCGGAGGCGACCGAGACCGTATCGGGCAACAGGCCCATCAGCGCATGCGCGCACATCGACTTGCCCGAACCGGACTCGCCGACGACGCAGACGATCTTGCCGGGCCGCAAGTCGAGCGAGACGCCATCGACGGCAAACGGACGCTCGGCGCCCTCAGGCAGCGCGATCCGCAAGTTCTTGATGGAGACGGCGGGCGGAGCGGTCATCGTCAGCGTCCCTCCCGCGACAGGCGCGGGTTGAGCGCGTCGTTGAGGCCTTCGCCGATCAGGTTCAGCCCGAGCACCGAGATCAGGATGGCGACACCGGGAAACACCGTGATCCACCAGGCCTGGCGGATCACCGTGCGGCCGGCGCCGACCATGTAGCCCCAGGAGATCAGATTGGGATCGCCGAGGCCGAGGAACGACAGCGAGGATTCCAGCAGGATCGCGGTCGCCACCATCAGCGAGGCCAGCACGATCACCGGCGACAGCGCGTTGGGCAGGATCTCGCGCATGATGATCCAGGCGTTGCTCTGGCCGGTGACGACAGCGGCCTGGACATATTCGCGCGTCCGCAGCGACAGCACCTCGCCGCGCACGAGGCGGGCGACCGGCGGCCAGCTCACCAGCGCGATCGAGGTCACGATCGAATAGATCGAGGGCTGCAGGATCGCGACCAGCACGATCGCGAGCGCGAAGCTCGGGATAGTCTGGAAGAACTCGGTGAAGCGCATCAGGGCGTCGTCGACCCTGCCGCCGAAATAGCCGGCCATGGCGCCGATGGGAATGCCGACGATCAGCGCAACCAGCGTGGAGACCAGGCCGACGAGCAGCGAGACGCGCGCGCCAAAAATCATGCCGGCGAACACGTCGCGGCCGAGCGCGTCGGTGCCGAGCGGCACGGTCGAGAGCGTGAATGGCGGGAGGAACGGCCGCTGCACCATGCGCCAGGGCGAGTTCGGGAACAGCATCGGCCCGAACAGTGCAACCGAGATCGCGAGCAGCAGGATGATGAGCCCGATGACGCCGCTCGGACTCTTCAGCATCGATTTCCAGAACTGTTTCATGAGGCGAATTCGATGCGCGGATCGACCAGGCGATAGACCAGATCGGTGATGAGGTTGAAGATCAGGACCATGGCCGAGCAGATCACGAAGACGCCGAGCAGCAGATTATAGTCGCGCTGCAACAGCGCGTCGTACATCAGGCGCCCGATGCCGGGCCAGGCGAACACGGTCTCGGTGATGACGGCGCCGCCGATCAGCGTTCCCGAATGCACGCCGGCCAGCGTCACGACGGGCAGCAGCGCGTTGCGCAGCACGTGGCGGCGCTGGATCACGGCGTCGGAAAGGCCCTTCGCGCGCGCGGTCTTGACGAAGTCGAGCCGCTTCACCTCCAGCATCGAGGCGCGCGTCATGCGGGTATAGGTCGCCATGAAGAACAGGCCGAGCGTCATCGCCGGCATGATCAGGTGTTTTCCGACGTCGACCGCGTGGGCAAGGCCGGTCAGATTGGCGCCGACCGTCTCGTAACCGAAACTCGGCAGCCAATCCATGGTGACCGAGAACAGCAGGATGCCCATCAACGCCACCCAGAACAGCGGCATGGCGTAGAAGATCAGTGCGAACACGGTGATGGCGGTGTCGAGGAAGGTTCCGGCAAAGCGCGCGGCGAAGGTGCCGAACATAACGCCGAGCACGAGCGAGATCGCAAATGCCGTCAGCGTCAACAGCAACGTCGCCGGCAGCCGCTCGCCGATCAGCTTGGCGACCGGCGCCTGCTGGCGGAAGGAGAAGCCGAGGTCGAGGGTGACGACGCCCTTGACGTAGATGAAGAGCTGCTCCGGCAGCGGCTTGTCGAGGCCGAATTTTTCCCTGAGCTGCTTGACGAAGACCTGGTCGCTGGCTCCGGCCTCGCCCGCCATCACCACTGCGGGGTCGCCGGGCGCAAGCCGGATCAGGAAGAAATTGAGGACGACGATCGCGAGCAGGACGATCACGCCCTTGAGGACACGCTGGGCAACGAAGGAGAGCATATTAGAGAGTCATACCGGTGGGGTGACCTGCGGCCGCGGAGGCGGAGGTGCTCTTAGAGCACCTCCCCCCGCGAGCGGGGAGAGGTGAAAGAGCAGGGCTCACTTGTCGAGCCATGCGTCCTTGAAGCCGTCATTGACCCCGATCCCCGTGGTGATCAGGTTCTTGACCTTGCAGCGCATGATGGTCGGGAATTGCAGCTCGAGCATCCAGGCCACCGGCACGTCCTCGACCAGGATCTTCTGTGCCTTCTCGTAGATCTCCTTGCGCTTGGAGTCCGGGGTCGCGACCGCGCCGTCGGCGAACAGCTTGTCGATCTCCGGGTTGGAGTAGCCTTCGACGTTGTTGAACACCTGGCCCTTGGCGATGTTGCTGGAGATGTAGTTACGGCCGACGCCGAGCGCGGGATCGCCGTACTGGTAGAGATAGGTGAAGGCGATGTCGTAATCCCAGTCGCCGATCTTCTGGTTGCCGCCGGCGACGTCGGTGGCGATGGTCTCGATGTTGATGCCGACGTCCATGAGGTTCTGCTTCACGGCTTCACCCCAGCGCTGCCAGGTCTCGCCATAGGCGAGCGGCAGCAGGCGGATCTTCTCGCCCTTGTAGCCGGCCTCCTTCAGCAGCGCCTTGGCCTTGGCCGGATCGTACGGGTATTTCTTCACGTCGTCGGTGTAGTACTTGATGGTCGAGGCCGAGGGGCCGGTCGCGACCTTGCCGAGCCCGTTCCAGATCACGTCCTTGGCGAAGTCGCGGTCGATCGCATACATGACCGCCTGCCGCACGCGCTTGTCGGCGAGCGGGCCCTGTCGGTTGTTGAGCCACAGCCAGGCCAGCGGCGAGAAGAACTCCCAGCCGGCGCCGGTGACGCAGGTGTCCTTCAGCTTGGTCAGCCGCGGCACGTCGAAATTCTCGACCGAGCCGCCGGGCAGCACGTCGACCTTGCCGGTCTCGTACGCCACCGACCGCGCCGCGGCGTCGGGAATGATCTGCCAGTAGATCTCGTCGAGATAGGGTTTGCCCTTCTCGTAATAGTTCGGGTTCTTGACCAGGCGGATGAACGAGCCCTTTTGCCATTCCTTGAACATGAAAGGGCCGGTGCCGACCGGGGCGTTGTTGTAGGGATTGGTCTTCCAGTCGGTACCTTCGTAGAGATGCTTCGGCACCATCGGCATCGAGCCGACCTCGAAGATGCCGAGGAACGGGCCAAACGGCTGCTTCAGCGTGAACACCACCGTATGGTCGTCCGGCGCCTCGACCTTGTCGACCTGCGCGAGGTTGGTGCGGGCGCGGGCGTGGGTCTGCTTCAGCATCTCGATCGAGAACAAGACGTCTGCGGCGGTGAAGGGCTTGCCGTCATGCCAGGTGACGCCCTTGCGGAGCTTGAAGGTATAGGTCTTGGCGTCCTCGCTGACGCTCCAGCTCTCGGCGAGCTCCGGCTGCGGCTCGAGCTTGGGGCTGTAGCGCAGCAGGCCCTCGAAGATGTTGCCCGACACCATCTGGGTCGGACCGTTCTGGACCATCGCAAGCATCAGGCCGGGCGGCTCGGGCTGGATCACCGCATTGATCACACCGCCCGTTTTCGGCTCCTGCGCCAGTGTCGGGGCCGCAAGGCCGCAAGCCAGCAGAAGACCAAGCAACACTCGTTTTGGCATATCGTATCTTTCTCAAGCGTGACCAGCCGTCAGCGCTTCGCACGTCATGGCGCGCAAAGCTACGGCCGGTCCATCCCAGTCCCCATCCGGTATCGAGGCTCACACAGTCCTGTTCGGCGCGGCAAGATGAAAGTCGCGACAGTGTTCGCACAAAAAATGTACAGCTCGTCCTGTTTTCACTTGATTCATTGTCGTGTCACGGAGACAAGTCGGCCATGGACAATGCCACGCGCTCCGAACGATCCCGTAATGCTGCGCTCGAGGCGGCGATCGCGATCATCGCGCGCGATGGGCCGGGCCGGTTGACGCTCGACGCGATCGCGCGCGAGAGCGGCCTCAGCAAGGGCGGCGTGATGCACCAGTTCCGCACCAAGGAGGCGGTGCTGAAGGCGTTGCTCGAGCGGCAGATGGCGCATTTCGAGGAATTCTCGACGCGCTACATGGCGAAGGCGAGAGAGACCTCCGCCAATCCAAATCTGGCGACCCAGTTGGCGACCGTGCGCGAAGCGGCGACGTCGCCGAACTCCGACGCGCTGGCGCTGGTTGCGGCCATGGTGGAGAATCCCAATCTGATGGCGCTGCCGCGCGAGCGCGAGATGGAGCGAATGGCGGCGATCAGGGACGAGGCCGCCGATCCGGATCTGGCCATGCTGCGATGGGCCGGAGCGATGGGACTGCTGCTGAGCTCGCTGTTCGGCATGTCGCCGCTCGGCAAGGATGACCATCAGCGACTGTTCGCGCGCCTGCTCGACGATTCGCAATGGACAGGCCTCGAACGGCCAGCGGCAACCGGCGCCGGCAAATCCGGAACGGCACCGGCCGCGAAGGCTGCCGGCCGGCGCAAGCGCGCCTGATTGATCGTTGACGAAGCGTATTCGTGGCCTGCCCAAAGTCGCGCCTGCGGCAAATGGGCCATGCCTGCATTTTCGAACTTTACAAACCGACTGGTCGGTTTTATGTATGCCGGCACTGAGGCAGCCCGAAGCTTCGGCGATGGCCCCAACGAAGTCGAGGGTTGGCAATGGTGAGCGCCGCAGCCGTGTCCCGTCCCAGACGCGGTTGCGGTCGCCGCCGTACTGAACAGTGCCAAGAGGAGTCTGGAATGAATCGCTCGATCGCCGTGCGCGGTCTGGGAACGCTGGTGCTTTGCGTTAACCTGGGCGGCTGCGCCTCGGTCTCGCCGGTGCCCTATTCGGAGCTCGCCTCATCGGCCTACATGGCTCCGGACAAGTCGGACGTCTCCGGACGCATGCCCTATCGCTATTCCACGCCGGTCGACTGGCGCGCCTATAACAAGGTGATCCTCGATCCCGTCGTGGTCTATCGCGGGCGCGATCACCAGTTCGGAGACATATCCGAGAAGGACAAGGCGACGCTCGCTGCCTACATGCACAACTGTTTCGCCGACCGGCTGCGCAGCCGCCTCGCGTTGGTGCGCGAGCGCGGACCAAACACGCTGCGGGTCAGGCTGACGCTCACCGGCGCCGTCGCCAACACGCCGGTGCTCGGCACGCTGTCGCGCTTTGACATGGCCGGCGCGATCTACAACGGCGTGCAGGCCGCTCGCGACGGCGAGGGGACGATGACCGGCTCGGTCATCTACGGCGTCGAGATCTTCGACGCGACGAATTCGCGGCTGCTCTCGGCCTACGTCACCAAGCAATACCCAGCTGCCTACGACATCAAAGCCACCGCCGGCGCGCTCGCGGCCGCCACGGCCGGCATCGACAAGGGCGCCGACGCGCTGATGGCGCAGTTGAACTGACGCCGCGATCCATCCAACGAAAGGTGCTGTTGATGAACATTCTCCTTCGCTTCGTGCTGCGCATCGCAATCACGATCGTGATGCTGGCGTTCGGCGGCCGCGCCGGCGCCGTCACGCCGGCAGATCCGAGCGGCACATGGCTGGTCGAGGACGGCCGCGCCCGCATTCGCCTCGAGCGCTGCGGGCCGTCGCGCGAGCGCCTGTGCGGCTTCATTGTCTGGATGAAGGAGCCGGCCGACAAGCGCGGCCAGCCCTACCGCGACAGCCAGAATCCGGATCCGGACAAGCGCGCCCGCATGCTGCTCGGCCACCAGCTCATCATGGGCTTGCAGGCGACGCCGGAGGGGCGGTTTGCCGGCGAGATCTACAATGCCGAGGACGGCAAGTTCTATTCAGTCTCGCTCTGGCGTGAATCCACCGATCGCCTGAAGCTGAAAGGCTGCCTGATAAAATTCCTGTGCCAGACCCAGACCTGGCAGCAGACCCTCGACGTCGTGCCTGGCCAGCTCGTCGGCCTGACCGGCGATCTCAACGGCCCGCGCGCCGACAAGGAATGGGCGACAGTGCCCGCCCTGAAGCCGATCCCGGCGAAAGCGAAGTAACCGTCAGGATGTCCGCAGCGCCCGCCGCAATTCGTCGAGCGCCTCTGCAAGCTGCTCGCGGTGTGCGATGTCGTCCTTGGGGAGGCCAGCGACGCTGCCGGCGAGCTCACGCAGGATACCGGCGAGCAAGCCGAAATTGAGGTGCAGGTGCACCGATTTGCGTTCGTCGGCGGCGCCCGGATGTTGCAGCACCAGCGCAACGCCGCTGCCGTCGAGCCGCGCCTCGAACCGCGATGAATGCTCGAAGGTGCCGACATAGAACTTGTCGGGATATTCGAGCGCGACCTCCGCCTTGTCGGGAACCGGCCTGGACATCTGAACCTCGTCGATATTGATCAATTGTAGCCGGGAATAAACCGGGCCGCCTTGCGATAGGTCAGAGGCGGCTTTCGGAATTGATCCGGATCAAAGCCAGGCCGCCGCTTCTGCGATCGAATGGCAACTGGCGACGCGGCACCGCGCGTTCAGCGCCTTTCAGCTGTGAGACGATCGATGGACATCCAGGCCACGAACATCCCTGCGGTTGACGATAGCGGATCCGAATTTGCCGGCCTCGAGCCGCCGCCCGATGCAGGCGTGCAGCGCTGTCTGCAATTGCTTGTTGATGCAGGTTTGCGCCCGACGCGCCAGCGCCTGGCGCTTGGCCGATTGCTCTTCCTGCGCGGGCACCGTCATGTCACCGCCGAGAGCCTGTTCGAAGAAGCGATGGCGGCGAGCGCCTATCTGTCGCTCGCGACCGTCTACAACACGCTGAACCAGTTCACCGAGGCCGGCCTGCTGCGCCGGATCGCCGCCGACGGCATCAAGTCGTTCTTCGACACCGACACATCGGTGCATCCGCATTTCTATCTCGAAGGCGAGGATGTGCTGGTCGACGTCGCCGAAGGCCTCGCCTTCACCAGGATTCCCGAAGCGCTTCCCGGCCACGAGATCGCGCGGCTCGACGTCATCGTTCATCTGCGCCGCAAGCGAACCTAGTGCTGTCACGCGAGCCGGGCGCGGCTCATCGCAACCCGGCGCGCCGGAAGCCTTCGAGATAGTGCTCGCGATCGCCGTCATTGGCCCACGGCAGTTGCGTCGCGATCCAGTGCAGCGAGATGTCGGGCTGGGTGCGGCGGAGTTCGCCCAGCGCCGTCTCCGCAAGCATTCCGTCTCCGGTCATGCCGGCGGAGACCGCGAGCACGCGGTAGGCGCCGGTGAGATCGCCGCGATGGCGGATCGCCTCGCGCGCCAGCGCGATGGCCTCGTCATAGCGCCGTTCGGTGAAGCGCGCATAGCCGGCGATGCCGTGATAGATCGCCAGCGACGGATCGCGCGGTGACAGACGGATCGCCCGTTGCGCGGCCTCGAACGATTCCTTCGAACGGCCGGCATAGGATAACGCCAGTGCGTAATAGCCCTGCGCCAGCGAGAAGTTCGGATTGAGCGCGAGCGCCTGCTCGAACGCGGCCAGCGCATCCGCAAGCCTGCGTGTCGAGAAGCAGACGCTGCCGAGCGCGGCATGCGCCCAGGCATCCTCATGGTCGCAGCGCACCGCTGCCAGCGCCGCGGCTTCCGCCGCCGGCGCCACCGCGGCGAGCTCGGTCCAGCCGAGATGCACGCCGAACATGTGGTTTGCCGCCAGCACCGACAGCGCCTGGCCGTAATTCGGATCGATCCCGATCGCGCGTTCGAGCAGTATCCGTGCAGTGTCGTGGTCGCGCCGGGTCACCCGCCAGAAATGCGACAGCGCCCGCATCAGGAGATCCCATGCGTCCAGGCTCGCAGGCGCCTTGCGGTGGGCGCGAAAACTCTCCGCCGCGTGAATCTGCGGTTCGATCGCAGCGGCAATCGCGTTGGTGATCTCGTCCTGGACCGCGAAGACGTCGACCAGCTCGCGGTCATAGCGCTCGGCCCACAAATGGCTGCCCGAATTGGCATCGTTGAGCTGTGCGGTGATGCGCAGCCGGCTGCCTGCCTTGCGCACGCTGCCTTCGACGACGTAGCGGACGCCGAGCTCCTCCGCGATCTGCCTGATGTTGACCGCGCGTCCCCTGTAGGTGAAGGACGAGTTGCGGGCGATCACCATGAACCAGCGCTGCTTCGACAGCGCCGTGAGGATGTCCTCGCTGATGCCGTCGCCGAAATAGTCCTGCGCGGGATCGCCGCTCATGTTCTCGAAGGCGAGCACCGCAATCGCCGGGCGGTCCGCCACGCGCGATGGTGCGGGCCTGGTTTCGGCCGGTACGTTCGATGCTGCCACTTCTTCCCGGACTTCGCCGACGAAACGGAAGCCCTTGCGCGGAATGGTCTTGATCAGCCGCTGCGTCGCGCCGTCGTCGCCGATCGCCTTGCGCGCGGCGTTGATCCGGCTGTTCAGCGCGGAATCCGAGATGATCCGATCGCTCCAGATCTGGCTGATCAGGTCATCCTTGCCGACCACACGCGCGCGTTGCGCCACCAGATAGAGCAGAAGGTCGAACACCTGCGGCTGCAACGGCACGGCTGCCCCGCCGCAGGTGAGTTCCCGCAGGTCGCCGTCGAGCACGTTGTTTTCGAAGCGAAATCGCACGTTTCTGTCGTCTCAAGCAAAAATCAAAGTCGTCTCAGGCGAAAATCAACCGTCCGCCAAAGTCTGCGGACGTCCGATCCGGCATGCTGCAAGGACCAAACAGTGTCGATGTCTCGGCACAACGGAGCATTTCATGACCCAACTTGATCACCAGATCCATTCCATCGGCCCGGAGGTTGCGGGCTCACGCATTCTCAAGCTCGTCGCCTTTTTGTACGGAATTACGGCCTATCTCGTATTCTTCGTCACCATTCTCTACGCCATCGGCTTCGTCATGGGGGTGATGGTGCCGAAGACCATCGACACCGGAACCGACACGCCGACGGTCGAGGCGATCATCGTCAATCTACTCCTGATGACGCTGTTCGCCGTTCAGCACAGCGTGATGGCGCGGAAGCAGTTCAAAGCGTGGTGGACGCAGTTCGTCCCCAAGCCGGTCGAGCGCTCGACCTATGTGCTGTTGGCGAGCCTGTCATTGCTGCTCCTGTTCTGGCAGTGGCGCCCGTTGCCTGCGGTCATATGGAACGTCGAGAATCCGGATCTCGCCGTGACTCTGGTCACGCTGTCCTTCGCGGGCTGGGTGCTGGTGTTCGCCAGTACCTACATGATCAATCATTTCGAATTGTTCGGATTGCATCAGGTGACCAGCCATCTGGTCGGCAAGGAGATGACGCCGCCGCGCTTCAAGACGCCGCTGCTCTACAATTTCGTCCGCCATCCGATCTATCTCGGTTTCATCGTTGCGTTCTGGGCGGCGCCGACCATGACCGCGGGCCATCTGCTGTTCGCAGCCGTCACCACGATCTACATCTTCGTCGGCATCGCGCTGGAGGAGCACGACCTCGTCGCTCTCTTCGGCGACGAGTACCGGCAGTACAAACAACGGGTCTCGATGCTTATTCCCTGGCGCCGATCACTCTAGCCTCTGCGCGGCACCGCGCGCGTCCGCCGAACGGAGGACGCCCGGCCGCGTCAGGTGAGCTACGCGAGCATCTCACACGCCTGTCCCCTCGACGCCCCCGGGGTGATCTCCCCCTTCACCCCGGCACCTCTCCCCGCATCCCATCGGCCCGACATATTGTGGTCGGGGAGCGGGGAGAGGATTTCTTTCCCTTCATCAAACGGAGACGACCCAATGAAACATGTCGGAAACTGCTTCTGTGGCGCGGTCACGATCGAGGTCACGGGCGCACCGGAGGCGATGGGCTATTGCCATTGCCGCTCCTGCCGCTCCTGGTCGGGCGGCCCGGTCAATGCCTTCAGCCTGTGGAAGCCCGAAGCGGTACGCGTCACCGAAGGCGCGCAGAATGTCGAGACGTTTGCAAAGACGCCGCTCAGCCAGCGCAAATATTGCAAGAAATGCGGCGGCCATCTCATGACCAACCATCCGCCGCTCGCACTGGTCGACGTCTTCACCGCCACCATCCCGACGCTCGCATTCGAGCCTGGCGTTCACGTCAACTATGCCGAGACGGTGCTGCCGATGCGCGACGGACTGCCCAAGTTGAAGGATTTCCCGGCCGAGTTCGGCGGCAGCGGCGAGATGATGCAGGAGTAGCGGCGCCGGCTTCGAGAGGGCGGCAGCGCGCGCCGCCCTCTCTTTATTCAGGTGAAACGAGGGCGGATCAACCGCCGCGCGACTCGACGACCTTGCGGCAGCTGTCCGAGAGCTTTGACTTGTTCTCGCGCAGGCAGGCATTCATCTGCGGCGGCTTGCCGATATGTTCGGCGCAGAATTTGCTGGCATCGCCGCGGCAGGCCATTTGCTCCTGGACCGATGGACCGGATTGCGCGGCAGCGGGCAGGGCGGCTGCGGTGAGCAGCAGAGCGGCAAGAACCGAAATCTTCATGAAGCACCTCTTGTAAATCCTCGTTGGTCCCGACCGGGATCAATCGGGCCGGACCATCTCGCGAAGGCCGTGCACGGGTCCATGCCATGTTCATGGCACCGGCAGGCCCTCACGGCCGCGGGACCCCCATCTTCATGGCATGTATCTGCGCGCCGTCTTTTGTCATTCAGGCTGCACCTCGGCTGCGAGACCCGGTGATTGCATCGGGACGCCGAACGGGAAGCAGGAGAGCTAGGATGTCGAAGAGAGCTGGAGCGCTAAGTGCAGGGCTGACGGTCATGGCGCTGGCGGGCGTGGCGATGGTGTCGCTGGGGACGAGCCCGGCGCAGGCGGTGGTCTATTGCAAGACCGTCGGCGTGCCCAAGGGCTGCGTGGTGCGGCCGACGGCGGCGGCGGTGGTCGTGGCGCCGGGAGCGCCGGTCGCGGCGGCGGCAGTCGCAACGCCCGGCGTCGGCGCGCCCGGGGTCGGCGTGCGCGCGGGAACGCCGATGAACCGCGGTGGACCGGTCAATCGCGTCGGCAGGCGCTGACATTTCCATTCGATTGAGTTGATTGCATCGCTTCGGGCCCAGGGCGCGCCTTGCGGACGAACCCCCCGTCCTCCGCCGGCGAATCACCCGGCCCGTTCCCTCTCTCCGTGCGTCCCACACGTTTCGGAGAGGGGGCTTTTCAGCCCGCAGCCGCGTCGCTGTCGGGAAAACGCTGCGGCAAGTGCAGCCGCACGCGCGTCCCTGAGGCATCGGAACTCAGATCGAGCACCGCGCCGCAGCGCGCGGCGCGATTTCTCATGTTGCGCAGGCCGCGCGCGGTCTGGCCGGTGCGTCCGGCTTCGCCGTCGCCGGCCGGTGCAAAGCCATGGCCGTCGTCGGTCACGCTGATCAGGCCGCACGGCCCCTCGCTTGCGTCGAGCGTCTCGATGGTGACCGCGATATGGCGGGCCTGAGCGTGCTTGACCGCGTTGGTCACGGCCTCGTCGAGGATGCGCACGATCTGGATGACGTGCCACGGCCGCAGTTCCGGGTGCAGCGGCAAGCCCTGCACGGTCGCCACGCGCCAGTCGAGCGTGATGTCGTGCGGCCGCAATTGCGCGCTGGCGCGCTCGCGCCAGGAGCCAAGCGCCAGCATCAGGTCGCCGCCGATGTCGTCCATGGAATCGATGACGAGACGCAGATCCTTCAGCGCGGCACGGGCAGCGTCGGTGATGGTCGCGCCCTCATGGCCGCGCTCGGAGAGCGCGACGATGCTGACGAGCTGGCCGCCAAGGCCGTCATGCAGGTCGCGCATCAGGCGCGTGCGTTCATTGGCGAGCGCGGCGGCGCGCGCGCGCTCCTCCTCGCGGACGAAGCTTGCCTTCAGCCGCTCCTCGGCCTCCCGCACGCGCGTCACCAGCTGGCCGGCAAAGCTGTCGACCTGGTTCAGCGCGCGGGCGAAGCGCCAAGTCAACCCCGCGCCGATCGCGACCAGCATCGCCGAATAGGACAGGCGCGAGACGAAGATGCGATCGTTGTTCACGATCTCGAGCACTGTCAGCATGTCCTGGATCCAGCAGACCAGCACGATGGTGACGGCGCAGCCGATCGTGAAGCTTGCGGCGTCCTGCCGCCGCACGACCGCGGTCGTGGTCACCCAGGCCATCAGCAGCAGGCAAAGCCCGACCGTGGGGATGCCGAGCACCAGGAAGAGGATGCGCGGAAGCGGCGGGCCCCCGATCAGCCCGACCACGAACACGACGATCCCCGGCACGAACAGCAACGCGCCGTAGCGTGGCCAGCGCCAGCCGAAGAACAGTACGCCGAACATGACGACCAACGCACTCTCGGTCGGCGCGGACGCCAGCAGCACCGCGGCAAGCCGCGACGTGGCGGCCGGCGGCACCGGCGGCGGGACATACGCCTGCACCACTCCGATCACCATCGCAGCCGCCAGCACGCCGTAGACCGGCTCGCGGCGCCGCATCAGCCACATGATCGCGAGGATGACGGCCAGGATCGACTGCCAGGCCGAGAACACCACCGGCAGGGTGACGAACAGCAGCGTGCGCGTCTCGTAGGCCGGACGCAGGGCTGCGTCCGGTCCGACATAGACGGTGTCGAGAAAGCCCTTCAACGGTCCCCACACGAACAGGCGCACCGTGATTTCGTTGGCGCCCTCGCGCAGCAGCGAAGAGGGAATGGCTGCGATCTGCGGCGTGTTGCGGTCGGGCCGGTTGGCATTGGCATCGCGCCGGGAGTCGAGCACGACGACGCCGTCGACGGCGACCTCCACCGCGTTGCTGAAGCGCGGCAGATAGACCGACCATCCCGATGCCGCTTCGCCCTGGTGGAACGTGAAGCTGCCGGTATAGAGCGGCGGGTCGGCAAGCGAATAGCGCGAGGCCGTGAAATGCGGCAGCGCCACGGGCAGTGTCACGCCGTCCTCCCGCAGCGAAAATCCGCTCAGCGCAAAATCGTCTGGGTCGCTCGGCTGCAGCAGCCGCAGTCCGACAATGGTGGCGATCACGATCAGGGCCTGCAGCAGCAGATAAGGCACGAGGCGCGAGGCGATCAGCCGGCGCCGCGGGCGCGTGGGTGCCCTCGCAGGCGCCTTGGCAGCTACCTTGGCCGCGATCTCGCTCACAGCTTGATCAGACCCTGCTGCACCGCCTCGAACACCGCTTCGCTGCGCGTGTGCACCTCGAGCTTGCGATAGATGTTCTTGATGTGGCCGGGCACGGTTTGCTTGGACAGCCCGAGATGGCTGGCGATCTCGGCATAGCTGAAGCCTTTTGCGATGCCCCAGAGGATGTCGATCTCGCGCGGCGTCAGCCGGGCGGTGTTGAGCACAGGGCCGGGCGGCGGCTCCGCCGAATTCTGCGCGGCGCCCTGTGTCCTGCGCACGATGAAGCGCGCGATCGAGGCCGAGATCGGCGAATGGCCGGCGACCAGGTCGCGCACGGTGGTGGCGATGTCGGTCGGGAAGGCGTCCTTGAGCAGATAGCCGGTGGCGCCGACCGTGATCGCGGAGATCACGCTCTCCTCGTCGCCGAGGGCCGAGATCACCATGATCTCGGTGTCGGGAAAGCGCTGCCTCATCTCGCGGATCAGCTCGACGCCGTGGCCGTCGGGCAGCCGCAGATCGGTCAGCAGCACGCGGGGCGCGCCGGCGGCCAGCGCCGAACGGGCTTCGCCGAGCGTGCCGGCGCTGCGCACCTCGTAGCCGGCCTTGATCAGCGCGTCCTGGAGCCGCCAACAGGTCGGCGCGTCGTCCTCGACGAGGAGGATGGTGATGATTTCACCCGTCTCGCCCTGTTCAGTCATGATCGTGGTCCCGCGGTCCGCGTGTCCCCCGCGGCGCAAGGGCAAGTTTAGCTGCCAGACGCAGGCAGCGACACCCATAATCATGGGGGCGGGATGCCCCGTGCCCAAGCCGCGGCGCGGAGAACTCCGACGCGGATCCCCGCCGGGTCTCAATTGCGCGCCAGCGGTGCTTCCGGCTTGTCCGGCGGCATCGGAGGGGCCGGCAGGCGCTGGACCTTGATCTTCGCAGTGCCGCTATTGTTTCGGTAGAACAGATCGCGCGGTCCCTGGATCGCATCGAGCCAGGACGGGACCCACGATTCCGGAAGCAGCCGCGGGAAGATCTGGACGGCGTCATTGACGTAGAAAAACAGCTCGCCGGACTCGGGCGCGACGAATTCGGCGACGAGGCGGCCGGTCAACAGCTGCTTGGTCCAGACCTGGCCTGCCTCGGCGAGCATGGCCGGTGGAATCGGTTCGAATTTGCCGAGGCCGTCGAGCCGTCCCTTGAACTCGGCGGTGTCGCCGAGGCGCACGGGGTACCTGTTGCGGCTCCTGCTGATGTCGTCCTCCGCGGGCAAGGTGGGCTTCATGCGGCGGGGAAATTCGTCGGCGGGCATCACATTGACGGCATTCAGCGGCAGGTCGTTGATGCCTTTGCTGCCGACGCGCACCACCGGCTGGAACCAGTCCGCGGCAAACAGGCGCCGCTCCGGCAGCGCCACGTAATGATGCGGCTCGTAGGTCGCAAATCCGTTCGCGCCACTCATGATGGTGCGGTCGAACCATGGCTCCTTGATCTCGAGAAAGACGCGGTATTTGCGGCCCTTCTCGACGGCGAGCCCGCTCCACCAGCAAAACTCCCTGACGTCGAACAGCGCGCGCGCCGCGAGCGGCTCGTCCGTCACCGGCGCGCCGGTCTGGAACGAGGGCGAGCCCTCGACCGCAGGCGGCGAGCAGACGGAACCGAGCGCGAGACGTCCGGTGAACAGGCTGCTCGAGGCGATCAGCGCGGCCGAGCCGAAGATCGCGATCAGGAAGACCGCCGGCACCAATCCCTTGGTGATGACGCGCTGCGCCGGGCCGGCATTCAGGCGCATCCAATGTCCGAACCGCATCAACGGCCCCGGCTGGTCGACGTGCGCCATGCTCGCCCTGCGCCGCGGCGTGTTCCAGGCGAGACGCGCCCGCTCCTGGATGTCGTCACGCAACGTTCCGTTCTTGTGCCAGATCCACCAGGTGACGATCACCACGATCGAGGTCAGGAAGGGATAGTAGGTCGCGATGTTGAGCCAGGGGGCCGCATAGGACGGCAGCACGTCTCGCAGCAGATTGGTCAGCGGCGCCGCCACTGCGCCCATCACCCAGTCGATATCGGTGATGAAAGACAGTGCGCCGGTGCCCTCCAGGGCGCGGTCCTCGGACCACTGCACCAGCGCGTGCGCGATCCACGGCCAGGCGGCGATCACGCCGACCATGAACAGAAGCGAGAAATAGGCGACGCGCCGCCACCACACGGTGTCGCGCGTGAGGCTCGACATGGTGGCATCGGGCGTGCTCATCTTGGTGAAGGCCCTGGCCTCCTCGGTACGACGCGGTCCCGTCGCCTTTTGCAGATAGGCGGCCTTCATGGCCTCGCGCGCATGCTGCTCGTCGAGATGCTTGTCGTCGCCTTCCGACCGCAGCGGCAATTTCGTTCCGTCCGGCAGCAGCACCAGGCAGTTCGCCGGAAGCATGATGGGCGCGTAATCGTCACAGCCGAACAGCATGCGCTCGATGACGGCGAAGTGCACCACCGGCAGCCCGCCATTGACGACGCCGCCGACGATCGGACGCGGCCCGTAGCGGTACAGCACCGCTGCGCCGCCGCGGGAATCGTGCCGCGGTCCGAGCGCCGATTGATAGTCGCTGAAATGCTCGATCTCGCCGTCCTTGAAACGCAGCCGGCCGCCGAGCTGCTCGACCATCCAGACCAGCGGCACGAAGGACAGCGTGGATTCCGGATAGCCGCCGCCGATATCGGAATGAACCCCCGTGAACCACACCTCCTTGACGATCTGTCCTTGCGCCAGATGGCTCTGGTCGATCCGCAGCGGATGGAAGGTGGTGCGTTCGTCGTCGAGCGCGAGCGCGTGACAGGCGTGCCTGACCTTGTGCGACAGCCGGTGATTGCGGAACGAGATCGGCCAGATCGCCCAGTCGATGGCGAGACGGAGCTCCTCGACCGGAACGCCGAACGCCTCGACGGTGTCGAACAGGCCGAGGAATGCGATCTTGACCTCGCTGCGCCCGTTCATTTTGCTCCGCACCTCGGCATAGCTGCGGTGCCGGCAAAGCCAGTGATAGACGAACAGCACGAGGTCGCGGATCCAGCGCGTGACCCAGATCGTCGGCAGGCTCCTGGTCCAGGGCACGGTGTCGCGCCGGTACGCGCGCCAGGCGGCTTTGACGTTGCGCCCCATCTCGGCATGCGACACCGGCGTGTCGTCGATCTCCGCCGGCACCAGGCCCTGGCTCGAGATCAGCGCGGCCAGCGTGCGCGCGGTGAAGGCGCCGCGGCTGAAGCCGAAGATGTAGATCTCGTCGCCGGGCCGCCAGTTCCAGCACAGGAAGCGATAGAGCTTGCGGACGTTGCCGGGAACGCCGATGCCGGTGGCACCGTCGAGCGCGGCCAACGGTGCCCAGCCGGCGGTGCCGACACCCTTGATGTAATGTGCGATCTGATCCGGCTGGGTATGGTCCAGCGC
This sequence comes from Bradyrhizobium amphicarpaeae, assembly GCF_002266435.3. NCBI lineage: Bacteria > Pseudomonadati > Pseudomonadota > Alphaproteobacteria > Hyphomicrobiales > Nitrobacteraceae > Bradyrhizobium > Bradyrhizobium amphicarpaeae. Next base: position 884,694 of record NZ_CP029426.2, read on the forward strand.
CTCATAGAGTCGCCAGACGCTGGATTCCTTCGTGGTGAACGCATTGCCGGTGCCGTCGGCGAACAGCACCAGCTTGCGCGGCGCCCGTGCGTCGGGTGCGTCTGTCGCGGTGCTTGAATCATCCTGCGCATGGTTCGGCCTTGCAGAACCGCCAAGCAGCGCCGCGTCCTGTTGCGTCATGGATTTCTCCCAAAATTCAGGGCGGATGCTTCAAGCCCGCTTGGGCGGCACCCGAAAATTCAATCCGTCAGTTCATCGTGAGAGTAATGGACGCAAGACACCCACAATCGCGCTGAGGTGGTACGAAGAATTGCGCCGTCTTGCTCCGGCCATTTATGAACTCCGCCACAGTCGGCAAAAGAAAAGCCCGGGCGAGCCCGGGCTTTGAGTCCTCTATTGCGATGCGGCCGCGACTGCGAAGCGGCGGCCTGAAGCCGGCTGTTACTTGCCGTTGCCGCGGCAGCGGCCGCCGGGGCCGATATGGTAGCCGCGCGGGCAGGCGTGCGCTGCGGGGTTGGCGTAGTTCCTGAGGCAGCCGCCATAGGGGCCGCGATGCCAGCCGGGGCCGCAGCCGCCGGCGATCGCGATCACGTCGCTGGTCGTGCTTGCGCAGAGTGGGGCAAGCGGCATGGCTTCGGCAACGCCAGTGATGGCGAGAAGCGCGAACGCCGCGGCAAACATGGTTCGTATCATGACTTGTCCTCCCTCATACCGTTGCTTCAATGGCCGGCGGCGAAGGCGATGCCGGCGCGGACCTCGGCGATGGCCTGGTCGACCAGTCCCATCGCCTTTTCGCGATGGCCGCCCTTGTTCGGTTCGGCCTTGCCGAGTTCGGCGCGGGCCGATTGCAGGATCGCAATGGCTTCGCTCATATGCGGTTGCGCGCCGAGCGCGTAGCCGATGCAGAGACTGGTCGCGATGACGCCGCCGAGCACGAGGCTGCGGGGTAGAGAATTTCGCATGTCGTTGTCTCCTCCAGGGGGCGGCAGGCAGGGCCGCCCGGTTTGCCCGGGTACAGTCCCCTTCTGTCGCGGGATGCTGCACCCGCTGCCTGAATAGGACTGGCTCATGCGCGCCGTCTTGGACTGTCCGGCGCCGGCGATGGCGCGGCTTGGACTGACCGGCGCAGCTTGATTCACGTTGGCGTGCTGATAGCCTGTGCCCGACCTGTGTTTATTCCGGGCTCACTCTTGCCAGGCGGGCTTCGGCCATGGCCTTTTTCATAAAGTCTTCTCTTGGACGCTCTTTCGATGTCCGTCATCCGGAAGTCGCTCTCGACCGACATGCTGCCGCCGGATCTGTCCGACCGGCAGCGTTTCATTCGCTTCGCCGAATTGTTCGAGCATTTCTCCAACACGGGCGAGCTCGATCCGGCGTCCGATGTGCCGTTCCGCGCGACCATGAACTCGATTCACGTCGGCACCACCATGCTCGGTCGCTGCGATGGCAGCTTCGTCACGGTCCGTCGGGAGAAGCGACAGGTGGTCGAGACCGGCGACGACCGCTTTTGTCTCGCACGCAACACCGGCGATCGGCCTTCGGATGTGGTCCATCGCGGGCGCGAATTCACCATGCGGCCGGGATCGATGGTGCTGCTCAAGCTGGACGAACCGTTCTTCGCCGCCGACGGCGCCAGCCACAAGCGCTTTACCAACGTGCATCTGCCGGTCGAAACGCTGCGGGCGATGGTGCCCGGTGTCGACGATCTCGTAGGCTGCGAGCTCGAGCCCGGCGGAGCGCTGTCGCTGGCGATGGACTACAGCGACCTCCTGCTGCGTCATGCCTCCGCCGCGGACGAAGCCGGCATGGCGATCGCCGCGCATCTGCTCGATCTCGCTGCGATCGGCCTCGGCGCCCGCGGCGACGTCGTCACTGCCGCGCGACGCCGGGGCCTTCGCGCGGTGCGGCTCAAGGCCGTGCTGTCGGTCCTCCAGGCGCGCTTCCATGAACCGGATTTCTCCGCGCAAAAGCTCGCCGCCGCCACCGCTCTCTCCGAGCGTTACGTCAACGAATTGCTGTTCGAAGCCGGCGCCGGCTTCACCACCCGCCTGACCGAACTGCGCCTGCGCAAGGCCGCCGAGCTCCTCGCTCGTCGCGAGGCCCGCATCAGCGACATCGCGTTCGCCTGCGGCTTCAATGATCTCTCTTATTTCAATCGCTGCTTTCGCAGGAGGTTCGGCCTGACGCCGACCGCGGCGAGAGGGAAGTGAAGTAGCTTTCCCAGGGTGGGTTAGGCGAAACCCTCACCCACCTTACGAGACATCCACCCGCGGCGGCGGATAGCGCCGGGCCAGCATCGACAGCGACAGCCGCCGCTCGTCCTGCGGCAGTTCCAGATAGGCCAGCACCAACGGCCGCTTCCAGTCACCGACGCCGAAATCCATCGCCGTCCATTTCTGCGGCTCGGGGCCTTCGAGGCCCCGAATCCAGACAAAATAGCGGGGAAGGTCATCGGCGTCCGTCGTGCGTGTTCTGGCCATCAAAGCTGCTCACTGCACCCATCGTTGCGATAAGATATAGGTATCCGTTCGCCGAAGTCGAACGCCCCGCTGCCCTGTCCTGAGGCTGGGAGGCATGCGCAGGCCTGAAGATATGAACGAAGTCACGATCGATGGCTGGGGTGACGCCTCGGACGTCACGAACAAGCTGATCGGTTCGTGGTCGCTCGACCGCATCATCGAAGGCCAGGCCACGATGCAGGGTATCGCGATCTTTGCGCCGCTGGACGGGGCGCGCTTGGCCTATCGCGAGCAGGGACATTTGAAGCTCGCGAACGGCACCATCGTGCAGGCCGAACGCGAATACGTCTTCAGCAACTGCGACGGAGGATTTCAGGTCTTCTTCAAGGAGGAGCCGCTGAGGTTGTTTCACGAGATTTTACTGTCCGCATCTTCCGCAGGAGAGCTGTGCGGAAGCGCGCGCCACATTTGTAATCGCGACGAATATCGGTCAGCTTACAGGTTCATGCGGGATGGAACGTTCGCCGTTCGTCACGGGGTGTCGGGTCCTCGCAAGGACTACGCGATCAACACGGCCTATGCGCGTCTGTCGTGATGCCCTAAGGCGATATCGCGGCCAACCGCCATTCCGTCGCGTCATTGCCAGAGCTGACTGTCCGCCACGCGGTTGATGTCGGCGAGGCGGCGCGCGGCGTTTCCGTGCAGATCGAGGCTTTCGACCAGCGTCAGCAGGCGCCGATAGGCGACCTCGGCCGTGTCGACCGGGAGCGGGGACTCGTCAAAGGCCTCGACATAGCTGCCGACGATGCCGCTGAGCAGCCGGCACAGGCCGCGCTGGGCGGGATCGCTGCGGCCGAGCATCTCGAGCTTGTGCTGAAAGGTCTGGAAGGTCCGCAAACCGTGGTGCTGTTGCGAAAGCCACGCGTGCAAATCGTTCATATGAGCTCCTTCGAGGACTGGAAGAAGCTACCGGTTTATACATGGGAGAGGCGGGGATGGCTAGCGGGAGAGCAGGTTCGTTGAGACGGTCCGTCTTCGCCAGGAGGCTTCGCCGGACACGCTTCACCCTTCGGGCTCCGCGTGGCCGCGCCACGCGTAGCCCGAAGGGGGTTACCGATTATACCGTGGAGAGATGTTAAAGTGGTCGAGGAAGGGAGCGGATTCGTTGAGACGGTCCGTCTTCGCCAAGAGGCTTCGCCGGACACGCTTCACCCTTCGGGCTACGCGTGGCTTCGCCGGACACGTTTCGCTCTTCGGCTCGGCGTCGCTGCGCCACGCGTAGCCCGAAGGGCGAAGCGTGGTGCCCCTGGCCGGAATCGAACCAGCACTCCTTGCGGAACTCGATTTTGAGTCGAGCGCGTCTACCAGTTCCGCCACAGGGGCCCTCGGTCGGCCCGATGAGGCGAGCGTCGCGAAGCCGGCGGACTATAGCCATGGACAAAGCGGGGTCAACCCGCGCCAAAGTGATCCCGAGCGTTCTCGACAGCCGCATGGACCGGGATTAGAGCCTTGGGGCGAGAGACCTGCGAAAGAGGCCGCCGTGACGACCCAGAGTGCCGCAATACCTGCGTTCAAGCCGGCAGCCGGCGGCCCCGCGCTGACCGCTTCGCTGCTCGTCACGCTGATTGCGGCTGCGACCATCGCGGGCGCCTGGTTCTTCCAGCTCGTGCTGGAGATCCTGCCCTGTCCGCTCTGCCTGGAGCAGCGCTATGCCTACTATCTCGCGATCCCGCTCGGTGCGTTGACGGCGTTTGCCGCGCGCAGCGGCGCGCCGCGGCCGCTGCTGCTGGCCGGGCTCTCGATCCTCGCGCTGGCGACGCTCGCCAATGCCGGTCTCGGCGCCTATCATTCGGGCGTCGAATGGGGGCTCTGGAAGGGGCCGACCGATTGCACCGGTCCGGTCGTCAACCTCGGCAACGCCGGCGATCTCTTCTCGAAGCTCGACACCGTGAAGGTGGTGCGCTGCGACGAGGTGCAGTGGCGCTTCCTCGGCCTCTCGCTCGCCGGCTACAACGTACTGATCTCGCTGCTCATGGCCGCGATCGCGGCGTGGGGATTTGCAAAGACGGCAAGAGGCTAGGCAAGCCGCCGTAGGGCAAACAAAGCGACTTGTCCGCCGAAGCTCGAAGAGCGAAGGCGGAAGCTGCCCACCATTTTTATCGAGATTGCAGAGGCATGGTGGGCACGGCGCGAATGTGCCTTTGCCCACCCTACGCGAGATCAGCCACGTCAATCATCCACGTCGTCCTGCGTGCGTCCGAACAGATGCACGATGCCGGGCGTCGCGATCGTCACGAACACGAAACGCGACAAATGATGGGCGCCGACGAAGATCGGGTCAATGTGTAACGTGAGCGCCAGCGCCAGCATGGCATCCATCGCGCCCGGCGCGAAGGCGACGACGGTGTCGGAGAATTTGACCTGGGTGGTCAGCGCCACGATGCCGACGAAGATGGCGGAGACGGCGATGGCCACCGCAAACGAGCCCAGTGCCGCGTTGATGTGGCCGGCCAGCGTCTTGAGCCGCATCCTCGCGAAACGGCTGCCGATCAGCGCGCCGATGCCGACCAGCGCCACGCCGCGCACCCAGTTCGGCAGGCCGCCCTCGACCCAGCCGGCGCCGTGCAGCACGCTGGAGGCGATCATGGCGCCGAACATCCAGCTCGCCGGAAACTTGATCAGGCGCAGGACTAGCGCCATGGCCAGCGAGGCCGCGACCAGCTCAACGAGATCGAGCGGGGAGGCGATCGTCGTCGTCAGCGACGGCGCGGCAGAGGGGGCGACGCCTGCAAACGCGAGCACCATCGGCAGCGCCGCGGTGAGGATGATGACGCGCATGGTCTGCACCACCGCGATGCCCGGCAGGTCGGCGCCGCGCTCGACCGCCAGAATCGTGATCTGCGACAGCGCGCCGGGGCTGCCGGCGAGGAAGGCCGAGGTGCGGTCCCAGCCATGGACGCGCTGGAGGTAATAGCTCGAGCCGAAAGTCGAGCAGAAGGTCGCGAGCGCAAGCAGCCCGATGGTGAGGGGATAGGCACCGACCTGCTGAAGCAGATGGCGCGAGACCACCGAGCCCAGCGAAATGCCGAGCAGCACCAGCACGGTCTGGGTCAGGATCGGCGGCAGCGCGAGCTGGCGCCCGGCGATGGCGGCGATCCCGACCGCGATCATCGAGCCGGAGATCAGTCCGCCGGGAAGGCCGGCGAGCAGAAACACGAGGCCGCCGGCGGTGCCGATGACGAGCGTCTCCGCCGTGCTCAGGATCTTGGCACGGCTCGGCCATTCAAATGACAGGGAGGCGGCGATTTGCTTCACGCCGCCTTATCGCAAATCGGCGAGAGGCGCACAATTGCAGGCTCGTCATGCCGCAATGCGCGCGCCTCTCGCTGGAAGCTCGCGGGAGATCGTGTTGGAGGCTATTTCTTGTCGGCAGCCGGTGTGGCGGTGCCGGCCTTGGCGCTCTTGATGCATTCGGAGCGGAATTTCTTGCGCTCCTTGCCGTGCAGGCCCTTGGCGTCGGCCTGCTTGGAGCAGTCGAGCGACTCGGCCGAGCGCTCCTTCGGGGCTTTCTTGTCGGCCGTGGCGGCATCGGTCTTCGTATCGGTCTTGGTCGCGGGCGCGGCGGTCTGCGCGAAGGCGGTCCCGCTGGCGAGCAGGGTGGCGAGGACGATTGCGGCGAGGCGAGAGGCGAGGGTCATGGTGTTGCACTCTTCTTGCGAGAATTACGAAGGGTTGCGAACGTCGGCTCGGGTTGCTGAACGCGACATGAATAATCTGAACGGCGCCTTGACTATATTTTGGCGGCCGGGAGCCATCGCTTCCTTGTCGCAAATGGCCGGCACGCTAGGATAGCAAGTCTTGTTTCACTTCCCCTCGGGGGAACGCCAAGGAGGAGACCTAAGGATGACCATTCAATCGAGATTGCTCTGCGCGATGGCGTTGTCGGGATTGGCCGCTTTGGCGATGTCAGCGCCGGCGCAGGCGCTGACATCGCAGGAGTGCAGCGCCAAATACCAGGCGGCCAAGAAGGACGGCTCGCTCGGCACCATGAAGTGGAATGATTTCCGCAAGGCCCAGTGCGGTGCGGATGCGACGTCGGCTGCTCCTGCACCGACCGCCGCTGCGCCCGCAGCTCCGGCCGAGCCGAAGCAGGCCAAGACGGAGGCGGCCCCGGCTGCCGCGCCGACCCTGCCAGCCGGACCCGCGATCTATCCGAATGCGATCGATCCGAAATATGCCAAGGAGACCCCGGGCAAGGGGCGCCTGCACACCTGCGTCGACCAATACAACGCCAACAAGACCACCAACGGCAACGGCGGCATGAAGTGGATCCAGAAGGGCGGCGGCTATTACAGCGAATGCAACAAGAAGCTGAAGGGCGCCGCCTGAGCCTCGAATTTGGCGCGAAGGCCGGAGCAACGCTCCGGCCTTTTTGCCTAGCCCAGCAGCTTTTCGGCCGATTTCGCCACCAGTTGCGATCGTTTGCGCGGGCCGCGCTCGACGAACAACAGGCTCTGGCCGAAGATGAAGCAGTAGAACAGGAAAGCCTGTGCGTCAGCCTCTTCGGCCGCGAGTCCGGTCGCGCGATAGAGTTCGGCCACATGTTTGAGCCGCGCCGCGTCCACGCCCGTCACGGCTGCCGCGGCGTTCTCGTCGGAGCGGGCCCATTGCCGGATCGCGAGCTCGATCGCCATGGCTTCCGGATTGAGCCGCTCGGAATAGAGCTGGATCACCGCCTTCAGCCGCTCGCGCGGCTGTTGGCCATCGAGGCGCGTCTGCTGCGCAATCGAGGCGGCCCGCCCCTCGCGCCAATGTTGCAGCATGGCATCGAGCAGCGCGGCGCGGTCGGCGAAGCGACGATAGAAGCCGCCCTTGGTGACGCCGAGATTCTTGGCGAGCACCTCGACCCTGACACCTTCGACCCCCGCGCGGGCGAGCTCGGTAAAGCCCGCCTCGACCCAGACGTCGCCTTTGCCGTCGTTCATGAAGTGGCCTTTCCGATTCTTGATACGGTGCCGTATTGCTAACGCGTCCCGTGCCTGATACGCTACCGTATCAAGATTGATAAACTACGAGGGCGGAGACGGCGATGGAGGAGGCGACCTATCGCGGCACGGTCTATCCGTGGCAATGCGACCATGTCGGGCACATGAACATCATGTGGTATGTCGGCAAGTTCGACGAAGCCAACTGGAATCTGTTCGCCCGCCTCGGTCTGACGCCGAGCTATCTGCGCTCCTCCGGCCGCGGCATGGCGGCGGTGCAGCAGAACATCGCCTACAGGCGCGAGCTGCTCGCCGGCGACATCGTCGAGATCCGCAGCCATCTGCTCGAAATCCGCGACAAGTCGATCCGCTTCCGGCACGACATGACGAATGCCGAAACCGGCGAGATCGCCGCAATCTGCGAGATCACCGGCGTGCACATGGACCGGAGCCAGCGCAAATCGGCGCCGTTCGCGGATGCCATCCGCGAGGTCGCCCTGCGCCATCTCGCCGCTCCGGCCGAGGCCTGAACCATGGCCGCATTCGAGCCGAGAAACCCGGGCTATCGCGCGGCGGCGATCGCGATGTTCGAGCGTCAGCCGGCGATGCACACGCTCGGCATCGTGATCGTCCGGCTTGCACCGGGCGAGGCCGAGCTGGCGATGCTGCATTCGCCGGCCCTCACCCAGCAGAACGGCTTTGTCCATGCCGGCATCGTCACCGCAGGCCTCGACAACGCCTGCGGCGTTGCCGCCTTCAGCCTGATGCCACGCGAGGCCGACATCCTTACCGTCGAATTCAAGACGACGCTGCTCGCGCCGGCCCGGGGCGAACGGGTCGTCTTCAAGGCCGAGGTGGTCAAGCCGGGCCGCACGCTCACGTTCTGCGAGGCGAGGGCGTTCGCCGAGCACGAGGGCACCACCACGCTGATCGCCACGATGACCGGCACGTTGATGGCGATGCTGCCCCGCATTGCAGCTTCGCACGAGCCGCGCACGTCTCGTGCATAGCGCCGATTGACAAGCCTGCCGTCGCATCCCTTGATGCGCTGGTCATGCTTGCGAGTCTCGGCCTCATCCTGCTGTGCCAATTGATCGGCGAAGCCGTCGTGCGCGGCCTCGGCCTGCCCTTGCCGGGACCGGTGCTCGGCCTGCTGCTGCTCCTGATGCTGCTGCTTGCCCGCGATCGCTTCACTGTGCTTGCACACGGGCCCCTGCGCAACGACGGCGTGGAAAACGCAAGCAAGGGCCTGCTGGCGCATCTGTCGCTGCTGTTCGTGCCGGCCGGCGTCGGCGTCGTGCAGAAGCTCGACCTGCTCGCGTCGCACGGCATCGCCATCGTCCTGGTGCTCGCGCTCTCCGTGGTCGTCACGCTGTTGGCGACGGTGCTGACATTTCGCCTGGTCAGCCGCCTGTTGAAGCAGCAGGACGCGCGATGAAGGACAATCCGTTCTCGCTCTGGGTCTATCTCTCGCAGTCGCCGCTGCTGTGGCTGACCGTGACACTGCTGGTCTATGCGACCACGGATGCGGTGTCGCTGGCGACGCGGCGCCATCCGCTCGCCAATCCCGTGCTGCACGCGATGTGGATCATCGGAGCGTTCCTGCTCGCGACCGGCACGTCCTATACGAGCTATTTCGCCGGCGCGCAGTTCGTGCACTTCCTACTGGGGCCTGCCACCGTCGCGCTTGCGGTCCCGCTCTACGAGAACCGCCGGCGCGTCGTGTCATCCATCGTGCCGATGCTGGTGGCGCTGCTCGCGGGATCGGTCACCGCGGTGGTGTCGGTGGTACTGCTGGCCGAGCTCGCCGGCCTGCCGCGCGACGTGGTGCTGTCGCTGGCGCCGAAATCGGTCACTGCCGGCGTCGCCATGGGCATCGCCGAATCGCTGCACGCCGATCCCTCGCTGGCGGCGGTTGCGGTCATCCTCACCGGCATCATGGGCGCCATCATCGTGACGCCGCTGATGAACCGCACCGGCGTCACCGATTACCGCGCGCGCGGATTTGCGGCCGGCTTGGCCGCGCATGGCATCGGCACCGCGCGTGCGTTCCAGGTCGACGAGATTGCCGGCGTCTTCTCCGGCATCGCCATGAGCCTGAACGCCTTGGTGACCTCGTTCCTGGTCCCCCTGGCGGTCACGCTGCTGGTGCGATGACATCGCCGCCGCGACACTCTATATGACGGGTAATAACTCCCGGTCCCGAACCGTATTCGGGGGATGGGACCGAAACGGGACGAGATATGGCTGGATTTGGGACTAAGGGCCTTGGGCCGACGCGGCGCGTTGCGTTGACGCTGATCGGGGCAGGCGCCTTGGCACTGACGGGCGGCGCCTCGGTGCGCGCGGCGACCGACGAGAACGAGGTGTTGACCGAGGCCAAGGTGCTGCGCGACCCCGATACGCCCGTCGCCGGCAATCCGAACGGCAACGTCACCATTGTCGAATGGTCCGACTACAACTGCCCCTATTGCCGCAAGCTCGAGCCCGAGTTGCGCCAGGTCGTCCAGGACGACGGCAAGGTGCGGCTGGTGATGAAGGATTGGCCGATCCTCGGGCCGGTCTCGGTCACGGCGGCGCGAACCGCGCTCGCGGCGAAATTCCAGGACAAGTACCACCAGGCCCATGACGCCATGATGGGCGTCAGTTCGCGCCTGACCGAGTCGCGCATCAACGAGCTGCTCGCGGCCGCCGGCGTCGACATGGACCGGCTGAAGCGCGATCTCGCCAGCCGCGGCAGCGACATCGACGCCCTGCTCAAGCGCAACAACGAGCAGGCCGAAGCCTTCGGCTTCCGCGGCACCCCAGCCTTCATCGTCGGCAAGTATCGCGTTCCGGGCGTGCTCAGCATGGCCGAGTTCGAGCAGGTCATCGCCGATGCCCGCAAGGCCAAGATGAACTGATACGCGCGGCATCGATCGCAGCCAACGCAAAGGCGCCGCCGCGGATTCGCGACGGCGCCTCGTTCATGTTCGACAGTGCGGCGTTACTTCTGCGAGATTCGCACCCAGTCCCTATGCGCGCGATCGCGCAGCGCATTCCAATCGGCCTTCGCGACGTCCCAGTTCACGATCGTGCGATTGACGCTCGCGACCTCGCCGTTGGCGACGGACGACGTCTGCATGGAGTCATAGACGTAGACTCCTCCGGCAAGGAGCAGCGCGCCCAAGATCATTCCGAAAAAAGTCCGCATGGCTAACCTCCGGTGACGGCCGATAACGTCGGCCCGAAGCGAAGGTTCCGCAGCACTGCGGCACGGATGAGGTGGACTTGTTCATTCCGCATTCAGCCACTGCACCAGCTCCGCGTTGATCTCACGCGGATAGGTGTGGCTGAGGTCGTCGATCTCGCGATAGGTGACGTCGGCGCCGGCCGCGGCGAGCGCCGCCTGGGTCTGGCGCGCGGTCTGCACCGGAAACATCCAGTCGAGCTTGCCGTGGGTGATGAAGATCGGCAGCCCTTGCAGGCGCGCGGCGTCGGCCATCTCCGCCATCAGCGGATGGAAGGTTGCCGATACCGGCGCCAGATGGGTGAAGGGCGAGGCGCCGTCGAGACCGCTGACGTAGCTGAAGGTGCCGCCGTCGCTCATGCCGGTCAGCAGCATGCGCGAGCTGTCGATGCTCCAGCGGCTGCGCACGGTTTCGAGGATGCGCCTGAGATTGGGCGTATCGGCATCATCGCCCATCAGCGCCCAGGTCGGACCGGTCGCGGTCGGCGCCACCAGGATCGCGCCAAGGCTGCGGGCGTCGCGCAGCCAGCTCCACAGGAAACCGCGTCCGTTGCCGCTGCCGCCATGCAGCGCCATCACCAGCGGCATGGCGCACTCGGGCGTATAATGCTCAGGCACGTAGACCGAGAAGCCGCCGCGGCTGCCGGGTTCGTTGTGATCGTGGAAGATGCCGGTATCTTCGCTCGCGCCGGCTTCGAGCCGCGACAGCAGATCCGCATTGTCGCGATTGGCGGTGTTGAGAAAGAAGCTGCTGACGGGAGGAAATTGCATCGCCAGCGGATAGAGCGCCTCCTGCGCACGCGGCACATGGCGCAGCGCCCGGAAGACGGCGACGAGATCGCCATTGCCGCGCTCGACCTCGCGGATCCCGGCAAAGGCGGCAAGCGTCTCGCCGCAGGCGCGATCAAGCCGCTCGCGGAGGCCCGCGAACTGTTCCGGCCACGCTCCGATAGCCGCGTGTGCGGTTTGCAGCGTCTCGTCCGGTGCGCCGATTGCGTTCATCACGGAAGCGAACGCCGGCGGATGCAATTGACGTTGGAAGAAGCCGAGCGCTTCCAGCGCATTGAGCAGCGGCGGCAGCACGGCCACGATGTCGTCGATCACGGCCTCGCTCATCGCGGCTTCCTCCGGCGTGCGATCAATGCAACTTCGGCGCCTTCAAGAGCTTGAAGCGATCGGTCGAGGTTACCGTGACGTCGAAGGTGACACCTTGGTGGTACACGGTCAGCGGCACGTCGACGCCGGCGGCGCCGAGCGCCCACATCTTCCTGTAGAACGCGGCCTGGCTCGTGACCTTGTCGCCGCTCACGGCGAGGATGATGTCGTCGGTCTTGAGCTCGGCGCGCGCGGCAGGACCGTTGGGGGAAATCCCGATCACGACCACACGGTTGTCGATCTCGGTCGAGTAGAGGCCGAGCCAGGGTCGCGCCGGCTTGTTGACGCGACCGAACTTGCGCAGATCGTCGAGAACCGGCTTCAGGAGGTCGATCGGCACGACCATGTTGACGTGCTCGGCCTTGCCGTCGCGTTCGCGTTCCAGCTGAAGCGAGCCGATGCCGATCAGTTCGCCGCGCTCGTTGAGCAGCGCCGTGCCGCCCCAGTTCGGATGCGCGGGATAGGTGAACATGGCCTCGTCCAGCAGATATTCCCAATAACCGGCGAATTCCTGCTTGGCCACGATCTGGCTGGCGACCGAGCGCGTACGGCCGCCGGCGCCGCCGACCACGACGCGGTCGCCGATCCCGGTTTTCGCCGAACTGCCGATCGGCAACGGCTCGACGTCGAGCTCGCCGAGAGCCTGCACCAGGCCGAAGCCGGTTTCGGAATCGAAGCCGAGCGCATGGCCTTCGACCACCCGCCCGTCGCCGAGGTGCAGCCACACCGATTCCGCCTCGGTGATGAGATAGCCGATGGTCAGCACCAGTCCGTGGTCGATCACGACGCCGTTGCCGGCGCGTTCGGTGCCCAGCGTCTCGGCGCTGAAGGCGTCCGGGGGGATGATGGCGTGCAGGCCGACGACGGATGCGAGCGCGCGATCGAGATCGAAACCGTAGTCGCTCGCACGCGGTTGATTGGCCGGCGGCACTCTCCATTCGGTCAAAGCGGGCATGGAGTTCTCCTGGCTTTAGTGCATCGCCCCGGGATTGCTGCAGAGCGACGCGCGAAGCACAGTTAATTTAGGCTGAGGAAGGGCGTCTTGAAAGCCTCGTTCCCAACTATTCCTAGAACCCCGCGTGAAATCTTCGAAAGGCTCGGAGGCATCCCGTGCGGATGGCGGCCGACCCTCGATCCAGCATGCGGCCGCATGGCTGGTGTCCGGCGAGGTGCTAGGCGCCGTACCATGAAGCTGCTAACCATTGCCGCTTCGTTTGACCAAGGGATCACGGACCGAAGCAATGGACAACCGCAGCGACATCTGGCGTGGCATCGACACGATCAAGGGGCGTTTCATCGACCTCAGCGACAAGGTCTGGGGCATGCCCGAAGTGTGCTACACCGAAGCGCGGTCCGCCGCCGAGCACCTCGCCGAGCTGCGTCATCAGGGTTTCCGCATCACTGAGAACGTCGCCGGCATTCCGACTGCGGTGATGGGCGAGTGGGGCGAGGGCGGTCCGGTCATCGCGTTCATGGGAGAATATGACGCGCTGCCTGGTCTCAGCCAGGAAGCGGGCGTCGCCGAGCATCGTCCGATCGAATCCGGCGGACACGGCCATGGCTGTGGTCACAACCTGCTCGGTTCCGCTGCGCTGCTTGCCGCGACCGCGGTGAAGGACTGGCTCGCCGAAAACAAGGTGCCCGGCCGCGTGCGCTATTACGGCTGCCCGGCCGAAGAAGGCGGCGCGGCCAAGGCCTTCATGGTGCGTTCCGGCGCGTTCGAGGACGCCGACATCGCCGTCACCTGGCATCCGCACAGCTTCTGGGAGGTCGCGGTGACGCCGTCGCTCGCCAACACGCGCGCGGACTTCATCTTCACCGGCCGCACCTCGCATGCCGCGGCCTCACCGCATCTCGGCCGTTCCGCGCTCGATGCGGTGGAATTGATGAATGTCGGCGTGAACTACATGCGCGAGCACATGCCGAGCGATGCGCGGGTGCATTACGCGCTGCTCGACACCGGCGGCATCGCGCCCAACGTGGTCCAGGCCCATGCGCGGGTGCGCTACTCGATCCGCGCCCGAGACCTTCCCGGCATGAACGAGCTGGTCGGACGCGTGAGCAAGATCGCCGAGGGCGCGGCGCTGATGACCGAGACCAAGGTCGAGATGAAGATCATCTCCGCGGTCTCCAACATCCTGCCGAATACGCCACTGGAGCAGGCTCTGCACCGGGTCATGGAAGAGCTTGGGCCGCCGCATTTCGACGATGCGGACAAGGGCTTTGCCAGCCAGATCCGCGCGACGTTGAGTGACAAGGACATCGCGTCGGTCTATTACGCGATCGGCATGGAGCAGACCGATCGGCCGCTGGCCGACTTTCTGGTGCCGCTCGATGCCAAGCGCAATCCGCTGGTCGGCTCGACCGACGTCGGTGATGTCAGCTGGGTGGTGCCGACGGTGCAGGTTCACGCACCCACGGTTGCGATCGGCACGCCGTTCCACACCTGGCAGGTGGTGGCGCAGGGCAAGAGCCCGCATGCCCACAAGGCCATGGTACAGGCGGCCAAGGCGATGGCCGGTCTCGGCATCAAGGCGCTGACCGATCCGGAACTGATCAAGGCAGCGAAGGCGGATCTCGAGAAGCGGACGGCCAAGACGCCGTATATCTGTCCCCTGCCGGATCACATTGATCCGCCGCTCAACATGTCAGTCGCGTAGAATTGCGCCTCCACACTTCGTCTGATCCTGCGAACAAATTTTTCGCAGTGCAGCGTGCAATCCAGCATGTTTTGATGCTGGATTGCCAAATGGATGGGCTGCAGAGCGCAGTTTTGCCCAACAGACAGCCAGAAGACCGTTTGCATACACACGGTCGCAGTTGACGGGCCCCCCATTCGGTGTGCCATCTACTGCCAGCTAATTGGGCGGCCAGCTTCCTCGGCCGTCCTCATCACGATGGGAACCAGACGGGGGACAACCATGCTGGATAAAGAACTGCGTTCAATGATCGGCCAGGTGAAGGACGGGCGAATGGATCGCCGCGCCTTCATCAAGCGCATGGCCGCCGTCGGCCTCACTGCACCCCTGGCCAATCAGATCCTCGCGCTGGGCGGCGTCGCCATGGCCGAGGGCGCCTCGACCTACAAGCCGACCAAGCGTGGCGGCGGCGGTGCGCTGAAGCTGTTGTGGTGGCAGGGCCCGACCCTGCTCAACCCGCATTTCGCCACCGGCACCAAGGACCAGGACGGCTCGCGCCTGTTCTACGAGCCGCTCGCCTGCTGGGATCCGGACGGCAACATGAAGCTGGTTCTGGCGACCGAGATCCCCTCGATCCAGAACGGCCTGCTCGCCGCCGACGGCAAGTCGGTGACCTGGAAGCTGAAGCCCGGCGTGAAATGGCACGACGGCAAGCCGTTCACGGCGGACGACCTCGTGTTTACCTGGCAGTACGCCAAGGACCCCGCGACCGCAGCCGTCACGATCGGTGTCTATCGCGATATCACGGTCGAGAAGATCGACGATCTGACGGTCAAGATCACCTTCCCCAAGCCGACGCCGTTCTGGGCCGATGCCTTCGTCGGCGCGGGAGCAGGCCAGATCCTGCCGAAGCATCTCTTCGCGGATTACATCGGTTCGAAGTCGCGCGAAGCCCCGGCCAATCTCGCGCCCGTCGGCACCGGTCCCTACAAGTTCGTCGAGTTCAAGCCGGGCGATCTCATCCGCGGCGTGATCAATCCCGACTATCACATGGCCAACCGGCCCTATTTCGATTCGCTCGAGATGAAGGGTGGCGGTGACGCCGTCTCGGCCGCGCGTGCGGTGATTCAGACCGGTGAATATGATTTCGGCTGGAACATCCAGGTCGAGGACGACGTGCTGCTGCGCCTGGAGAAGGGCGGCAAGGGCAAGACCGTCTATGCCGTCGGCGGCGACACCGAGTTCATCGCGCTCAACTTCACCGATCCGAACGTCGAGGTCGACGGCGAGCGTTCGTCGATGAAGACCAAGCATCCGCTGTTCTCGGATCCCGTCGTGCGCAAGGCGCTGTCCCTGCTGGTCGACCGCGAATCCGTCAAGAAGGCGATCTACGGCCGCGCCGGCCGCACCACCGCCAACTTCCTCAACGGACCCGAGAAGTTCGTGTCCAAGAACACGAGCTGGGAATTCAACATCGAGAAGGCCGCCAAGATGCTCGAAGACGGCGGCTGGAAGGCCGGCGCCGACGGCATCCGCGAGAAGGACGGCAAGAAGCTCAAGATCGTCTATCAAACCTCGATCAACGGTCCGCGGCAGAAGACCCAGGCCATCGTCAAGCAGGCCTGTCAGAAGGCCGGCATCGAGGTCGAGCTGAAGTCGGTGGTGGCTTCGGTATTCTTCTCGTCCGACGTCGCCAATCCCGACACCTACCCGAAGTTCTATGCCGACATCGAGATGTTCCAGATCCCGCTCAGCCAGCCGGATCCGTCGCAGCACATGCGCCGCTACCTCTCCACCAGTGTCGCGACCAAGGAGAACAAGTGGCAGGGCACCAACTTCCCGCGCTGGGTCAACAAGGATTATGACGCCGCGATCACCGCGGCCGACATGGAGATGGACCCGATCAAGCGCGCTGCCTACTACATCAAGGCCAACGATCTGATGTGGCAGGACACCGTCTTCATTCCGGTCCAGCATCGTCTCAAGGTCGAGGCGGCCGCCAACAATCTCGTCTGCGTCATCAGCGGCTGGGCCAACGAGACCGACAATCTGTTCGACTGGTATCGGGAAGGATGATCGCGCACGCCTAGGCGGGATCCCTTCCCATGTCTCAATACGTTCTGCGTCGCCTGCTGATCGCGATTCCGAGCCTGCTCGGGATCTCGGCCGTGCTGTTCTTCGTCCTGGCGCTCGCGCCCGGCGATCCTTTTTCTGAACTGGCGACGAACCCGAACGTCCCGCCCGAAGTGCAGGCCGCACTTCGGGCCAAGTTCGGCCTCGATGATCCGATTTACCTCCGCTACCTGCACTGGCTCAACGCCATGCTGCACGGCGACTGGGGCTTCTCCTTCGTCAGCCGGATGGACGTCGACAAGCTGATCCTCCAGCGCCTGCCGACCACGCTCTATGTGATCGGCTCGGCGCAGATCCTGGCGCTGCTGATCGCGATTCCCGTCGGCGTCTACGCCGCGACGAAGCCGTATTCGCTGTTCGACCAGGTCGCCAACACGCTCGCCTTCGTCGGCTTCTCGCTGCCGACCTTCTTCACCGGCATCCTGTTCATCCTGATCTTCTCGGTGACGCTGGACTGGCTGCCTTTCGTCTACACCACCGACATCAAGGGCACCGGCATCCACTGGGGGCTGGAGATGATCCGGCAGGCGATCATGCCGGTTGCAGTGCTCGGCCTGTTCCAGGCGGCGTCGATGACGCGCTTCGTGCGCTCGGCGATGCTGGACGTGATCCGGCTCGACTACGTCACCACGGCGCGCGCCAAGGGCCTCGGCCAGGCCAAGGTCATCGTCAAGCACGTGATGCGCAACGCCATGATCCCGGTCGTGACGCTGATCGCGCTGCAGATGCCCGCCGTGTTCGGCGGCGCCATCGTCACCGAGCAGATCTTCCGCATCCCCGGCATCGGCTCGCTGCTGATCTCCTCGATCCTGTCCAACGACACGCCGGTGGTGATGGCCGTCACCTTCGTCTTCGCGTGCCTGGTCGTGCTGTTCAATCTCATCGCGGACATCCTTTATGGCTGGCTTGACCCTCGCATCTCCTTCCGCTGAGCGGCGCGTCTACTCGCCCTGGCGCGAGACGTGGCGGCGCTACAGCCGCCACAAGCTCGCCGTGGTCAGCGCCTTCCTGCTGCTCGTTCTGATCCTGGCGGTGGTGCTCGGCCCCTTCGTCTGGCGGGTCAAGATCGACGACATCGACATCGTGGCAGGCCTGCAGGGGCCCTCGCCGGCCCATCCTTTCGGCACCGACGATCTCGGGCAGGACATCCTCGCCCGCATGATCTATGGCGGGCGCATCTCGCTCGCGGTCGGCCTCGCCGCGATGCTGGTCTCGGTCTTCGTCGGTGTGTTGATCGGCGCGCTCGCCGGCATGTCGCGCGGTGCGCTCGGTCACGGGCTGATGTGGCTTACCGATCTGTTCCTGTCGCTGCCGCAATTGCCGTTGCTGCTGCTGTTGATCTATCTCTTCCGCGACGGCCTGAAGGCCGCGTTCGGCCCCGAGGGCGGCATCTTCATCCTGATCGTGCTCGTGATCGGGGGCTTGCGCTGGATGCCGGTGGCGCGGCTCGTGCGCGCCCAGTTCCTGTCGATCCGCGAGAAGGAGTTCGTCGAGGCCGCCCGGGCACTCGGGGCGAGCCCGGTGCGGCAGGTGGTGCGGCATATCCTGCCCAATGCGCTCGGTCCGGTGATCATCGCCGGCACCATCGACGTCGCCGCCGCGATCATCGCGGAATCGACGCTGTCCTTTCTCGGCCTCGGTTTCCCGCCCGACACGCCGACCTGGGGCCGGCTGCTGTACGACGCCAAGGACTTTCTCGACATCGGCCCGCACTGGGCGCTGTTTCCGGGCGGCGCGATCTTCATCGCGGTGGTCGCCATCAACTTCATCGGCGACGGCCTGCGTGACGCGCTCGATGCGCGACGGGTGATCTGATGGCGCCGCTGCTCGAGATCAAGGGACTGAAGACCCATTTCTCCACCGATGACGGCATCCTCCAGGCCGTCGACGGTGTCGACATCTCCATCAACCGGGGCGAGACGCTCTGCGTGGTCGGCGAATCCGGCTGCGGCAAGACCGTCACGGCGATGTCGATCCTGAAGCTGATCGCGATGCCGCCGGGCCGTATCGCGGCGGGCCAGATCATCTTCGAGGGGCGCGATCTCGTGCCGCTGACCAGCAACGAACTCGACGAGATCAGGGCCAAGGAGATCGGCTTCATCTTCCAGGAGCCGATGACCTCGCTCAACCCGGTGCTCACCATCGGCGAGCAGATCGCCGAAAGCCTGCGCCGCCACGAGGCCGTGACCAGGAAGCAGGCGCTCGAACGCACCATCGAGATGCTCAAGCTGGTGCAGATCCCCAACGCCGAAGGCCGCGTGCACAATTATCCGCACCAGTTCTCCGGCGGCATGCGCCAGCGCGTGATGATCGCGATGGCGCTCGCCTGCAAGCCGAAGCTGATCATCGCCGACGAGCCCACCACCGCGCTCGACGTCACCATCCAGGCGCAGATCCTCGATCTGCTCCAGGACATGAAGGAGCGCTTCGGCATGGCGGTGATGCTGATCACCCATGCCATGGGCGTCGTCGCCGAAACCGCGCAACGCGTCGTCGTGATGTATGCCGGCAAAGTGGTCGAGGAAGCGCCGGTCGACGATCTGTTCAGCAACCCGGGCCATCCCTATACGCAAGGCTTGATCCGTTCGATCCCGCGTATCGACCTCGACAGCGAGCACAAGACTCGGCTCGAAGCGATCGGCGGCTCGGTGCCGATCCTGATCAATCCGCCGGTCGGCTGCCGCTTTGCGGCGCGCTGCAAGTTCGCCATGAATGTCTGCACCGAGAAGGAGCCGCTGCTGCGCGAGATCGCACCCGGCCATCGCATGGCCTGCCATCTCGGCGATCCGAACCTGGGAGCCGCGGCATGAGCGAGCCCTTGCTGCAAGTCTCCAACCTGAAGAAACACTTCCCCGTGCTCGGCGGCCTGCTGTCGCGCCAGGTCGGCACCGTCTATGCGGTCGACGGCGTGTCGTTCTCGGTCAATCGCGGCGAGACGCTGGGTCTCGTCGGCGAATCCGGCTGCGGCAAGTCGACCACGGGGCGCTGCGTGCTGCGCCTGATCGAGCCGACCGACGGCGAGGTCACTTTCGACGGCCAGGACGTGCGTCAGCTCAGCGGCAACGATTTGCGTGCGATGCGGCGGAACATGCAGCTGGTGTTCCAGGACCCGTTCGCCTCGCTCAATCCGCGCATGACGGTCGGCGCGATCCTCGGCGAGGCGCTGATCATCCACAAGCTCGGATCCTCGGCCAAGGAGCGCGAAGAGCGCGTCGCCAGCCTGCTCGTCAAGGTCGGCCTCAAGGCCGAGCACATGCGGCGCTATCCGCATGAATTCTCCGGCGGTCAGCGCCAGCGCATCGTCATCGCGCGGGCACTCGCGGTCGAGCCGAAACTGATCGTCTGTGACGAGCCGGTCTCGGCGCTCGACGTGTCGATCCAGGCCCAGGTCATCAACCTCCTGGAAGACCTCCAGGCCGAACTGAACCTCACCTATCTCTTCGTCGCGCACGACCTCTCGGTGGTCGAGCACATCTCCGACCGCGTCGCGGTGATGTATCTCGGCCGCATCGTCGAGCTGGCGAAGGCCAGTGACCTCTACCGCAACCCGCAGCACCCCTACACCAGGGCGCTGTTGTCGGCGGTGCCGGTGCCAAATCCCAAGCTGAAGCGCGAGCGCATCCGCCTCAAGGGCGACGTGCCGAGCCCGATGAAGCCGCCGTCCGGCTGTCACTTCCACACCCGCTGCCCGATCGCCCAGCCGCGCTGCGCGGAAGTCGCGCCCGTGCTCAGGGAAGGGGCGGGCGGGCATTTCGTGGCGTGTCATCTCGCCTGACGCCGCGAAAGCGGGTTCAATCGCGAAGCAGGCCGTGCTCCGACAGCGCCTGCCTGAAGCTTTCCACAGACGTGTGGTGGTGCGCGAACAGGCCCGCCTCGCGCGCGCCGGCGACGTTGGCTGCGAGATCATCGACGAACAGAGCGGTCTGCGGCCTCATGTCGAGGTCCGAGAGGCAGCGGCGATAACATTGCGGGTCCGGCTTGGCCGTCTTGAATTGCGCCGAGGTGTAGATCCGGGAGCCGAACAGCGGGCGCAATTCCGGCAGCAGCGTGTCGATGTGGTCGGCGACCAGCGTGGTGTTGTTGGTCAGGACTGCGATGTCGACGGTGTTTCGCAAGCGGCTGGCGATGTCCAGCATCGCGCGATCCGGCTGCATTGAACGGCGCCGGGCCTCCACCCACTCCTCGAGTGACAGCGGATAGCCGATCCGCTCGCCGAAGCCTCGCAGATAATCGGCGGCCTCGAGCGCGCCGCAATCGCCGAGCAGCTCGAATCCGCTGTCCCAGATCGCCTCGTGGACCGCTTCGCTGCTGGTCCCCGCAAGCCCCGCCAGACAGGCGACACGGGTCGCCCTGTCGTAGGCGCAGAGGACATTGTCCATGTCGAAGAGGACGAGCTTGACGGCGTCGGTCACGGCGGCACTCGCGGATTGGCCGGACAGCCGGCCCTGATCCAGTCATATCTCGCCGGGACGCAGGCGACAAACCCGGAGTGATGCCGGATCGCTGCCGCCTCAGCCCTCCAGCGTGAAGCCGACGCGCAGCGTCACCTGGTAGTGGCGGACAGTGCCGTTCTCGATGTGGCCGCGCGTCTGCACCACCTCGAACCATTTCATTTCGCGGATGGTCTTGGACGCGCGGCTGATCGCGTTCTTGATCGCGTCCTCGATCGAGGTTTCGGAGGATCCGACGAGATCCAGGATCTTGTAGACGTGATCGCTCTCGGGTGTGGGCATGGGTCTTCCCCTGTTTCATCTTGCGGCCGACGAAGGCGTTCGGCGTGACGCGCGTGGCGCTGACTCTGAACGGGCCTGCGCGCTTCGGGTTCCCCGGGCCGTGATGGCCCGCATGCGCCGGCCGTGGTGGAGCCGGCGGCGCTTGCCTGCTAAGCGCTATCCATGGATTCGGCACGACGCGACAGGACGATCGGCTCTCTTTGCCTCTGCGTGACGGCGTTCGGCTGGGCGCTGAACTGGCCGCTGATGAAGCTGCTGCTCCAGCAATGGCCGCCGCTGTTCGCGCGCGGCCTTGCGGGCGTGTGCGCCTCGGTCATTCTCGGCATGCTGGTGCTGAGCCGGAAGGAATCATTCGCCGTGCCGCGCGAGGCGATCCCGCGGCTACTGTTTGCGACCTTCACCAACGTCTTTGCCTGGATGGGGCTCGGCACGGTCGCGATGAAATATGTGACGGTGAGCGAGGGCGCCTTGCTCGCCTATACGATGCCGATCTGGGCGATGCTGTTCGCCTGGCCGGTGCTGCATACGCGGCCGACGCTGCGGGACATCTTCGGGCTGGTGCTTGGCGTTGCCGGCGTCACGCTGCTGCTGAGCGGCAACGGCTTCGCGTTCGGCGCCGACAAGCTGCTGGGCATCGTGCTGGCGCTGCTCTGCGCCATCCTGTTCGCGCTCGGCAACGTGCTCAACCGCAAGCCGCTGCCGATGCCGCCGCTGGTGGTCGTCGTCTGGCAGGTCGGGCTCGGCTGCGCCGTGATGCTGGTCCTCGGCATGCTGTTCGAGCGCCCTGACGTCACCGCGATCACCCCGCTAGGACTCGGCTGCTTCGTCTACATGACGCTGGTGCCAATGGGGATCTGCTACGTCACCTGGTTCGAGACGTTGCGCCGGCTGCCGCCGACCAAGGCCTCGACCGGCATGCTGATCGTTCCCGTGATCGGCGTGGTGTCTGCCGCGATCATTCTCGGCGAGCCGCTGGGTTATCGCGAGTGGACGGCGATGGCGCTCACGCTCGGTGGCGTGACGCTTGCCTTGCAGCGCGGGTAGGGTCGTCACGCCCCGGACCGCGGAACGGAAGCGAGAAGACGGTTTTCAAATCGCCCGCTGGCGTCGGATGCCGCCGTTGCCGGTGCGAAGACCGGTGAGCTAACCTCCGCGCATGTCCTGGTCTGTTCGAGGTGCGATGATGATCGAGCGTTGGACGAGGGGCGCTCTGGTCGCGATCGGTCTTTGCGCCGTGCCTGCGCCGGGCATCGCGCAGGACGAAATCGATGGCGCGCCGGTGCGCATGTCGCTGCAGGTCACGAGCGATCCCTCCACCATCGCGTGCCGCAGGCTTGAAACGGTCGATCCGGCGTCGCTGGTGTTCCTGCCGCTGCGCCGGACCTTCAGCGAGGATTTCGACGAGCATCCGCTGTCGAACGGGCGCTGGGTCCCGCATTATGCGGGCGGCGCGGCCTGGCCGGAGGCGCGCTATTGGGGCGGCGACGGCTCCGACTTCAAGCGCAAGACCAGCGCCAATGGCGAGCAGCAGATCTACGTCGATCCGCGTTATGCCGGCCGCGCGTCGGCGCCGCTCGGGCTCGATCCGTTCAGGGTGAAGGACGGCGTGTTGTCGATCGTCGCCAGCCGCACCCCCCCGGAATTGAAACCGCTGCTGTTCGACAACGAGTACATCTCCGGCATCCTGACGACCCAGGGCACGTTCGCCCAGAAGCACGGCTATTTCGAAATTCGCGCCAAGGTGCCGGTCGGCCATGCGGTGTGGCCGGCGTTCTGGATGCTGGCGGACGATGGCGGCTGGCCGCCGGAGGTCGACGTGCTGGAAGGCCGCGGCGAGCGGCCGGGCGATCTCGTGATGACGACGCACTGGCGGATCCCCTCGACCCAGAAGATCCAGTCCTGCGGTTTCGATTTCGCGGTCGGCGACGCCTCCAGCGCCTTCCACAATTACGGTGTGTTGTGGCAGGAGGATCGGCTGATCTACTTCATCGATCGCAATCCGGTCTCCGACATCAAGGTGCCGATCGGTTTCGATGATCCCATGTACATGATCGTCAACCTCGCGATCGGGTCGAAGTTCTTTCCGGGCGTCAGTCCCGTCGATGCGGAATCGCCAAGGAGCGTCGCGTTCGAGATCGACCGGATTTCCGCCTATCAGATCGACAGGGAAGAGCAGGCGCGGAGGTAGCGCGACGATAAATTCATCCGCGCTTGACGGATCAAGCGCGATCACGCACGGCGAGATGCCGCGCTTACGGATCCAGCTCCGTATCCCAGTACAGATAGTCCAGCCAGCTATCGTGCAGATAGTTCGGCGGAAACAGGCGGCCGTTGCGATGGAGCTGGTGCACGGTTGGCGCGAACGCGCTCTGGCGCGGAAACATCTTTGCCTGTGCTGGCGTCAGATTGCCCTTGCGCAGATTGCACGGCGAGCACGCCGCGACCACGTTCTCCCAGGTGGTCTGGCCGCCCTTGCTGCGCGGGATGATGTGATCGAAGGTCAGGTCTTCGGGCGAGCCGCAATATTGGCAGGCGAAACGATCGCGCAGGAAGACGTTGAACCGGGTGAAGGCCGGATGGGTGGTCGGCTTGACGAAGGATTTGAGCGAGACGACGCTCGGCAGCTGCATCTGCAGCGTGGGGCTGTGAACCGCCTGATCGTAATGCGCGACGATGTTGACGCGATCGAGGAACACCGCCTTGATCGCGTCCTGCCACGACCAAAGAGACAGCGGGTAGTAACTCAGCGGCCGGAAGTCCGCGTTCAGCACCAACACCGGCCAACTGCCTTGCGAGACATGTGCGTTCAAGTAACGCTCCCGGCCTCCAACATACGCTGCGAAGCAGCATGTCCTGACATACTACATGCAGCGTGACGGGATTGTGAAGCCCGTTGAGCGACTTATTCAGGCGCAAGCAATACGGCGCCGGGGTGGCGGAAGCGCTCAAAAAGCCGCGATTTGGGGAGGTGCGCGGCTGGCGCGGAACTGCCGAGTCGTGGCCTGCTTGCAGCAGCTACTCCCTTACCCGCTCGAGCTTCTGCAAGCACCGCGTCGCGCGCACCGCGGCCGGCATTTCCTCATCGGGAAAGCTGGTGTCCCAATTGGTGACGCCGACCTCGCCGACATAGATATCGCCCCTCGAATCCAGCGCGATGCCGTGGGGCGCCAGGAATTTTCCGCTCGCAACGCCCGGACCATCCTCGCCGCCGAGGCGTGCGATGCGCTTGCCCCTGGCGTCCACGATCGACAGCCGCGGGCCGAGATTGGGCACCTTGCGGTTGATGGCAAGGCCCGGGCCGAGTTCGCCGATCAAGAAGGTCGGGTTCTTGGCCCCACCGCAGCAGCACAGCGCGCAAGGCCGATGCAGATTGTTCCACTGCGTCTCGTATTTGCCGTTGCCGTCGAACACCTGCACGCGATGGTTCTCGCGGTCGGCGACATAGACCCAGCCGTCGGCATCGGTGGCAATATTGTGCACGATGTTGAACTGGCCGGGATCGGTGCCGGGCTCACCCCAGCTCTTGAGCAGCTTGCCGTCCGGCGTGTATTTGTGCACGCGCGCATTGCCATAGCCGTCGGAGACGTAGATCTCGCCCTTCGGCGACAGCGCGGTGTGGGTGCAGCGATGGAACGGCTCGCCGCTCATGAACGGCGACGGCTTCTCGGGAATGCCGATCGTCAGCAGCACCTTGCCGTCGGTGGTGCATTTGCGCACGGTGTGGTCGCCGTCATCGGTGCAGTAGAGATTGTCGTCGGCGTCGATGTGCAGGCCGTGCGCGCGCGAGAACAGCCCTTCGCCGAAGCTACGCAGGAAATGACCGTCGCGGTCGAGCACCACCATCGGATGGGCGCCACGGTTGAACACGTAGACGCGGTCCTTGCTGTCGACCGCGACGGAGGCGACGTCGGTGAGCTGCCAGCCTTCGGGCAGTTTCGCAAAATTGTCGACGACGCGGTAGCGGTGCTCGCCGCTGCCGAGAATGGCTGGCATGTGTAAACCCTTCTGTTCGTGGTGGCCCGCAATTGCCTCGACATTGTCATTGCGAGCGCAGCGAAGCAATCCAGACTGCCTCTGCTGAGAGATGCTGGATTGCTTCGCTGCGCTCGCAATGACGAAGGGCTCAAGCCGTGCTCACCTCACTCTCCAAAATCCCCGCCTCGGTCGCCTTGATCTGCAGCGCGAGATATTTCGAGTTTATGCGGCATTGCGCGAGGCTGCCGGCGATGAACCAGAGTCCGGGCTGCCTGGTGCGCGCATACATGTTGCGCAGCTCGAGGCCGTCGCCAAAGCCCCAGATCGGGCCGACGCGGTCGGCCATCGCCTCGCCGAACAGCTTTCGCACCAGATATTCCTGCGGCTTGTAGCCGGTGGAGAGCACGATGAGATCGGCAGGAAGGACCGTGCCGTCCTTCATCCGTGCGCCATCAGCCGTGAAGCCCTCAATGTCGGAAAACTGCTTCAGCTTGATCTTTCCCTCGACAATCAAATTGGAGCAGCCGACGTTGAAATAATAGCCGCCGCCGCGAGTGAGGTACTTGAACTGCCAGCCGGTGCCGCCCTCGCCGAAATCGAGCTTGAAGCCGACGCGGGCAAGGCCGTCGAGCAGCTCCTTGTCGAGCTGCTTCGACTGCTCCGTCAACATCACATGCGTCTTCTTCGCCAGCGGTGTCGGCATCGAGGCCGCGATCAAATCATTGTCCTCGAGCGTGCCTTCGTTGTAGGTGGCATAAGCGAGCTGTGCCGACGGTTCGATATTGGTGACCAGCGTCGGCGAGCGTTGCACCAGCGTCACCTCGGCGCCGCTGGAATGAAGGTCCTGCGCGATGTCGTGACCGCTGTTGCCGGTGCCGATGACGATCGCGCGTTTGCCGGCCCAGCACTCGCCGTCCTCGTAGCGGCTGGAATGCAGCAGCGTTCCCTTGAAATTGTCGAGCGTCGGAATATCGGGAATATTGGCGATGCCGCTGACGCCGGTCGCCATGACGACGTGACGCGGATGCATGGTCCGCCGGCTGCCGTCGGCGCGGCGCAGTGTGACCGTCCAGCGTCCGTTCGCCTCGTCGTAAGAGCCGCCCTCGAATTCGGTGCCGGTCCAGAAGTTCAGCTCCATGGCGTCGACGTAAGCCTCGAACCAATTGGCGAGCTTGTCCTTGGGGATATAGGTCGGCCAGTTCGGCGGAAACGGCATGTAGGGGAGGTGATTGACCTGCACCTGGTTGTGCAGGGTCAGCGCATGATAACGCTTGCGCCAATTGTCGCCGATCCGCATCTCGCGATCGACGATCAGCGCATCGACCTGCAACTGCTTCAGCCGTGCCGCGATCGCGAGCCCGGCCTGGCCGCCGCCGACCACCAGCACGGCCGGATCGCGATCGGCATAGTCGCGCGCGGTGTTGCGCAGATCGAGCCAGTTCGGTCCGCGGAAATCGCGCGAATAGGCCTGGCCCCGCGGCCGCGACGCGCCGAGCTGCTCCTCGAAACCTTTCAATTCGTCGAGCGCGGTGAGCAGCGTCCACGCCTTCAGGCGGTCATCGTCGGCGCTGTCGGGAACGAGCCGGAGGATGCCGCTGCCACGCCCGGTCGCCGTTTCGAAATCGAAGATCGCTTCAATCGTGTTGGTGCCGGCGCGCGTCACCCAGCGCGGCGGCGCGCGGTCCGGCGCGATCTTGAAATTGGTCGGTGCCGCCTTCGGTCCGAGCGCGGCCAGGGTTTGCGCAATCGTCTCGCGCCCGGCGATCGTTTGCAGGTTCCAGCTCAGCGCCAGCACGTCGCGCCAGAAGCTGTCGGCGACGAAGAGGCGGTCCAGCGTGGCGGGATCGGGCCTGCCCAGCGCGCGCTCGAATGCGTCGAGCCAGGCCTGGGCGCTGACGGATAGATCCTTGGTCTTGTCGAGCATGCGCGACCTCTTGGCCGTCTTTCGCGGCGTTTCCCGTGAGACCGAACGCTATACCGGTTCGATGGTGGTCGAAAGCGCTTTACCCGGGCAGCGAGAGCATGTGGCCCTGCTCAGGCGGAATGCGCCCATGTCACGCTGGCAGCACGCCCTCGCGCTTCTTCGCCGCGCGATAATAGCTCCACCACAGATGCGCCGCCGCGCCGCGCAGCGGACGCCAGGGCTCGGCGAGCGGCGCCATCTGCTTTTCCGTCGGCCGTGCTGGAAGGCCGAGGCCGATCTTGATGGCCTCCTGCACGGCGAGGTCGCCGGCGGGCCAGGCATCGCCATGGCCGAGGCAGAACAAGAGATAGACGTCCGCGGTCCAGGGGCCGATCCCGGGCAGCGCGATCAGCGTGTGATGTGCGGCGTCTGCATCTTCCTCCGCGAGCACGTCGAGGTTCAGCCGCTGCGCACCGATCTCGCGCGCGAGATGTTTCAGCGTCTTGATCTTGGCGGCCGAAAGGCCGAGCCGCCCCAGCCGGTCGGTGCGGGCCCGGCGCACCGCGTCGTGGTCGAACGGATCGAAGGCGGCCGACAATCGTCCCCAGATCGCCGCCGCGCTCGCGGTGGAGAGCTGCTGGCCGCAGACGATGTGGGCAAGGCCCGCAAACCCCGGCTCGCGCCGCCGCAACGCCGGCATGCCCGCGATCTCGAACACGGGTCGGAGGCGCGGGTCGCGCTTGATCAGCGCGTGGACCGCCTCTTCGAGATCGGACTGGGTTTCGAGGTGGAGGGTCATGGTGTTTCAACTCGTCATGCGCGGGCTTGACCCGCGCATCCATCTCCTATCGTAACAGAGTCCTTGGAAGATGGATGGCCGGGTCAAGCCCGGCCATGACGAGATTCATCCGATGGCACCACCCGTTTTCCGATTTGCTCCCAGCCCCAACGGCCACCTGCATCTCGGCCACGCTTATTCGGCGCTGCTGAATTTCGACCGTGCGCGCGAGACCGGCGGCCGGTTGCTGTTGCGGATCGAGGACATCGACGCGACGCGTTGCCGGCCAGAGTTCGAGACGGCGATCTATGAGGACCTTGCCTGGCTGGGGGTTGCCTGGGAGACGCCGGTGCGGCGGCAGTCCGAGCATCTCGCCGATTATCGCGCCGCGCTGGACAAGCTGTCGGCGCTGGGTCTCGTCTATCCCGCCTTCGAAAGCCGGGCCGAGATCGCAAAGCTCGTCGCCGCGCGCGAGGCCGGCGGGCCATGGCCACGCGATCCCGACGGCGCTCCGCTTTATCCGGGGGAGTGCAAATCGCTGCAGGGCGACGCGAGGGCGCGTCTGATCGCTTCGGGCGCGCCTTACGCGCTGCGGCTCGACATGGCGGCCGCCTGTCAGCGCGTCGCCGGCCTGACTTGGAGGGAACTCGGCGAGCAGCAACGCGGCGAGCGCGGCATCGTCCCGGCGCGACCGGAGGCCTGGGGTGACGTCATCCTGGCCCGCAAGGAAACGCCGACCAGCTACCATCTGTCTGTCGTCGTCGATGATGCCCTCCAGGGCGTCAGCGAGATCGTGCGGGGCCAGGATCTGTTCCACGCCACCGCCGTCCACCGCCTGCTCCAGGTCCTGCTCGGCCTGCCCGAACCCACCTACCGCCATCACCGGCTGATTTGCGACGGCGAGGGGCGGAAGCTGTCGAAATCGAGCCGCTCGACCGGTCTGCGGGAGTTGCGCGCCGCCGGGGCCTCACCCGCGAGCATCCGCGCGCTGGTGGGATTAGGTTAGATTTCTCTGGGGTTTAGCCAAACGCCGCCGTGACTCCGGGGGTTCCGCCGTGGCATGCTTGCCTGACGGTCCGGGGTTCGAAGGGGACACTTCGAAGGGGATTTATGGCGGCGAAGAAGCGCTCAGCGCGCACCACGCGGACGTCTAGGCGACCGCCTCGGAAGCGGCCCGGGCCGGCCGCCCCGTTGCGCAAGCGCAGCACCAAGCCAGTCGGGCCTGACGTGGTCCAGGCGGCACTTGCGGCCTTTGCCCATGAGGTCCGTACCCCCCTGACCGGTATCCTGGCGATCAGCGACTTGCTCGCGACCTCCGATCTCGGCGAGCGGGAACGGCGCTGGGCCGACACCATCAAGGCCGGTGCCGAGCACCTGGCGAGCCTTGCCACGCTGTTCGTGGATGCCGCCAGAACCGGCAAGGGGGCCGGCAAGGCCGGAAGTTCACTGCGGCAGGACCTGTTCGACCTCAAGGCGCTCGCCCGCCGCGCTGGCGATTCGCTGGCCGGCCGTGCCGCCGCCAAGGGTCTCCAGGCCCAGGTCGAGATCCCCGACAAGCTTCCCGGCCTCGTCGTCGGCGATCCCGTCCGCCTGCGCGCCGCGCTCGAGAACCTGATCGACAATGCCGTGAAATTCACCGACCAGGGCGGCGTGGCGCTTGAGGTTGCGCCCTGGCGCCCCGTCAAGGGTACGGCGAAGGGCAGGGTCGGCGTCGCCTTCGCGGTGTCTGACAGCGGCATCGGTCTGACCATGGCAGAGATCAAGCGGCTGTTCCGCCCGTTCACCCAGGCCAATGTCACCATCGCCTCGCGCTTCGGCGGTGCTGGCCTGGGCCTGTCCTCGGTCAAGCAATTGGCGCGTGCGATGGGCGGCGATATCACCGTCGCGCCGCGCCGCGGCGGCGGCGCCACCTTTACGCTGACGGTGTCGCTCGATGCGGCGGGCCCCAGCAAATCCCGCAAGACGAAGGGCGAGAGGGAGGCAGATACAGTCGCCGCGCTGCACGTCCTTAGCGTCGAGGACAATCCGTTCGGCCGCGTCGTGCTGAACACGATCCTGACCGAGCTCGGCCATCATGCCGAATTCATCGGGCGCGGCGAGGACGCCGTCGGCCGGCTGGCGCAAGGCGCCTTCGACGCGGTGTTGATGGACATGGTGCTGCCCGGCATCGACGGCGTCGAGGCCATCCGGCGGATCCGCACCATGGAGCCGCCGCTGGCTCGGATCCCGATCATCGGGGTGTCCGGTCGCGGCGAGGACGAGGCGGCCTCGCGCGAGGCCGGCGCGGACGCCTTCCTGGTCAAGCCTGTCTCTCCGCGGGCGCTAGCGACTGCGCTGCTTGAAGCGACACGCCGTGAGGAAGCCGCGACTTGATGATCGCGGCGTTGAGCTCGCCGCCGTAAACGAAGATCGCGGCGATGAAGTACAAAAACACCAGCGCGATGATCACCGAGGCGAGGCCCGCATACATCGTCACGTAGTTGTTGGCGAAGCGCGCCAGATATTGGCCGAACACGATGCCTGATATCAGCGACGCCACGATGGTGAAGACGATGCCGGGCAGGATCTGGACGAAGCTGCGCCGTCCTGCCGGCAGCCAGGCGTGCAGGATCAGCAGCGCCACCACCAGCGCGCCGACGGTGATGCCATAGCGGATGCCGGTCAAAATCCGCTCGTTGGACTCCACGAACAGCGGAATGTGGCTGCGCGCAGCTTCGATGAGCAAAGGGCCGAGCACGATCAGGAACGCCATGGCGAGCGCGGTAAAGGCCGCGACCAGGGTGTAGCCGATCGATTCCAGCCGCAGCCAGTACCAGCGCCGCATCTCCACCACCGCATAGGCGCGGTTGAGCGCGACCCTGAGCGCCTCGACGCCGTTAGAGGCGAAATAGACCGACAGCGCCGCGCCGATGGTCAGTACGCCGGTCCGGGTCGTGGTCAACACGTCATGCACCTCGCCCGAAATGGAATCGGCCACCTGCTTGGGCCAGATCTGCAGCATCAGGCTGGCGGCCTGGTCGGCGAGTTCCTTGGAGCCGAAGAAGCCCGCGAGCGAGGTCAGCACGATCAGGAACGGGAACAGCGCCATCAGCGTCGACAGCGCGATGTGGCTGGCGATCGCCCAGCCGTCATCGGCCAGGAACGTGTAGAACGCGTCCATCGCGACATCATAGACGGTACGGATGACCTTCACGCGCCACCTACATCGCTGCTGCCGCGCGGGCCAGCCGCCCGTCGGGGCAGGCGAACAGGCCGGGCGTCTGGCGCAAATCGGAAATCATCTCGCTACCTTCTGATATTATGGGCCCAAAAGCCAGTTTGCGGAACGACCGCGTCGCTATTCCGGGCGCGCTGTCATGCAGGCACTGCAATGACGAGGAGATAGCGGTCCGGCACACACGGTGTTATCTAGCCCGTCATGGCATCGCTTTTGAGTACCTTCATCCTGCCGGTGGCAGCCGGCGCCGTTGCGGTGGTGCTGCTGCTCGGTCTCGTCAACATGATGCGCGGCGGCTCGCCGAACACGTCGCAGAAGCTGATGCGCTGGCGCGTGCTGCTGCAGTTCGTGGCCATCGTCATCGCCATGCTCGCAGTGTGGGCGATGGGACGCTAGAGGATACGGCAGATACCTATCGCCGGTTTCCGACAATGTGCCGGGCGCACAACGAATATTGAGATATAGATGGTCCTGCTCAACCGCATCTACACCAAGACCGGCGACGACGGCACGACGGCGCTCGGAACCGGCGAGCGGCGTCCGAAATACGATCTGCGCATCGAGGCCTATGGCACGGTCGACGAGACCAACGCCGCGATCGGCGTGGTCAGGCTCCATACCGCTGACATGCCAGATCTCGATGCGATGCTCGGCCGCATCCAGAACGATCTGTTCGACCTCGGCGCCGACCTCGCGGTGCCGGAACGCGAAGGCAAAGCCGAGCGCCTGCGGGTGGTGGCGAGCCAGGTCGAACGGCTCGAGCGCGACATCGATACGCTCAACGACAGGCTCGCGCCGCTGACCTCCTTCGTGCTTCCCGGCGGCACGCCGGCTGCGGCCCACCTTCACGTGGCGCGTACGATATGCCGCAGGGCGGAACGGGTGATCGTGGAACTGGCGGCCCGCCCCGGGGAGCCGGTCAGCGCGGCTGGCATCCAATATATGAATCGCCTCTCGGACTTCCTGTTCGTGGCCAGTCGGGCCGCCAACGGTCATGGTGCCGGAGACGTGCTCTGGGTTCCGGGCCAGAACCGCTGACCCATCGAGCTCTCCGCATTTCAGAGGGCTAAAATTAGGCCCGTTCGCGCGTTGACCGGGGCAGATCAGGCCTTTAGGTTCCGCGCCAGTTGATAACCCCCCTCCCAAATTGAGTGAAAGAGGATCGATGAAGGTTCTTGTGCCGGTAAAGCGGGTGGTCGATTACAACGTCAAGGTCCGCGTCAAGAGCGATGGATCGGGCGTTGAACTCGCCAACGTCAAGATGTCGATGAACCCGTTCGACGAAATCGCGGTCGAGGAAGCGCTGCGCTTGAAGGAAGCCGGCAAGGCGACCGAGGTCGTGGTGGTCTCCATTGGACCTGCGCAGGCATCGGAGACGATCCGCACGGGTCTTGCCATGGGCGCCGACCGCGGCATCCTGGTGAAGGCGGACGGCGCAGTCGAGCCGCTCGCGGTTGCCAAGATCCTGAAGAAGGTTGCGGACGAAGAGCAGCCCGGCCTGATCATTCTCGGCAAGCAGGCGATCGACGACGACAGCAATCAGACCGGCCAGATGCTGGCTGCGCTGCTCGGCTGGTCGCAGGCGACTTTCGCTTCGAAGCTCGAGGTCGAAGGTTCTGACTTCAAGGTCACCCGCGAAGTCGATGGCGGCCTCCAGACCGTGAAGCTGAAGGGACCGGCGATCGTCACCACCGATCTGCGTCTTAACGAGCCGCGCTACGCCTCGCTGCCCAACATCATGAAGGCCAAGAAGAAGCCGATCGCGGACAAGACCGTCGCCGACTATGGCGTCGACGTCGCTCCGCGTCTCGAAATCGTCAAGACGACGGAGCCGGCGGGCCGCAAGGCGGGCGTCAAGGTCAAGGATGTCGCCGAGCTGGTCTCGAAGCTCAAGAACGAAGCCGGGGTGCTCTGATGACGACGCTGCTGATTGCCGAACACGAACACGAGGTCCTCAAGGACTCCACCAACAAGGCGCTGACCGCGGCCTCCCAGCTCGGCGGCGACGTCCACGTGCTGGTCGCCGGCGGCGGGCAGGGCACCAAGGCTGCTGCCGATGCCGCCGCCAAGCTTGCCGGCGTCAAGAAGGTGCTGGTCGCCGACGGCGACCTCTACGCGCACGATCTTGCCGAGCCGCTGGCCGCGCTGATCGTCTCGCTGGCCTCGGGCTACGATGCCATCGTCGCGCCCGCGACCTCGCGCTTCAAGAACGTGATGCCGCGCGTCGCCGCGCTGCTCGACGTCATGCAGGTTTCGGAGATCATCAAGGTGGTCGCCCCCGACACCTATGAGCGTCCGATCTATGCCGGCAACGCCATCCAGACGGTGAAGTCGAAGGACGCCAAGAAGGTCATCACGGTTCGCACCTCCACCTTCGCCGCAGCCGGCGAGGGTGGCAGCGCGCCGGTCGAGACCGTCGCGGCGGCGGCCGATCCGGCCCTGTCGTCCTTCGTCGGCGAGGAGGTCGCCAAGAGCGACCGTCCCGAGCTGACCTCGGCCAAGATCATCGTCTCCGGTGGCCGCGCCATGCAGAGCCGCGAGAATTTTGCCAAGTACATCGAGCCGCTCGCCGACAAGCTTGGGGCCGGTGTCGGTGCCTCGCGCGCGGCGGTCGACGCCGGCTATGCGCCGAACGACTGGCAGGTCGGCCAGACCGGCAAGGTGGTGGCCCCCGAGCTCTATGTCGCCATCGGCATTTCCGGCGCGATCCAGCATCTGGCCGGCATGAAGGACTCCAAGGTGATCGTCGCGATCAACAAGGACGAGGACGCGCCGATCTTCCAGGTCGCCGATTACGGCCTGGTCGCCGATCTCTACCAGGCGGTTCCGGAGTTGACGGCCGAACTCGGCAAGCTCGGCAAGTAAAAGTCGTCGAAAACACCGGCCGGAGGCATAAACTCCGGCCGGTGTTTCATTTCTGAGGCGTTTTCTTTGGCGTGGGGCACGCCGGGGAGGCGATCCAATCTAGGTTTCGAGCCCGGGTTCTGATTAAATCAAGCTTCTGATCAAATCAGACCTCCCAGCTCGGGGGATAGGCAGGCGCGCGCGTCGCGCGCCGTTCCGGTGGATGACATTATGGCGGCAGTGATCAAGAAGGTCGGCGTGATCGGCGCGGGTCAGATGGGCAACGGCATCGCGCATGTCGCGGCGCTGGCCGGCTTCGACGTGGTGCTCAACGACGTCTCGTCCGACCGTCTCAAATCGGGCATGGCCACCATCAACGGCAATCTGGCGCGCCAGGTCTCCAAGAAGGGCGTCACCGAGGACGACAAGGCCAAGGCGATCGCCCGTATCTCGCTCGCCGAGAAGCTCGACGGTCTCGCCGACTGCGATCTCGTGATCGAGACTGCGGTTGAGAAGGAAGAGGTCAAGCGCAAGATCTTCCACGAGCTCTGCGCCGTGTTGAAGCCCGAGGCGATCGTCGCCTCCGACACGTCCTCGATTTCGATCACCCGGCTTGCCGCCGCCACCGACCGGCCCGAGCGCTTCATCGGCATTCACTTCATGAATCCGGTGCCGCTGATGGAGCTGGTGGAGCTGATCCGCGGCATCGCGACCGACGACCAGACCTTCGAGGCGTCCAAGGAATTCGTCGCCAAGCTCGGCAAGCAGGTCGCGGTCTCCGAGGATTTCCCGGCCTTCATCGTCAACCGCATCCTGCTCCCGATGATCAACGAGGCGATCTACACGCTGTATGAAGGCGTCGGCAATGTCGAGGCGATCGACGCGGCGATGAAGCTCGGCGCCCACCATCCGATGGGCCCGCTGGAGCTCGCCGATTTCATCGGCCTCGATACCTGTCTCTCCATCATGCAGGTGCTGCATGAGGGCCTCGCCGATTCCAAGTACCGTCCGTGCCCGCTGCTGGTGAAATATGTCGAGGCCGGCTGGCTCGGCCGCAAGACACAGCGCGGCTTCTACGATTACCGCGGCGCCAAGCCGGTTCCGACGCGGTAGGACGGTCTGGTAGGGTGGATTACGCCTTCGGCTAATCCACCCCTATGGGACCTGTGACAATTCATGTCGCGTTAACCCCGCGCGCCTAGGTTACGGGCAGTACGAAGGTTCGCGTAATGGACATGATGGCAATGGTCAGCACCATGCTGGCCGCTCAGCAAGGCGCGCTGCAGTCGAATATCTCGGCGACGCTGATGAAGCAGAACGCGGATGCGGAGAAATCCACCGTCCTGACGCTGCTCGGCGCCGGCCAGCCCTCGCTGGCCAATGTCGGTGCCGGCGTCGGCGGCAATCTGAACATCACCGCCTGATCTCTCAAAACGACGCGGCGGCCTTGCCCGTCGCTGCCCGGATCAGCTTGAGCGCGTCTTCGCTCGCCCATTCCGCCGGCCCCGCGATCGTCGCGATCTCACAGCCTTGCGGATCGACCAGCACCGAGGTCGGCATGCCCAGAGCCCGGCCTATCGCTTTAAGATCCTGAAAAACCTTTGCTTTCTGATCATTGAAGTAGCCGAGCCTGGTTAGATTGGCCTCTTTCAGGAAGGTCTTCGGCTTCTCGGGGTCGCGGGTGTCGATATTGATCGCCACCACCTCGAAATTCGGGCCCGACAGCTTGCCCTGGAGCTCGTCCAGCGCCGGCATTTCCTTCCGGCACGGCACGCACCAAGTGGCCCAGAGGTTCACCAGCAGCGTCTTGCCGCGGAAATCGGACAGCTTTTTCGGCTTGCCGTCGGAATCCTCGAAGGTGAGGTCGGGCAGCTTGAGAGGCGCGCTCGCCATGGTCAGCGCCGCCAGCTCGCCGTGGGCCAGCGGGGCGATTTTCTGCGCCGTCGCCACCGC
The DNA here is from genome assembly GCF_002266435.3 of Bradyrhizobium amphicarpaeae. Classification (NCBI taxonomy): domain Bacteria; kingdom Pseudomonadati; phylum Pseudomonadota; class Alphaproteobacteria; order Hyphomicrobiales; family Nitrobacteraceae; genus Bradyrhizobium; species Bradyrhizobium amphicarpaeae. The sequence goes on from NZ_CP029426.2 coordinate 920,697, forward strand.
CGGCTTGCAGGCCGGATCGCCCGACGGCGACCGGCTCAGGCCCAGCCCGTACAGCGCGGCGAAGCCGGCCAGCCCTCCGACCACCACGGTGGCGATGACGAGGGGGACCCGGCGCGTGGCGGAGGGCTTCTTGTCGAGCATATCGTTTGTCATCCGGTCGCAGATATGGCTATCAGGGGCCTCTTAGTACGGCTGGCGGCGGCCGGCAAACGTTCGGCAAATCAAGGCGCGAGCAGGGGATCATGAGCAACAAGATGTGGGGCGGCCGGTTTTCGGAACGTCCCGACGAGATCATGGAAGAGATCAACGTCTCCATCGACGTCGATCGTCACCTGTTCGCCCAGGACATTGCCGCGTCCAAGGCCCACGCTGCGATGCTTGCCAGCCAGGGCATCATCACGAGCTCTGATGCGAAAAATATCGGCAAGGGTCTAGACACGATTTTGTCAGAGATCGGCAAGGGCGGCTTCGAGTTCAAGCGCGCGCTTGAGGACATTCACATGAACGTCGAGAGCCGCCTGACCGAGCTGATCGGCCCCGCCGCCGGCCGCCTGCACACCGCGCGCTCGCGCAACGACCAGGTCGCGACCGATTTCCGTCTCTATGTCCGTGATGTCCTCGACGAGACCGACGCGGCGCTCGCCGCGTTCCAGGCCGCGCTGGTCAATCGCGCGCTGGAGCATGCCGCAACCGTGATGCCCGGCTTCACGCATCTGCAGACCGCGCAGCCCGTGACGTTCGGCCATCACCTGCTCGCCTATGTCGAGATGGCCGCGCGCGATCGCGGTCGTTTCCAGGATGCGCGCAAGCGGCTCAACGAGTCGCCGCTCGGCGCCGCCGCGCTCGCCGGCACCTCATTCCCGATCGACCGCCACGCCACCGCGAAGGCGCTTGGGTTCGACCGCCCGATGGCGAACTCGCTCGACGCGGTCTCCGACCGCGACTTCGTGCTGGAGACGCTGTCGGCGGCCTCGATCTGCGCCGTGCACATGTCGCGCTTTGCCGAGGAGATCGTGATCTGGACGTCGCCGCTGGTCGGTCTGATCCGGCTCAGCGACAAGTTCACCACGGGATCCTCGATCATGCCGCAGAAGCGCAATCCGGATGCCGCCGAGCTGGTGCGCGCCAAGACCGGCCGCGTCATCGGCGCGCTCAATGGTCTCCTGATCGTGATGAAGGGCCTGCCGCTCGCCTATCAAAAGGACATGCAGGAGGACAAGCAGGGCGCCATGGAGGGCTTTGCCGCGCTGTCGCTGGCGATCCGCGCCATGACCGGCATGGTCCAGGATCTCGAGCCTGACGAAGCCAGGATGAAAGCGGCCGCGGGCGAGGGCTATGCCACTGCGACCGACCTCGCCGACTGGCTGGTGCGGACGCTGAAAATGCCGTTCCGCGAGGCCCATCACGTCACCGGCCGCATCGTCGCCAAGGCCGCCGAGGGCGGCGTCGCGCTGCACGAACTGCCGCTCAAGGAGATGCAGACGATCGAGCCGAAGATCACCAAGGACGTGCTCGGCGTGCTCTCGGTCGAATCGTCGGTGAAGAGCCGCACCAGCTTCGGCGGCACCGCGCCGAAGAACGTGGCGGCGCAGGCGAAGGCCTGGGCGAAGCGGCTGGAAAAAGAGCGAAAATTGGGCTGAAGGCAAAATTTCGCTGATGTTTCATGGTCATCCGGCTCTCGCCAGAGCGCGCCAACCTCTGTATGGTGCGGCCCGCGTAGTGGGGATTTCGTCGTGACGTCAAAGTTTCGCCCGGCCAACTCGGGGTGGGCCATCATTGTCTTGAGCCTGACGGCGCTCGCGCTGGCCGGCTGCGGCCGCAAGGGCCCGCTGGATCTGCCGCCGACGGCCTCCAGCGCGCCGACGGCCAACGTCGCAGCTCCAGCCGACACCGCAGCCCAGAAGACGTCGAGCATGTTCAATCCCACCTCGTCAGGTGCGGATGCCGAGCCCGCGGCGGCCAAGGGCAGGAAGAAACCGTTCATTCTCGATCCGCTCTTGGACGAACCTCCCGGCAAGAGATAAGCCCGGACAACCGAGCCTGCGCCATGAATCATTTCGACTATCGCAACGGCGTGCTGCACGCCGAGGCGGTGAATTTGTCCGAGCTGGCCGCGACCGTCGGCACGCCGTTCTATTGCTATTCGACCGCGACGCTGGAGCGGCACTATCGCGTCTTCACCGAGGCCTTCGCCGGCGAGAAGGTGCTGGTCTGCTACGCCATGAAGGCGAACTCCAACCAGTCGGTGCTGCGCACGCTGGCCAAGCTCGGCGCCGGCGCCGACGTGGTCTCCGGCGGCGAGTTGAAGCGCGCGCTGGCGGCCGGCATTCCCGCCAGCAAGATCGTGTTCTCCGGCGTCGGCAAGACGGAAGCAGAGCTGCGCGCCGCGCTGGCCGCCGACATTCTCTGCCTCAACGTTGAATCCGAGCCGGAGCTCGAACTGCTGTCGCGCCTGGCTACCGAGACCGGCAAGACCGCGCGGATCTCGCTGCGCGTCAATCCTGATGTCGACGCCGGCACCCACGCCAAGATCTCGACCGGCAAGTCCGAGAACAAGTTCGGCATCCCGATCGTGCATGCCCGTGAGGTCTATGCCCGCGCCGCGAAGCTCCCGGGCATCGAGGTAACAGGCACCGACGTGCATATCGGCAGCCAGATCACTGATCTCTCCGGCATGGAAACGGCGTTCCGCATCCTCTCCGAATTCGTCCAGACGCTGCGCGCCGACGGCCACAATATCAGCCATGTCGATTTCGGCGGCGGCCTCGGCATCCCCTATTATATGGACCGCGAGGCGCCGCCGGAACCGGCCGCCTATGCCGCCATGGTCAAGCGCGTCAGCCACAATCTCGGCTGCACGCTGATGTTCGAGCCGGGCCGCATGATCGTCGGCAATGCCGGCATCCTGGTCGCCAAGGTGATCTATGTGAAGCACGGCGACGGCAAGAACTTCGTCATCATCGACGCCGCGATGAACGACCTCATCCGCCCGACGCTGTACGAGGCGCATCACGATATCCTGCCGGTGAAGCAACCCGCCAAGGACGCCGCGACAATTCGGGCCGATGTCGTCGGCCCGGTCTGCGAGACCGGCGACTATCTCGCGCTCGACCGCACGCTGCCGACGCCCGCGCCCGGCGATCTCATCGCCATCATGACCGCGGGCGCCTATGGCGCGGTGCAGGCCGGCACCTACAACACGCGGCCGCTGGTGCCGGAGGTGCTGGTGAAGGACGACCAGTACGCCGTGGTTCGCCCGCGCGTAGAGGTCGAGCAGCTGATCGCGATGGATCAGCCTGCGCCGTGGCTGTAAGGGCGAAGCCAAAACCTGCAAAACAACCCCATGCACAGTAAACCAACGTTGTGAAATCAACGGGCTAGGCGTGCGCAAAGATCGTCCGAGTGACCGGCCGCCAGGATCGGCCCGTCGGACAGAACCGCTTGATCCGGCAGGCAAATCAAGCGGCGTCCGCGCAATCCGGTGGAACGCTATTTTTTTCCGCCAACCACGACGCCTGCCTGCTTCTCGATCGGCTTGATCGCCGCGGTGAAATCGGAGTCCGCGCCCTCCGCAGCGATGATCGTCTCCCACAACCGCCCGACCGCGTCGGCGACCCCCATCGACAGGCCTAGCTGCTTCATCTCCTCCAGCGCCAGCCGTACGTCCTTCACCATCAACCCCGTGGCGAAGCCGAAATCGAAGCTGCGGGGCAGCACCGCGCGCGGAAACTTGTCGCGGCTCGCGGTGTTCATGCCCGAGCCGGCATTGATGACGTCGATCATCACGGCCGGGTCGAGCCCGGCTTTCACGCCCATCACCACGGCTTCCGACGTCGCCACCATCGCGGTGGCCGACAGGAAATTGTTGGCGAGCTTCATGGTCTGCGCCGCGCCGGGCTTTTCGCCGATGAAGAACACCTTGCCGATCACGTCGAGCGCGGGCTTGAGCAGATCGAAGTCGGCCTTCGGGCCTGACACCATCACCGCCAGCGTGCCCTTCTCGGCGCCGCCGACGCCGCCGGAGACGGGGCAGTCGATCTGCACGATGTTGCGCTTGGCGAGGAGGCCGTGAATCTTCACGGCCATCGCCGAGCCGACCGTGGAGAGGTCGATGAAGCGTTTTGCGCGGCTGCCTTCGATCACGCCGTTCGCCCCCGTTGCGACTTCGAGCGAGGCCTGCAGCGAGGGCAGGCTCGCCATCACGGTCTCGACCCGGTCGGCCACGTCCTTCGGTGACGTCGCAGCCGCCGCGCCGAGCGCCACAAGCTTGTCCGTGACCTCCTTGCGCGTGTCGAACACGACGAGCTTGTGTCCCGCCTCGATCAGCCGCCGCGCCATCGGGAAACCCATGTTTCCGAGGCCGATGAATCCGATGTCCATGGTGTTGTCTCCTCATCGTCATTGCGAGGAGCGAAGCGACGAAGCAATCCAGGAATGTGTCCGCGGAGGGATTTCTGGATTGCTTCGCTTCGCTCGCAATGACGGAGTAATATGTTGAAAGCTACTTGTTTGGCTTAGGCTTTGTCGATCTCCGCAAACACCTCGCGCGCGATGCGGAAGCTGTCGACGGCGGCGGGCATGCCGCCATAGATCGCGACCTGCATCAGAATCTCGCGGATCTCCTCGCGACTGACGCCGTTGGTCAGCGCGCCCTTCAGATGCGCGCGAAACTCGTGCTGGCGGTTCAGGATCGCGATCATGGCAATGTTGAGCATGCTGCGGGTCTTGCGCGGCAGCTCCTCGCGGCCCCACACCGTGCCCCAGCAATATTCGTTCAGCATCTCCTGGAACGGGCGGTTGAAGTCGTCGACGTTCTTCAGGGCGTTGTTGACATAGGCCTCGCCCAGCACCGCTTTGCGGACTTCCAGGCCCTTATCGTGCATCTTCTTGTCCATGGCGTTTCCTCTCGTCTCCCTCGGATGGCGGCGCGGAAATTACGGGGTTGTGCGGGGCCAGTCACGTCCTCGTGTTATGCGGGAAAAGGGGTGTCTCCCGTACCGGAACGGATGCCTCAGTGCTGCCGTTGTGATAGGCTTCTCTACCGGGCAACCTGGAGAGTTGATTGAACGGCGTCACCCCCGACCCGTCAGACCCGATCCGCAACAGCGATGCTCTGTCGCGGCTGAAGCTGGCGCAGGCCCTCGATCGGGCCATTTATGCCATCGCGTGGGAACGTGCCTGGCCGATTTTGGCGCGGCTTCTGACCGTCGTCGGCCTGTTCCTGGTGGTGTCCTGGGCCGGCCTCTGGCTGGCGCTGCCGTTCCTGGCCCGTGCCATCGGTCTCGTCGTTTTTGCCGGCATCGCAATTGCCGTCCTTTTGCCCTTGATTCGCTTCCGCTGGCCGAGCCGCGAGGAGGCGCTCGCCCGGCTCGATCGCGGCTCCGGCATCCGTCACCGCCCGGCCACGACGCTGACGGATACGCTGTCCTCGCAGGACCCGGTTGCACAGGCGCTGTGGCAGGCACAGCGCGAGCGTACGCTGGCCTCGCTCAAGCGCATCCGCGCCGGCCTGCCGCATCCCCGGCTGGCGCTGCATGATCCCTGGGCGCTGCGCGCGCTGGTCATGGTGATGCTGGTTGCGACGTTCTTCGCCGCCGGCGACGAGCGCGGAATGCGGCTCGGGGCCGCCTTCGACTGGAACGGCGTGCTGGCGCCGGCCAATGTTCGCGTCGATGCCTGGGTCACCCCGCCGCTCTACACCGGCAAGCCGCCGATCATCCTGTCGGCCGCCAACAAGGAGGCCGCGGCACTGCCGGCCTCCGGTCCGCTGGCCGTTCCGGCAGGCTCGACCCTGATCGTGCGCTCCTCCGGCGGCAGTCTGGATGTCGTCGTCTCCGGCGGCCTCAAGGAGGTCGCTCCCACCGAGGCCGCGCCGAAGGGCACCAACGAGAAGCATTTCACCATCACCGCTGACGGCACCGCGCATGTCCGCGCGCCCTCCGGCCAGCCGCAATGGGCATTTGCGGCGACGCCGGACCATGCGCCGACCATCGCGCTCGCCAAGGATCCCGAGCGCCAGGCGCGCGGCGGGCTGCAGCTCTCCTACAAGATCGAGGACGATTACGGCGTCACCGGCGCGGATGCGCAGATTGCCCTGCGCCCCGCCGACGCCAAGGACGGCAGCAAGGATTCCGACGGCAAGGCCGCAGCCCGGCCGCTGTTCCAACCGCCGCAATTCCCGCTCGTGCTGCCGAACGCGCGCACCCGCAACGGCGTCGGCCAGACCGTGAAGGACCTCAGCGAGGACCCCTATGCCGGCGCCGACGTCACACTGACGCTGACGGCCAAGGACGAGGCCGGCAACGAGGCCAGGAGCGAACCCTTCAACATGCGCCTGCCCGAGCGTCTGTTCACCAACTCGCTCGCGCGCGCGCTGATCGAGCAGCGCCGCATCCTCGCGCTCGACGCCAACAGGAATTCCGACGTCTACACCGCGCTCGACGCGCTGATGATCGCACCCGAATTGTTCACGCCGGATGCCGGCTGCTATCTCGGCCTCCGGAGCCTGGCGAGCCAGCTCGAGGCTGCCCGCACCGACGATGCGCTGCGCAACGTGGTGGCGAGCATGTGGGCCTTCGCGACGACCATCGAGGACGACGGCGTTGCCGGCAGCGTCAACGCCGCGCTGCGCTCGGCGCAGGACGCGCTCAAGGCGGCGCTGGAACGCGGCGCCAGCGAGGACGAGCTCAGGGTGCTGACGCAGAAGCTGCGCGAGGCCATGGCCGGCAAGGTGCGCGATCTCGCCCGGCGCGCCGAGCAAAATCCGCTCGGTGCCCGGCAGCCGTTCCCGGCGGAAGTCCAGCTCATCCTCGACAAGGCAGTCGAGCTGCGACAAAAGACCCAGAAGGCGACGCCCGAGCAGCTGGCGGATCTGGCGCAGCAGCAGGACGTCTTGCGCGAGCAGCTTCAGGCCTATCGGAAGTCGGCGAACAGCCGTGCCAACAAGGCGGGAGACGACAAGGCCAACCAGTTCACGCGGGACCGGAAATGCGGAAGCTAGTACCCGTGCCAGTCTTGAAGGCGATGTCGATCGCCTGCCTCGCCTTGCTGCTGGGAGGAGTCTCGCCTGCCGCTGCCCAGCTGGATCAGGATCCCGACGCGCTGCTCGACAGCGCGGAAAAGGCGATGCAGGAGGCCGGCGACAGCCTCAGGCAGAAGGAGTCCGGGAAGAGCCTGAGCAACCAGTCCGACGCCATCCAGAAGCTCGAGGAGTACAAGCGGGCGACGGAACGGAGCCAATCCTCCAGCCGTGATCGCAACGTCATCACGCAGCGCGATCTGGATGACCTGCTGCGGCAGATCGAGAAGGCGGCGCGCGAAGGCAATAAAGAGGCGGCTCAGCGCATGCTCGAGCAGCTCGCGCAGATCATGGAAAACCTCCAGATGGCGCAGCCCGGGCAATCCGGCGAGAGCGAGATGGAGCAGGCGCTGAACGAGCTCAGCGACATGATCCGCAAGCAGCAGCAATTGCGCGACAAGACTTTCAAGCAGGGCCAGGATTCCCGGCGCGAGCGCTCGCGCGGCAAGCCGCAGGGCGACCAGTCGATGTCGGACCTGCAGCAGGATCAGCAGTCGCTGCGTGACCGCTTGAAGAAGCTGCAGGACGAGCTCGCCAAGCGCGGCCTCGCGCAAAAGGGACAAAAAGGCCAGAAGGGTCAGCAAGGTCAGAAAGGTCAGAAAGGCCAGCAGGGCGATCAGGGCCAGAGCGGCGATCAGGACGGCGATCAGGGTGATGACGACGGCAGCCTGGACGACGCCGACGGTGCCATGGGCGATGCCGGATCGAAGCTCGGCGATGGCAATGCCGATGGCGCCGTGGATTCGCAGGGCAAGGCCCTCGACGCGATGCGCAAGGGCGCGCAGAAGATGGCCGAGGCGATGCAGCAGGGCGATGGCGACGGGCAGGGCGATGGTCCCGGCAATCGGGCCGGCCGGCAGCAGAGCGGCGGCAATCAGACCGATCCGCTGGGACGTCCGCTGCACGGCCGCGACCTCGGCGACGACTACACCGTCAAGATCCCCGGCGAGATCGACGCCCAGCGCGTCCGACGCATCCTCGAAGAACTCCGCCGCCGCCTCGGCGACAGCTCGCGCCCGCAGATCGAGCTCGATTACATCGAGCGGCTGCTGAAGGATTTTTGAGGCGGACGCCACAAGCTCACTGTCATCGCCCGACTTGATCGGGCGATCCAGTACTCCGAGACGGCTGTGATTCAATCGATAGGCTGCGGCGTACTGGATGCCCCGCCTTCGCGGGGCATGACAGCAGCATATGTGGCTCGTATCGCCTATGACCCCTTCTTCGCCGCCAGCGCGTCCGCCACGGCGATGCGGATGTCGGCGATCGAGAACGGTTTTGTCACGACGTCGTGCACCAGCGCATTGAGGTTGGAGGCGCGCTCGCGCTGGTCGGCAAAGCCGGTCATCAGCAGGATGGTCAAATCGGGAAAATCGCGGGCGGCGGAGAGCGCCAGCGCGATGCCGTCCATCACGGGCATCTGGATGTCGGTGAGCAGCAGGTCGAACGCGCCGTCCTCGCGGGTCAGGATCTCCAGCGCTTCGGCGCCGTCCTGCGCGGTGACCGTTTCGTGCCCGTCCATGGCGATGGCGCGCGCTACCAGCGTGCGCATCGAATCCTCGTCGTCAGCGATCAGGATCTTCGGCATGGCATCAACCTTCGGACCAAACTCCCGGGCGGCACCGGGCGGCGCGATTATACGCTGCCGCCGGCAATGTCGCGCCGGTTGAAGAAGCGAACGTCGATATTGCGGCCTTCCGGCGGCGGCGAGGCGAGGCGGGAGCGGAAGAAGGCGCGCTCGCCGGGCTGCAGCACGGTCTGCTCCAGCACCGTATTCCAGGCGTAGATTTCCGCGCCTTGCGCGTCGCGCACCGCGAAGCGCAAGCGCGGGATATCGAGCGGCTTCTTGCCTTGGCCGACGATCACGCCCTCGATCACCAGCACCTGCTTACCGTCCACGGTCTCGTTGGACAGCTTCACGTCCCTGAAGGCGAGGCCGCGCAGGTTCACCTCTAGCCCGACCATCTTGTAGAAGGCCGCGGTCTGCGGCAGCAGCCGCACCATGTCGCCGCGCCAGATTACCAGCGCCAGCACCAGCGCGCCCATGGCGGCGCAGGCGGTCGGCAGGCCGAAATAGGATTTTTTGGGCGCAACATTGGTGACCGGACGGCTGACCCGCGCGCCGCGGCGGGGGAACAGGCCGCGGAACCAGGACTGGTGCTGCGCGCCCACGACCTCCTCCTCGGCTTCCCGGGCCGCCGCGGACCACTCGTCCTCGGTCTCATTGGGAGCCTCTTCCTCGGGCCAGTCACTGGCGATCGAGGGGCTGTCGACGACAGGCGCATTAGTGGCGCCATCGTCCTTGGCGTAGGAGTTCCACTGCTCGGCAAGGTCGGCTTGGTCGTCGGCCTGGCTGGCCGCGGCCATGGCCGGAACGGATGCCTCCTCGATGGCATCCTCGGCATGGGCGATCCAGGTCTCCTTGCAGCGGGAACAGCGGACTGCCCGTCCGTTCGCCCCAAGGCTCGCGAGCTTGATGGCGTAGGATGTCATACAATGGGGGCAGACGATATGCATGGACGAGCCTCGACGATGACCCAGTCGCGCCGAACCGGGCACTCTGGATGCTACAAGGCGACCGTTAACGAACCGGAAACCATAACGGCGGCAAAACCCGTTGATCGCGCATGGCGGAGCGCTGCCATGCGACCCGCGCCCCCTCTCGAACGGAGCTGAACTTGGTTCGGTTCGAAAATGTCGGATTGCGTTACGGTCTGGGGCCGGAGATCCTGCGCGACCTCAGTTTCCAGATCCCGGCGCATTCCTTCCAGTTCCTCACCGGCCCCTCCGGTGCCGGCAAGACCTCGCTGCTGCGCCTGTTGTTCCTGTCGCACAGGCCGACGCGGGGCCTCGTCAATCTGTTCGGCCACGACATCTCGCAGCTCGGCAAGGACGAGATCGCCGATCTGCGCAAGCGCATCGGCATCGTGCTGCAGGATTTCCGCCTGCTCGATCACATGACGACCTACGAGAACGTGGCGCTGCCGTTTCGCGTCATGGGCCGCAGCGAGTCGAGCTACCGCAAGGAGGTGATCGACCTGCTGCGCTGGGTCGGGCTCGGCGAGCGCATGGACGCGCTGCCGCCGATCCTGTCGGGCGGGGAGAAGCAGCGCGCGGCGATCGCGCGCGCCGTGATCTCGCGGCCGCAGCTGCTGCTCGCGGACGAGCCGACCGGCAGCGTCGACCCGACGCTGGGACGCCGCCTGTTGCGGCTGTTCATCGAGCTCAACAAATCGGGCACTGCGGTCATCATCGCGACCCACGACATCGGCCTGATGGACCAGTACGAGGCCCGCCGTCTCGTGCTGCATCAGGGACGGCTGCACGTCTATGAATAGGACCGACGAGCGCGGCGTGTTGGTCGACCTCGGACAGGAGCGTCCGCAGCTTCCGGCCAAGGCGCGCAACATGTCGCCGATCGTGCCGCGCGCTTCGATCCAGGGCCGCGCGCTGGTCGCCGTCGTCGCCATCATGACCTTCCTGGCGTCGATGACCACGGGCACGGTACTGCTGGTGAGCGCATCCGCCGCGGAATGGCAGTCGGACGTCGCAAGCGAGATCACCATCCAGGTTCGCCCGCAGGCCGGCCGCGATCTCGAACGCGACACCGCGGCGGTGACGGAAGCGATGCGCGCGCAAGCCGGAATCGTCGAGGTCAAGCCGTTCACCCGGGAGGAGAGCGGCAAGCTGCTCGAGCCCTGGCTCGGCACCGGGCTGTCGATGGACGATCTGCCGGTGCCGCGCATGATCATCGCGCGCGTGCAACCCGGCACGCCGCTCGACCTCGGCGCCCTGCGCGCGCGTGTGACCCAAATCGCGCCAAGTGCCAGCATCGACGATCATCGCGCCTGGATCGAGCGGATGCGCTCGATGACCAACGCCACCGTGCTCGCCGGCCTCGGCATCCTTGCGCTCGTCATCGTCGCCACCATCATCTCGGTCTCGTTCGCGACCCGCGGCGCCATGGCGGCGAACCGTCCGATCGTCGAGGTGCTGCATTTCGTCGGCGCCGGAGACCGCTACATCGCCAATCACTTCCTGCGTCATTTCCTCAGGCTGGGCCTGGAGGGCGGCGTGATCGGCGGCGGCGCGGCGATGCTGGTGTTCGGCTTCTCCGAGTCGATCGCCGGCTGGTTTTCCGGCACCCCCGTCGGCGATCAGTTCGCCGCGCTGCTCGGCACCTTCTCGCTGCGGCCGTCCGGCTACATCGTGCTCGCGGTCCAGGCCGTGCTGATCGGCGCCATCACCGCGGTGGCCTCACGCCAGACCCTGTTCGCGACGTTGAATGATGTGGATTGAGTGCAGTTTTCTTCCTTCTCCCCTTGTGGGAGAAGGTGCAGAAAGCGGACTCCACTTCGCCTCAAAACGTCTTAAAATCCTCCAGGAAGGGTTCACTGACATCACATGACCTCGCCGACCGACGATCAATCGCCGAACCTGCCGCGCGGCTGGCTGCGCGCGGCTTTGGTATCGACGATTGCGCTCGCCTTTGTCGGGGCGGCGGCGGGTTTCATCGCGTTTCTGTCGCAATTGCGCGGCGCCGAGATCGCCCCGAGCCGCAAGGCCGACGGCATCGTGGTCCTCACCGGCGGCTCCTCGCGTGTGTCGGATGCGATGGAGCTGCTCGCCGCCGGCTACGGCAGGCGGCTCTTGATCTCCGGCGTTCACCCGACATCGACGGCGAGCGACATCTCCCGGACGCTGCCGGAGAACCAGTCCTTCATGACCTGTTGCGTCGATCTCGATCGCACCGCGCTCTCGACCCGCGGCAATGCGGCGGAGGCGCGGCGCTGGGCCGAGGGACGCCGGTTCAGGTCGCTGATCGTGGTCACCTCGAACTATCACATGCCGCGCGCGCTGGTGGAATTCTCGCACGCGATGCCACAGACGACGCTGATCCCGTTCGCAGTGGTCGGCGACAAATGGCGCGAGGAGCCGTGGTGGACTTCGGCGTCCACCTTGCGGCTGCTGCTGTCGGAATATGTCAAGTACATCGCGGCCGAGCTCAGGGTGCGGCTGGAGGATTTCGGGATTGACCTTTCGCCCGAGATGTCGGAGCAGCCTGCAGGTCAGCAACCGAGGCGGCCCGCCACCGCCCAGGCCAATTCGCAGGCCAATTGACCGGCCATTGATCTGCAAATTAATCGGATCCTCGATGTTCTTGATTTTCCTGCGCTCGCTCCTGTTCAACGTGCTGTTCTACGCCGTGCTGGTGGGCCTTGCGATCGTGGCGCTGCCGACCTTCCTGCTGCCGCCGCGCGCCATGCTGACGGTCGCGCAATGGTGGGCGAAGGCGACGCTGGTCCTGATGCGCGTGGTCTGCAACATCAAGGTCGAATTCCGCGGTGTCGAGAACATCCCGCCGGGACCGCTGGTGATCGTGGCGAAGCACCAGTCGTTCTGGGAGACGTTCGTGCTGCCCGGATTCTTCGATCGTCCGATCTTCATCCTCAAGCGTCAGCTCATGCAGATCCCGGTGTTCGGTCAGTTCCTGGCCAAGACCGGAATGATCGCGATCGATCGCAAGGCCGGCGTGAAGGCGCTGCTGGACATGACGCGGCGGGCGCGCGAGGCGGTGCGCAGTGGGAAACAGCTCGTGATCTTTCCGGAGGGCACGCGCCGCGCGCCGGGCGCGCCGCCCGACTACAAGACCGGCTTTGCGCAGATCTATTCGTCCTGCGGCGTACCGTGCCTGCCGATCGCGCTCAACTCCGGCCTGTTCTGGCCGCGCCGCACCTTCATGCGCTATCCCGGCACGCTCGTGGTGGAGTTCCTCGATCCGTTGCCGTCGGGCCTGCCGAAGGATGAGTTTCTCTCTCGTGTGCAAACGGCGATCGAAGAGGCAACCAGCCGCCTCGTCGAAGAGGGCTGCAAGGAGCAGGAGCAATTGATCGGGGCGTCACCGAGTTACGCGCCGTCGGAGAGCTAGCGGTTGTCTCGATCGTCGGGAGCCGGCGCGTGCAGCGAATGCGCATCGCCATGCAGCATGGTCGCGAGCTGATGCAGTTGCGTATCGCGAAAGCCTTCGGCCTCGATCGCCTTCACCGTTGCGGTGACGTAGTCGCGGTTGGCGCCGGACTGGCCGTGGCCCTGGACGACGTGGCGGTGCTGCTCGGCGAGCGAGAGACGGCCGGCATATTGCACATGGCCGCGGTCGACGACGTAGGCGAGCGCAGGGACGCGCTGGCGCGCATCGTTCTCCAGCCAGACCGAGCGCATCACCTCGCGATAGACCGAAGTGACCTGCTCGCGCGCGCGCAAATATGCGACGACGTCGGCGCGGTTGTTTTCAGCGACGCGAAAGGCGATGCCGCGGCAGGCGCCGCCGCGGTCGAGCCCGAGCACCAGGCCCGGCTTTTCCGGGGTGCCGCGATGAACGAAGGAATAGACGCAGAGCGCGCGATGCTCGCCGACCAGCCGCGCCGGGACGCGCTCCTCGAACTCGAAGCCCGGCCGCCACATCAGCGAACCATAGCCGAACACCCAGAGGTCGCCCTTGGCTGTGGTAACGGAGGGGAGGGTGATCTCGGACATTTCGGGCACGGCTATCAGAACCGCGCTCCCAAGCGAAGCGGATTCTCCGCCTTTCGTCGCAGCCGAACCTCGCTTACATTTGCCATCATCTGGGGTCAAAGGGTCGCCGCATGTCCGATATGACCGTTTCCGCAGGCCGGCGCTCCCGTTGGGGCCTTTTCATCGCCCCCATCCTCGTCCTGATCCTTGCCGTCGCCTGGAGCTGCTTCTGGTTCTATGCGGCCTCGCAGGCCGAGATCGCCGCCGACGCCTGGCGGGCGCAGGAGGCCAAGGCCGGCCGCATCTATGACTGCGCCAAGCGCTCGATCGCCGGCTTCCCGTTCCGCTTCGAGGTCCAGTGCTCCGGCGCCAGCGTCTCGCTGGTGTCGCAGAACGCGAGCAGGACGCCGTTCACGGCCAAGCTCGACAACATCCTCGTCGTTGCCCAGGTGTACGATCCCAAGCTCGTCATCGCCGAATTCTCAGCGCCCGCGACGCTGACCGACGGCGTTACGCAAAACACCTTCGTGGTGAACTGGAGCAAGGGCCGCAGCAGTGTGGTCGGCCTGCCGGCTATCCCGGACCGTGCCTCGCTCGTGTTCGATGATCCCAGCCTCAACCGTCTCGACGGCAGCATGCAGGTGCCGCTCGCGCGCGCCAAGCAGGTCGAGCTGCACGGGCGCCTCGCGGAGGGATCGAAATCCGATCATCCCGTGATCGAAACCGTGCTCCATGTCGCGCAGGGCAGCATCCAGGGCGTTCATCCCTTGCTTGCCGAGCCGTTCGAAGCGGACACGCGGGCCAGGATCACCGGCCTCTCGGACCTGACGCCGAAGCCCTGGCCGCAGCGCTTCCGCGAGATCCAGGCCGCGGGCGGTCACATCGAGATCGTGCAGTCGCGGATCCAGCAGGGCGAGATGATCGCGGTTGCGGCCGGCACGCTCGGCCTCTCGGTCAACGGCCGGCTCGACGGCGAATTGCAGATGACGGTGACGGGCCTCGAACGCGTGATCCCGGCGCTCGGCATCGAGAAGATGCTGGAAGAGGGCGTGCCGCAGGCAACGCTCGACCGCGTCGCGCCCGGCGTGAAGTCGCAGGACCTCAACAATCTGTTCGGCGCGCTCGATCGTGCGGTGCCCGGCCTCGGCAAGGTCATCAAGCAGAACGCCAATGCCGGCGTTGCCGCCGGCATCAATTCGATCGGCACCGAGAGCACGCTGGAAGGCAAGAAGGCGCGCAGCTTCCCGCTGAAATTCGTCGACGGCGCCGTGCTGCTGGGCCCGGTCAAGGTCGGCCAGATCCCGCCGCTGTATTAGTTGGATCCCGTAGCCCGCATGAGCGAAGCGATATGCGGGACCGTCCCGGATGTCGCTGCGCTCTTCCGGGCTACGGCAGTGTCCGTTACGGCTTCTTCAGCGCCCCGTGCTGGCGGCCGAAATCCGCGGCCGCTGAATCCTGGCCGATCTCGACGATGCCGCGGCGGATGGCACGGGTGCGGGTGAAATGGTCGAACAGCGCTTCGCCGTCACCGCGCCGGATCGCGCGCGTCAGTTTTGAAAGGTCCTCGGTGAAGGTGCCGAGCATCTCCAGCACGGCTTCCTTGTTGGCGAGGAAGACGTCGCGCCACATCGTCGGGTCCGAGGCCGCGATGCGGGTGAAGTCGCGAAAACCGCCGGCGGAGAACTTGATCACCTCGGATTCCGTGACCTGCGCCAGCTCGTCGGCGGTGCCGACGATGGTGTAGGCGATCAGGTGCGGCAGATGGCTGGTGATCGCCAGCACGAGATCGTGATGATCCGGCGTCATCACCTCGACCTTGGCGCCCATCGCAGCCCAGAACGCGCGCAGGCGATCGGTGGCCGCGGCATCGACGCCTTCCGGCGGGGTGAGAATGCACCAGCGGTTGATGAAGAGCTCGGCGAAACCCGAATCCGGTCCCGAATGCTCGGTGCCGGCGACAGGATGCGCGGGCACGAAATGAACCGTCTTCGGCAGGTGCGGCGCCATGTCCCTGACGATGGCGCCCTTGACCGAGCCGACGTCGGACACGATCGCGCCGGGCTTCAGGTGCGCGGCAATCTCCTGCGCCACCGGCCCGCAGGCGCCGACGGGAATACAGAGGATGACGAGGTCGGCATCCTTCACGGCGTCCGCATTGGTCGCCACGACCTGATCGACGATGCCGAGCTCCATCACCCGCGCGCGGGTCCTTTCCGATCGCGCGGTGGTGACGATCTCGCCGGCCAGGCCCTGGAGCTTCGCAGCGCGCGCGATCGAGCCGCCGATCAGGCCGAAGCCGATCAGCGCGACGCGCTGGAAGTGCGGCGCGCTGCTCATTTGCCGGCCATGAAATCGCGAAGGCCATCCAACACGAGGCGGTTGGCCTCCTCGGTGCCGATGGTCATGCGCAGCGAATGCGGCAGGCCGTAGTTCTTCAGGCCGCGCAGCACCAGGCCGCGCTTGGTCAGGAACGCGTCGGCCTCGTCGGCGGTCTTGCCCTTGTCGGTCGGGAAATGGATCAGCACGAAATTGGCGACGCTCGGCGTCACCTTCAATCCGAGCTTGCCGATCTCCTCGGTCAGCCGGTTGCGCCAGGTCTCGGTGAACTGCTTCGACATCGCCTGGTGCGCGGTGTCCTCGATCGCGGCGACCGCGGCGTACATCGCCGGCGTCGACACGTTGAAGGGACCGCGGATGCGGTTGACGGCGTCGATGATGTGCTCGGGCCCGAACATCCAGCCGATGCGCAGCGCGGCGAGGCCGTGGATCTTGGAGAAGGTGTGGGTCACCACGGTATTCTCCGTGGTGGCGACCAGCTCGATCCCCATCTCGTAATCGTTGCGCGAGACGTAGTCGCTATAGGCGGCGTCGAGCACCAGCAGCACGTGCGAGGGCAGGCCGGCCCGCAGCCGCTTGACCTCGTCGAACGGGATATAGGTCCCGGTCGGATTGTTGGGGTTGGCGAGCCAGACCAGCTTGGTCTTCGGCGTCACCGCCTTGAGGATCGCGTCGACGTCGCAGGTGAGGTTCTTCTCGGCTGCAACGACGTTCTTGGCGCCGACCGCCATGGTCGCGATCGGGTAAACCAGGAAGCCGTGCGTGGTGGAGATCGCCTCGTCGCCGTGGCTGAGATAGGTGTGGGCGAGCAGATTGAGGATCTCGTCCGAGCCGGCGCCGCAGATGATCCGGTTCGGGTCAAGGCCGAAGGCGCGGCCGATCGCCTCGCGCAGCACGCGCGAGGTTCCTTCAGGATAGTCCTCCAGGTGATCCGCCACGTTCTTGAACGCCTCGATCGCCTTGGGCGAGGGCCCGAACGGCGTCTCGTTGGCGGAGAGCTTGAACACCTTGCGGCCCGGCTCGGCGACCGGGCTCTTGCCGGGCGTGTAGGGCGCAATATCGAGAATGCCGGGATTCGGCACGGGGCGGGACATCTTGAACTCCGAAAATGGCGGGGCGCGGCGCGTGGTTTACGATTTTGCCCCGGTCGGGGGCACCGTATAGCGCGTTGCGTGGCTGCCGACGAGGGCCGTGGACCGCACCGAGGCCCCCGCCTCGATCAGGGCAGCCCTGATTTTGTCGATGCTGGTCGCGCTCGTGACCGAGATCAGCAGCGCGGCGCCGTCGAAGGCGGTATCGGGCACCGCGACGATCTCGGCGAGCGGCGACAGGGCGCGCGCGACCTCGGCGTTCCACCCGGACACGCGGACGCTGAAGGTCTCGACCTCGGTCACCAGGGCGCTGTCGGGGACGCGCGAGATCGCGAACACCGGCAATGCGGCCGGATGGTCGGCACGCTCGACGAAGGGCATGCGCGCGATGATCTTCGGCGCGCCTTTTTCCTCGAGCGAGAGCCACCACGGCGTGCGGCTCGACGTCGCCGAGACCAGCGCCAGGTCGCCCTTGGATTTCGCCACCGCCTCGACCGCGGCCTGCGCGCTGAAATGCGCGACGTAAGGGACGGTGAAACCAAAATGGAAGCGCGCGGAATCGCGCATCGCCGGCTCGCTCACGGAGATGTCGGCATGCACGGAGAACGGCGCCTGCACGTAAGTGAACGTCGAGATGATGACGCGCCAGATGCTCTCGACCGTGTCGAGCGGCAGGATGCCGCGATGCCGCTGCACGAGGTCGCGCATCATCGAGGCCTCGCGCGCCGGGCGGAACGCCGAGCCGACCTCCTGGGTCTGCTTCACCTGGATCAGGCGGTCGATGATGTCGCCGCGCTGCATCAGCAGGCGATGCATGCCCTCGTCGATCGCGTCGATCTCCTTGCGCAGTTCCTGCAGCGATGGTGGCGCGGGCGGAATTTGGGACATGTCTGGCGGTCGATCGTTCCGATGGGGGATGCCCTGATTAGGCAGTCAGGGCTGCGAAAGCAAAGAGAAATGACGCTGCTTTCCGTCGACGGCGTGGCAGGCGAATTTGGTCGATCCTGTCAGCGACTTGACGAAAACCTCCCAAGACGGTAGCTTTTGCCCGTTCCGTGGTCATTTGAGCCGGCCGGCTTGCAGCCACGTTAAAAAACTCGCTAAACAGGCCGGGGACGTTTTCGATCCCGGCCGAACCTATCGTTCAGGCCGGGTTTTTCATGGCCTGATTTCAATGCGGTCTCGAGCCCGACCGCAAACGAGGTCGATGGTCAGATGGGTGACGTCAAGTCGATACCGAGTCCTGCGATCAGCGCCGACGAGCGGTCGCACGAGGTGGATCATCCAAGCTCGCAGATCGCGCATTTCGGCGCCGAGCAGCCGCTGCGGCTCGATTGCGGCGTCGATCTCACCCCGTTCCAGATCGCCTACCAGACCTATGGCGAGCTCAACGCCGATCGCTCCAACGCGGTGCTGATCTGCCATGCGCTGACCGGCGATCAGCATGTCGCCAACGTGCATCCCGTCACCGGCAAGCCAGGCTGGTGGGAGACGCTGGTCGGCCCCGGCCGCCCCATCGATCCCAAGCACTACTTCATCATCTGCTCCAACGTGATCGGCGGCTGCATGGGCTCGACCGGGCCGGCGTCGATCAATCCCGCCACCGGCAAAGTGTGGGGCCTGGAATTCCCCGTGATCACCATCCCCGACATGGTGCGTGCACAGGCCATGCTGATCGACCGGCTCGGCATCGACACGCTGTTTGCGGTGGTCGGCGGCTCGATGGGCGGCATGCAGGTGCTGCAATGGACCGCGGCCTATCCGGGCCGCGTGTTCTCCGCGCTGGCGATCGCCTGCGCGACGCGGCACTCGGCGCAGAACATCGCCTTCCACGAGCTCGGCCGCCAGGCGGTGATGGCCGATCCCGACTGGCGTGGCGGCGGCTACGCCGATCAGGGCATCCATCCGCATCGCGGGCTGGCGGTGGCGCGGATGGCCGCGCACATCACCTATCTCTCCGACGCCGCGCTGCATCGCAAGTTCGGCCGGCGCATGCAGGACCGTGAGCTGCCGACCTTCTCGTTCGACGCCGACTTCCAGGTCGAGTCCTATCTGCGCTACCAGGGCTCGTCCTTCGTCGAGCGGTTCGATGCCAATTCCTATCTCTATCTGACGCGCGCGATGGATTACTTCGACATCGCCGCCGACCATGGCGGCGTGCTCGCGAAGGCGTACGCGGACATCAAGACCCGCTTCTGCGTGGTCTCCTTCACCAGCGACTGGCTGTTCCCGACCTCGGAATCGCGCGCGCTGGTGCACGCGCTGAACGCCTCGAGCGCGCGGGTGTCGTTTGCCGAGATCGAGACCGATCGCGGCCACGACGCCTTCCTGCTCGACGTGCCCGAATTCCTCGATATCTCCCGCGCGTTCCTGCAATCGGCGGGCAAGGCGCGCGGACTGAAGGATGGCTAGCATGTCCGTGCAGGAAGTATTGCCGCTGGGCGGCGTTGCGACCGGGCAGTCCGGTGATTTTCGCGCCGATCATCGGCTGGTGGCCGAGATGGTCAAGCCCGGCTCGAAAGTGCTCGACGTCGGCTGCGGCGAGGGCGATCTGCTTCAGTTGCTGGAAAACCGCGGCATCGACGGCCGCGGCATCGAGCTGTCGCGCGAGGGCGTCAACCGCTGCGTCGCCAAGGGGCTGGCGGTGGTGCAGGGCGATGCCGACACCGACCTCGTCAACTATCCGGATGACGCCTTCGACTACGTGATCCTGTCGCAGACGCTGCAGGCAACGCGTCAGCCGCGCGTGGTGCTGGAGAACCTGCTGCGCATCGGCCGCCGTGCCATCGTCTCGTTCCCGAATTTCGGCTTCTGGAAGATGCGGCTCCAGCTCCTGATCGGCGGCCACATGCCGCGCACCGAGAATTTGCCGGCAACCTGGTACGACACCGCCAACATCCATTTCTGCACCATCAAGGATTTCGTCGAGCTCTGCGACGAGATCAACGTCAAGATGGAGCGTTCGGTGGCGCTCGACCTCTACGGCCGGCCGGTGCCGCTCAACCTGCCCTGGTGGGTGTGGAACATGTTCGGCGAGCAGGCTGTGTTTCTGCTCAGCAGGGGTAGCGGAAAGTAGCTTTTCGTCATTGCGAACGACCGTAGCCCGGGTGGAGCGCAGCGCAATCCGGGGCGATCGTGCCGCGCGCAAGAAACCCGGATTACGCTTGCGCTCCATCCGGGCTACGCTGCTCTCTCCGTCATTCCGGGGCGTGCGAAGCGCGAGCTATGATGCGCAATCGCGCATCTGAGAATCCATCGTGCCACAGCGCTTGTCGCCTAATGGATTCCGGGCCTGCCCCTTCGGCGCATCCCGGAATGACAGCTAATGCGCCACCAGCGAGCGCGGATCCCGCACCGGCCAACGCCCCGCTTCCACCAGCGTCACGAACCGTCCGACGCTCTCGTTGAACAGCGCGGGCTCTTCGAGGTTGAGCACGTGACCCGACTTCGGAAACATCGCGAGTCCGGCCGCAGGCAGATGCTGCTTCAGGAACAGGCTCGGTCCGATGCAGGGATCGTCCTCGTCGCCGCAGATGATCAGCGCAGGCGTGGATGCTTTCTTGATCGCTTCCGTCATCGCAAAGATCGAGGGGCGGCCGCCCTGGAAGCCACGCATCGTGCGCGCCGAGCCTTTGGAATCGTGGCGCGCCAGCGCGGCGTAGAAATCGGCGTGGCCGCGCGGGTCCTTCACCAGGAAGGGAATCCGGCTCGGCGCCTCGCGCGTGACTTTCGCGACATCCGCGGAGCCCAGCGTCTCGAACTGCTCGGCATTGGCGCGGCACTGCTTGCGCCAGGCCTCCAGGTTCTCGATCTCCGAGCCCGAGCCGACGCCGGCCAGCGTCATCGACAGCGCGCGCTGCGGCGCGTTGAGCCCGATCTGGAGCGACGAGTAGGCGCCCATCGACAGGCCGACCAGATGCGCGCGCTCGATCTTGAGATGATCGAGCACCGCGAGCGCATCGGTGTAGAAATGCGTGTAGCTGTAGACCTCGCCATCAGGCACGTCCGACGGCGTGTAGCCGCGCGCCGAATAGGTGATGCAGCGGTGGCCGCGCGAAAAGTAGCGCATCTGCGGCTCCCAATTGGTATGGTCGGCAGCGAATTCGTGCAGAAAAATGATTGGCGTTCCCTGACCCGCTTCCTCGAAATAGATGCGGACGTCGTCCCTGGTCGTGGCGTGGGGCATTAACCGTTTCCCTCTCTTGAAGCCGCCTCTGCAGGATCGCAGTTAATGCTGTTGTCCGCAATGCGGCAGCCTCGATCCAGTATCGGCACAAAATCATCGCAGCCATTCACGCGGCGCGGCGTCTTTTTCTCGCCACATCCGGCGGCTTAACGGCCAGCTGGATGTCGACTCTTGCACGGGTCGACGGGAAATGGGGGTGTCAACGAAGGATGAAGAATGGTTGAGTTGTTTGCGTATCGCCTGTCGCGTTGTGTTGTCGCGCTGGCGATTTTCTCCGCGGCATTTGCCGTATTCGTTTCTCCGGCCTCCGCGCGGCCTCATCATCGTCACAGCGCAGAGCGGCACGCTTACGTGCATCACGCCAGCAGATATCATCATCGCTATTCCTCGCGCTTCGAACGCGACGCTGCGAGACTTCAGTCCTCGGGTTTCGGCAATACGTTTGCCAGCTACGATCCGAATGCCAATGGCGGCGGCATGACCTTCAACACGAACGGCACCATGGGCTCGAATATGACCTCGTGGGGTGGCGCCGAGATGGGACAGGGGCGCAATATGAGCCGCGCTGGCCGCATCAGCCGCGCGCGCAACATGAGCCCGGCCGTGCAGATGAGCCATGCGGGGAACGGCGACAACGCCGCTATGAGCGGAGGCTTCGGCGGTGGCTCCGGCCTGGTCTCGGAAGCGCGGCGTTATGTCGGCGGCAATCCGACCGGGCGCGGCAGCCTGTGGTGCGCGCGCTTCATGAACATGGTGCTGGAGAAGACCGGTCATCGCGGCACCGGCTCCGACATGGCGAACTCCTTCGCCCATTACGGCACGCGCGTCTCCGGTCCGCAGGTCGGCGCCATCGCGGTGATGTCGCGCGGCCGCCGCGGCGGACATGTCGGCATCATCACCGGCATCGACGCGCAGGGCAATCCGATCATGATCTCCGGCAATAACGGCAACCGCGTCCGCGAAGCCCCGGTCTCGCGCGGCCGGATCTATGCCTATGTGATGCCGAATTGAGGTGACGACAGCGCTGGTCTCGTAGGGTGGGCAAAGCGAAGCGTGCCCACGGCTTCTGCGAACTCAGAGAAGTGGTGGGCACGGCGCAAAGGCGCCTTTGCCCACCCTACGGCGCGGGTGCCAGCTCACACCAGTCTCGGCTCTTCCACCGCGACGGCATCGCCGACGCCGATCTCGCCACCCTCGATCACCTCGGCATAGATGCCGCAATCCATGTGGCCGAGGTTGCGCGAGAGTGTCGGCGGGATCTCGAGATCGCGCTTGGCCGTCACCGGGTCGACATTGGTGGCCGGGCAGCGGACGATGCGCTTGACCACCTTCAGCCGTGCCGCGCCGATCGCCAGCGTCTGGCCGACGAGATCGAGCTCGGACCAGGCCGGCCAGCCCTTCAGGTAGAGATTGGCGCGGAAGCGCAGCGGATGCACGGCGGCGCCGCCCAGCATATCCTCGATGGCGCGGACGCTGCCGAGGTTGATGATCGAGACCACCTTGCGGGCGACATCGGAAAAGCTGTGGTCGCGGCCGGACAGGAGCTTGGGCGCGCCCCTCAACTCCGGCTGAAAGTTCTCGCTGAAATACGTCTCGATGGTGGCGCGCCCGGCCGCGGTCCCGAGGTCGCCGCTGGCGACGGTCTGGCCGTCCCGGCGGATGGTCAAGACATTGGTGGTGTCGTCGAAGCGGCTGTCGAGTTCGGCCAGCCGCTCATTGCGTGCCAGCATCAGGAACTGGATTTTCGGCTTCCACGCCGGCTGCTCCGGATCGAAGCCGCTCGGACCGTTCTCGATGGCGTAGCGGCGGTCGGCGGGGAGAGTCTGGCCGGGCCGTAAGGGAACGCGGGCGAGCGGTTCCGGCGTCAGGCCCTTGATCGGGTAGCGGTAGAGGCCGGTGATTTCGGCAGTGTGGCTGACTGGCATTGCGGTAGGGGTCATGCCGCTACTTAAGGGATTCGACCCGGCCCCGCCAGCCGGCGGATCGGCGCACGAAATTGTGAACTCGCCTCTTTCGCATCTGCGACCTGCTTCCCACATCTGCCTCAGGCCGGTGGCAACATCGGCAAAATACGACCGTTACCGGTTGAGAAACGTCAATGCGGTCATCGGAAACCCAATGAAGATGCCGTTTGGAGTGCCTTAGAGGGCTCCAGGGGCAGGCCGAGGGACAGAAAAGATGAATATCGACAAATATACCGAACGCTCCAGGGGCTTCATCCAGTCCGCGCAGTCGCTCGCGATGCGCGAGGGGCACCAGCAATTTTCGACCCTGCACCTCCTCAAGGTGCTTCTCGACGACAGCGAGGGGCTGGCCGGCGGTCTGATCGACCGCGCCGGCGGCAATTCCCGCGCAATCCTGAAGGCGACCGAGGACGCCCTCGGCAAGGTGCCGAAGGTCTCCGGCGGCGGCGCCGGCCAGATCTATCTGGCGCCCGAGCTCGCCCGCACTTTTGATGTCGCCGAAAAGGCTGGTGAGAAGGCCGGCGACAGCTTCGTCACGGTCGAGCGGCTGCTGCTCGGCCTGACGCTGGAAAAGACCAGCGAGGCCGGCGCGATCCTCGCCAAGGGCGGCGTCACCCCGCAAAACCTCAATGCCGCGATCGAGGCGCTGCGCAAGGGACGTACGGCCGATTCGGCCACGGCCGAGAACGCGTACGACGCGCTGAAAAAATATGCCCGCGACCTGACCCAGGCTGCGCGTGACGGCAAGCTCGATCCGGTCATCGGCCGCGACGAGGAGATCCGCCGCACCATCCAGGTGCTGTCGCGCCGGACCAAGAACAATCCCGTCCTGATCGGCGAACCCGGCGTCGGCAAGACCGCCATCGCCGAGGGCCTCGCGCTGCGCATCGTCAACGGTGACGTGCCGGAGAGCCTGAAGGACAAGAAGCTGCTCTCGCTCGACCTCGGCGCGTTGATCGCGGGTGCAAAATACCGCGGTGAGTTCGAGGAGCGGCTGAAGGCCGTGCTCCAGGAAGTGACCGGGAGCGAGGGCACCTTCATCCTGTTCATCGACGAGATGCACACGCTGATCGGCGCCGGCAAGGGCGACGGCGCGATGGACGCGTCGAACCTGTTGAAGCCGGCGCTCGCCCGCGGCGAGCTGCACTGCATCGGCGCGACCACGCTCGACGAGTACCAGAAGCACGTCGAGAAGGACGCCGCACTGGCGCGGCGCTTCCAGCCGATCTTCGTCAGCGAGCCCTCGGTCGAGGACACCATCTCGATCCTGCGCGGCCTGAAGGACAAGTACGAGCAGCACCATGGCGTGCGGATCACCGATTCCGCGCTCGTGGCGTCGGCGACGCTGTCCAACCGCTACATCACCGACCGTTTCCTGCCCGACAAGGCGATCGACCTCATGGACGAAGCCGCGGCGCGGCTGAAGATGCAGGTCGATTCCAAGCCGGAAGAGCTCGATTCGATGGATCGGGAAATCATCCGGCTCAAGATCGAACAGGAAGCATTGAAGAAAGAGAGCGATGCCGGTTCGAAGAGCCGCCTGCAGACGTTGGAGAAAGAGCTGGCCGACCTCGAGGAGAAGTCCGCGGCGCTGACGGCACGCTGGAGTGCGGAGAAGAACAAGCTCTCCGACGCCCAGAAGCTGAAGGCCGAGCTCGACGGCCTGCGCGTCGATCTCGCCAACGCCCAGCGGCGCGGTGAATTCCAGAAGGCCGGCGAATTGGCCTATGGCCGGATCCCCGAGCTCGAGAAGCAGCTTGCCGACATCGAGGCCAAGGAGAACTCCGGCGAGATGATGGAGGAGGCGGTCACCGCCAACCACATCGCGCAGGTGGTCTCGCGCTGGACCGGCGTGCCCGTCGACAAGATGCTGGAGGGCGAGAAAGACAAGCTCCTGAGGATGGAAGACTCCCTCGGCAAGCGCGTCGTCGGACAGGCCGAAGCCGTGCATGCAGTTGCGACCGCCGTGCGACGTTCGCGCGCGGGCCTGCAGGACCCGAACCGGCCGATGGGCTCGTTCATGTTCCTGGGGCCCACCGGCGTCGGCAAGACCGAGCTGACCAAGGCGCTCGCCGAGTATCTCTTCAACGACGAGACCGCGATGGTCCGCCTCGACATGTCCGAATACATGGAGAAGCATTCGGTCTCGCGACTGATCGGCGCGCCTCCGGGCTATGTCGGCTATGACGAGGGCGGCGCGCTCACCGAAGCGGTGCGGCGCCGGCCCTACCAGGTGGTGCTGTTCGACGAGATCGAGAAGGCGCATCCTGACGTCTTCAACGTCCTGCTGCAGGTACTCGACGACGGCCGCCTGACCGACGGCCAGGGCCGCACTGTCGACTTCCGCAACACGCTGATCATCATGACCTCGAACCTCGGTTCGGAATTCCTGGTGAACCAGCCGGAGGGCGAGGACACCTCGGCCGTGCGCGAGCAGGTGATGGGAATGGTGCGCGGGCATTTCCGCCCCGAATTCCTCAACCGCGTCGACGAGATCATCCTGTTCCACCGCTTGCAGCGCAGCGAGATGGGCCGGATCGTCGAGATCCAGTTCGCGCGGCTGCAGAAGCTCTTGACCGATCGCAAGATCGTGCTGACGCTCGACGCCGCCGGCCGCGACTGGCTCGCCGCAAAGGGCTGGGACCCCGCCTACGGCGCAAGGCCGCTGAAGCGCGTGATCCAGCGCCACGTCCAGGACCCGCTCGCCGAGATGATCCTGGCCGGCGACGTCAAGGACGGCGACAGCGTCGCGATCTCCTCGGAAGGCAACGTCTTGACCTTCAACGGCAAGGCGCCGCAGACCGCCGAGATTGCGCAGTTCGAGGCGCCGCCGGCGAAGCGCAAGCTGAACTGAGAGCGTCGGCCGAAGGCTGAAAAGATAAAACGCCCCGGAGAGGCCACCCTCTCTGGGGCGATTTTTTGTGATGGTTCGTTCGCTGATTGTGGATGCGCAGCGCGGCTTGCCGAGGGCGTGCACCCTTCGCAGTACGGCCTTACCGACATATGCACGTCATCTACAATTTTGACGCACTGCACGCAAAAGAAGTGTTGTCAAAATATAACACGTAAAGCGCTTTATCCCTATGGTTGTGCGAATCTTCTTGAACAATTCGTCACGCCGTCGCCACAATCCCTAACGGGGAGTTAAGGGGGCGTGAGATGCGTGGCGTGGGGGCGTTGCGTCGCAGAGTCGTTTTGGCAATCGGCCTCTTAGCCGCGACTCTGGCGGTTGCAGGGTGTGAGACGTTTCAAGGGCGTCCGGCTCGATTGTATTCGGTTGCCGACGAATTGGTAATGGCCCGCGAAAGATTGCCAGATATCGCGGAGAGCTATCGGCTGGCGTTTCTCGATGATGATCGAAAATTTCATCGCACCGAATACATTGCTTTGAGAATGTACATTATCGATGCCGAATACACGGAGTTTGAGTCTTCTCTAACAAAAGAACGTGGAGAGTTTGGATTTACAACAGCATTGGTTACGCAAGGGCTCACGACTGCCGGCGCTGTGTTTACACCAGCGAATACTGTAAGGACCTTGAGCGCTCTTGCTGGCGGCGTAAATGCGAGCCGCGGCTTTTATGACTCAGAACTTCTCGTCAATAAGACAATTCAGATTGTTCAGGCGCAAATGGAGGCGAAGCGCGACATCGTCGCTGCACGCATATTCAGTAAAGTCGATCTCTCGCCGAGGTTGTATCCTCTCTCTGCCGCATTGCATGATCTGGAGGACTATTATCGTGCAGGTACGCTGACCGCGGGGCTCATCAAGGCCGCCGCCGAAGCCGGAGAAGCCGCAAAGGATGCCTCTGACAAAAAAGAACTGGTCATGAGGCTTCAAGGAGGAAAATTCGACGCCAAGGACGACACCATTAAGTTGGTGCAAAAATATCTGGCGCCGAACAGCACCAAGAACGGGGTTCGGACGGCGATTCTATCGCAATGTTTAATTCCGCTGGGCTTCAAGTCAGCTCCAGCTGCTTATGCACTCGATCCCGGTAGTCGAGGCGTGAGATTGATCATGATACAGTGCGCCGCAAAAGCAGGCGATCCAATGTGAAGTCTAAGGAGGGTCACAAAATGTCACTTACAGAAGTGCCAGTACAATTTGACGACAAGGATGAATTGAAAACTCAGATTGAGTTCTTCATCGGTCAGCCATCTGCGAGAAAGATTGAGATTACCAAGGCTGGGGCGGGGTATGATGTCGTTTTCACGACTGACGATACACCGCCAGCGCCCGCGACGGGCGTTGCATAGCGTGCGGTAAATCCACGCCGAGATTATTCATTGTCCGAAATTGATTGAGGGAGCCATGCCAGAGACGAAAACGGATCTATCGGCTGACGACGCGAAAAAGCTGGCGGTTGACGCGCTCGACAAGGAGACGACAAAAAAAGTCACGCTTGAGAGCAAGGACGGACAAAAGTGGACGGTGACTATCGAGCCCTGAGCTTGGAGACTCATGGGCGAAGGACGGATAACAACGCACTGTCTGGCAGCCGTCACCTATCTAGATGATACGCGGCCGTCAGGTGCCAAGTCGGTCGGCTCAATGGATCGCGCCTGGAATTATTTCTTCACCGCTTTATAGATCGCATTCTCCACGTCCGACGAGAAGTAGATCACGCCATTCGCCCCGACGCCCACTCCCGTCGGAATGTTGCTCGGCAATCCACCCGGTGTGCCCGGCAGCCCAATCGGGAGATTGGCCGCGATCTCGGTGACCGTGCCGCTATCCGGCGCGATCGCGATCAGCCGCTTGGCGCCGACTTCCGCCACGATCAGCGTGCCGTCGCCAGCGCGCGCGATGCCCTCCGGCATCTTCAGCTCCTTGGCGACCACGGTCTTTTCGCCATTGGCATCGATCCGGGACACGGTGCCTGAAAAGGCCTCGGTGAGGTAGACCTCGTCGGTCTTGCCGCGGACGAGGCCGACCGGGCCTTCGAGGTCGCCGATCACAGTGGTGCGGTCCTTGCCGTGCTCGCCGCTCACCTTGACCAGCGATTTGGTGCCGAGCTCGGCGACCAAGATGCTGCCGTCGGCGAGCACGATTGCGTCGTGCGGCGCCTTGAAGCCGTGCAGCATGTCGCGGGTGGCGCCGGTCTTGCCGTCGATCACCTGCACCGTGCCGGTGAACCAGCTCGACAGCACCACGTCGTTGCCCCTCGCCGTCGCGCTCATGGGATATTCGAGCGTGGTGCCGTCGGCGTGCATGCGCGCCTTCTCGGTGACCTCGCCGGTCGTACCGTCCACCGTGCGATAGGCGAACACGTCGGCGATGTGGATCGTATCCTTGCCGTCGTCCGACGTGACGCCGATGCCGCCGGGCAGCGCGAGCTTGCCGATGATGATCTGCCTGGCCTGGCCGGTCGCCGGATCGACTTCCTGGATGCCGTTGTCGGCCATGTTGGAGACGTAGATGCGGTCCTTGTCGTCGATGGCGAGATTGTCCAGCGACGGCTTCAGCTGCGCGACCGTGGTCTTGGTGCCTGATTTGGGATCGACCCGGACGAGCTGGCCGAGCGCGGTGTCGACCACCCACAGATTGCCCCTGGAATCGAAGTTCACCGCGGCCGGGACCTTGAAGCCGTCGGCGACGACGGTGAGCTCGGCCTTGTCGACGTCGACTTTTGCGACCTGGCCCTTGAACCAGAGCGGACCGTAAAGCCTGTCGTCGGGACCGAATTCGAAGCCGTTGAGGCCGCCCATCTTCTCCATGATCTGGCGCGGCGGCTTCACGCCCTCGACGTCGATCTCGTAGAGCGTGTCGCCGAGGAAAACGGTGGTGGCGTAGAGCCTGCCGTCCTTGCGGAAGGCGAGCGAGTTGATGCCGGGAAGGCCGGATGCGAGCTTCTTGATCGGGCCGTCGCCCTTGCGCGCATAGAGATCGCCGGTCAGGAATCCGGTCCAGGCCATGGTGCCGTCGGGCGCGAACGCGATGTCGTCGGCCATTCCGACCGGAGAAGGGATTGCAACCTTGGCGGTACCGGCGGATATGTCGACCTCGTAGAGCGCCGCGCCGGCGACGCTGCCGGCGAACAGACGCCCGGCCTTGTCGATGCCGAGCCCGTGCACGCCATGGAATGCCGAGCCCTGGACCAGCTTGGTGACCTCCCAGGTCTCGGCCGATACGCTCGTGGTGGCAAAAAGGGCTGCGACGAATGCTGCGCAGGCGAGCCTGTTGTTCATGGCGAAACCTCCCGTTTTTGGAAAGTATTCGCCGCTGATGCCGCTTTGGCAAACGAAACTTTAAATTGTGACGCTGCGACGCGGGCCTTGCGCGAGGACGCCGCGTTCGGATCGCTTCTGGAGAGGTCAGGCCGATGCCGGCCGGTCGCTACTGCCGGTTGCTGACCTGCAAGGGGCCGCCAGTTGCGTCCGACATGCGGGCGATCGCGCCGCCGCGGCCGCTCATCATGCTGTCGAGCCGGTCGCGCTCCTTCTCGAAGCTTGCCAGCACGGTGCCTTCCAGCGAGCGGCCGCGCGGCAGCTTCACGCGCAGCGGATCGACGAAGCGGCCGTTGACCAGGATTTCGTAGTGGACGTGCGGGCCCGTCGATTGGCCGGTCGAGCCGACGAAGCCGATCACTTGGCCCTGGCGCACCTTCTTGCCGGGCTCCATGCCCTTGGCAAAGGCCGACATGTGGCCGTAGGCGGTCTCGTAGCCGTTGTTGTGCTTGATACGGATGTATTTGCCGTAGCCGCCCTCGAGTTGCGCCTTCTCGATCACGCCATTGCCGGCAGAGAAGATCGGTGTGCCGTAGGAGGTGGCCCAGTCGACGCCGGTGTGCATCTTCACATAGCCCAGGATCGGGTGGCGGCGGCCGCCGAAGCCCGAGCGCATGATGGCGTTGTTGACGGGCTTCCTGACCAGGAACTTCTTCGCGCTCTTGCCGGTCTCGTCATAGTAGTCGACGACGCCGTCGTCGGGGCTCTGGTAGCGATAGTATCGCTTGGTCTCGCCGCCGACGGTGAGGGAGGCGAACAGCACGTCGTTCTTTTCGCTCGACGTCACGCCCTCGTCCTCGCCGGCGTAGAACACGTCGAAGGAATCGCCCGGCTGCACCTTGCGCTGGAAATCCACGTCGTAGGAGTAGATCTTGATCATGTCGTCGATGACGGGCATCGGCACTTTGTTGCGCATCGCGGTCTCGTAGATGCTCTGGTAGAGCCTCACGCCGGAGCCGTCGTCATCATCGTCGTCTTCGCTGCTGGTGCTGGCAGCGGCGTCGGCGACGGTATTCATGCTGGAGACGTCGACCGCGACGTATTTGCCGAGATCGGACAGCGCCGCGATCGCCTCGACCATGGTCTCGTTGGCGACGACGACACGGTAGGGCTGGAGGCGGGCGCCGGGGCTCGCCGGCGCCATCAGGATGCGGAGCTTCTCGCCTTCCTTGATGCCGCCGTCGCGGCCGCGGGGGCCGAGCGTCGCGGTGATCGCCTTGATCTCGTCGGCGTTCGCGCCGAGATCGCGCAGCACCGAGGCGACGCTGTCGCCCTTCTTGACCAGATGGATGCGTTCGCCGTTGGGATTTCCGCCGGTGATCTGCTCCTTGGTCTTGGGCAGCAGCGTCACGTTTTCCGGCACCACGCGGGTCTCGAAGCCGGCATAGGGATCGGATGGCGAGGCTTCGGCGGCGTAGGCGCTTCGGATGTCGGAGGGGCCGGTCGCGCCCGAGATGTCGGCGGCGGCGTTGGCGAGCGAGGCGTAGCGCACCCCGCCATTGCCGCGCCAGTTGGCGGCGTCGCGCACCCGCATCAGGATGTCGTCGAGCGCGACCACGGCGGAAATCTTGGCCTTCGGCAGCACCGCCGACAGGTCCTTGGTGACGAAGGAGACTTCCGCGTCGGGCTCGACGGCTTCCGGATTGTTCGGGTCTTCCGCTGCCGCCTTCGGATCGGAGCCGACATCGGTGAGCAGGCGCTGGGCGTTGAACGGCGGGATCTTCGCCGACAGGTCGCTCGTCGTCATCGACAGATTGCCGGCGATCCGCACGAAGGGGCGCACCCGCATCACGTCACGGTTGCCGACGCGGGCGACGGTGGAGACGCGCACGATATTGCGGGACGCGGTGGATTCGCTCGGTGGCGGCAGGCGGTCGCTCTTGTGCAGCGTGGCGGCGCGATCGGCGGCGCCGAATGCGCCGCGCAGCGCGCCCTCGACCCGCTCCGGCACCTTGGCGAAGGTCATCTCGCCGTCGAGCGATGCGAAAACGGCGCCGCCGATCAAGGCTGCGCCGCAGAGTCCGGTCAGGATTGTCCCGCTGAACCATTGCACCGAAACGCGGCGGCGATCGATCACGGCGGCCTCGGAACCGTCGACGGACAGCGGCGGCTCGTGGCCGAGATCGATGATCCCGGTCTCACGCCCGTAAGCGCCGCGTGATGTCCTGTGGTTCACTCAAGTCCCCCAATCAACGACCCAAGAAGCCCGGTTCTAACCTCGTCCCTGGCCGCCCTCTTGAAGGGGGATCGCCGGGAAAAGGCAAGCCGCGCAGGCGTTCGCGCTCAGAAGGCCCCGCGAAGGGCCCGGCCGAAATTACGAACAGCTGGACGGAAAAAGCTCTCTCGATGTCTCTCGAATGTCGGAGGAAGGCCGCGTCATCTGCAAGATCGCCTTCCTCTGACCCCATGAAAACCGCCGGCAGCCCCCACTGGCATCCCTGCGATTCAAGCTTGTCTCTTATCAGAACGCCGCGGGATTGTGGCTCAAGTACGGCGCCTGTCATGGAAAAAGTTTCCTGAACGTCCGGGGGGCAGGGGCCTCCCGACAGGAGGCCGCAAGCCGCTTCCTGGCGCAAAGGTACGGCAAGCCGCTCCTCAAGCCCTCCCGACTTTCCTGGCAGAGTATCTGGCCCAAGCATCTGCCCAAGCCGCCCGACCCGCGCGCCAGCCACTCGTCAGGCCGTTCCGCTGGGGGTTAACAGGTCGCTCCCTAAGGGGCGCTCCACAACCCCTCCCAGGCCGGCTCCGGAGCCCCCTGGGGCCCAAACTTTTTTCAAGTTTTTTCGCCGACCCGATCGGATCGGCGCGTTTGCGGCCCCTGTAACCCTCTGGAAACGCGTTGTTTTTTGCGACAATCAACTGTGCGACGATTTGTTGACGATGGGCGTTGACAATCCCGAGTGCGGGGGCCTATAACCCGACCACTGAGCGCGGCGCCGCCGGGTCACTGACCAAGGCGAGCGAACGCGCCACTGATGCTCCTCACCTCGTTGAGTGCACAACAGCCGACACAAATCGGTTGGAGTTCATTCGTCGTCGGTAAGGGTGTCGGAACCCTTCCACTCTGGAAGGTTGGGGCCTCCTGGTCCCGGGCTGTTTGACAAGTGAAGATGAAGAAAGAGAAACGTGGACGGCGGAGTCCTTGCGGGTCTCGCATTTAAAGAGCTTCGGCTTTTTGGATCGGGACCGGACGAAAGACTTCGGCGGTACACGTTTTCAAGGAAACACCATCGTTGCCCGCGATGTGAATCGCAGGCAGCACATCGACTTCGGTCGATAATGGTGGGACCTCGTCAAACGTTGTGATCAGCCGGTTCAAAGTTCAAGTCCAACTTGAGAGTTTGATCCTGGCTCAGAGCGAACGCTGGCGGCAGGCTTAACACATGCAAGTCGAGCGGGCGTAGCAATACGTCAGCGGCAGACGGGTGAGTAACGCGTGGGAACATACCTTTTGGTTCGGAACAACACAGGGAAACTTGTGCTAATACCGGATAAGCCCTTACGGGGAAAGATTTATCGCCGAAAGATTGGCCCGCGTCTGATTAGCTAGTTGGTGAGGTAATGGCTCACCAAGGCGACGATCAGTAGCTGGTCTGAGAGGATGATCAGCCACATTGGGACTGAGACACGGCCCAAACTCCTACGGGAGGCAGCAGTGGGGAATATTGGACAATGGGGGCAACCCTGATCCAGCCATGCCGCGTGAGTGATGAAGGCCCTAGGGTTGTAAAGCTCTTTTGTGCGGGAAGATAATGACGGTACCGCAAGAATAAGCCCCGGCTAACTTCGTGCCAGCAGCCGCGGTAATACGAAGGGGGCTAGCGTTGCTCGGAATCACTGGGCGTAAAGGGTGCGTAGGCGGGTCTTTAAGTCAGGGGTGAAATCCTGGAGCTCAACTCCAGAACTGCCTTTGATACTGAAGATCTTGAGTTCGGGAGAGGTGAGTGGAACTGCGAGTGTAGAGGTGAAATTCGTAGATATTCGCAAGAACACCAGTGGCGAAGGCGGCTCACTGGCCCGATACTGACGCTGAGGCACGAAAGCGTGGGGAGCAAACAGGATTAGATACCCTGGTAGTCCACGCCGTAAACGATGAATGCCAGCCGTTAGTGGGTTTACTCACTAGTGGCGCAGCTAACGCTTTAAGCATTCCGCCTGGGGAGTACGGTCGCAAGATTAAAACTCAAAGGAATTGACGGGGGCCCGCACAAGCGGTGGAGCATGTGGTTTAATTCGACGCAACGCGCAGAACCTTACCAGCCCTTGACATGTCCAGGACCGGTCGCAGAGATGTGACCTTCTCTTCGGAGCCTGGAGCACAGGTGCTGCATGGCTGTCGTCAGCTCGTGTCGTGAGATGTTGGGTTAAGTCCCGCAACGAGCGCAACCCCCGTCCTTAGTTGCTACCATTTAGTTGAGCACTCTAAGGAGACTGCCGGTGATAAGCCGCGAGGAAGGTGGGGATGACGTCAAGTCCTCATGGCCCTTACGGGCTGGGCTACACACGTGCTACAATGGCGGTGACAATGGGATGC
Organism: Bradyrhizobium amphicarpaeae; assembly: GCF_002266435.3. Lineage (NCBI taxonomy): Bacteria > Pseudomonadati > Pseudomonadota > Alphaproteobacteria > Hyphomicrobiales > Nitrobacteraceae > Bradyrhizobium > Bradyrhizobium amphicarpaeae. The sequence continues at coordinate 954,630 of NZ_CP029426.2, forward strand.
TAAGGGGCGACCCTTCGCAAATCTCAAAAAGCCGTCTCAGTTCGGATTGGGCTCTGCAACTCGAGCCCATGAAGTTGGAATCGCTAGTAATCGTGGATCAGCACGCCACGGTGAATACGTTCCCGGGCCTTGTACACACCGCCCGTCACACCATGGGAGTTGGTTTTACCTGAAGGTAGTGCGCTAACCCGCAAGGGAGGCAGCTAACCACGGTAGGGTCAGCGACTGGGGTGAAGTCGTAACAAGGTAGCCGTAGGGGAACCTGCGGCTGGATCACCTCCTTTCTAAGGATGATCCTTCAGCGAGCTTCGGCTCACTATCGGATCGTTTTAGAAACATCAGTGGCCAACAATCGTCAGGATTGTTGAGCT